>DJIE01000162.1 GCA_002433465.1 Salinisphaera sp. UBA6602
TGCCGCGGCTTGGCCGCCGATGCGCCGCCTTATCTTGTGACGACACGCCCTGGCTCAGCGACAGGCGATACGCTGTTTCGTCACCCGGCAGAAGGACAGCCCGGGTACCATGGGGGTTACCAGCGCCTGGCCCGGGCGCTTGCACGTTCTTTTCGGGAAAGGCTTCGATGATCGTCACGATTCTATTGATAGCGGTGACCTGCGCTGTCTCGTTTACCGCATTCCAGAACCGCGACATGATGGAACGGCTGATCTTCTGGCCGCCGGCCGTCAATCGCGGCGAATACCAGCGCCTGATCACCCACGGTTTCATTCATGCCGATGGCCAGCATCTGCTGTTCAACATGATCACGCTGTTCTTCTTCGGCCGCGCGATCGAGGGGTTTTTCGAGCGCTACATAGGCGCCGCGGGGTTCGCGATCTTCTACGTCGTGGGCGTGGTGGTGGCGATCATCCCGAGCTATCTGCAGCATCGCAACGACAGCCGCTATCGCAGCCTCGGCGCCTCGGGCGCGGTGTCGGCGGTGTTGTTTGCCTATGTGCTGATCGCCCCCTGGTCGACCATCTACGTATTTTTCTTTCCCATTCCTGCGGTGGTCTATGCCGGTCTGTTCACGGCCTACGGTCTTTATGCCGGACGCATTGGTCACGATCACATCAACCACAGCGCGCACCTGTGGGGCGCGGGCTATGGCGTGCTGTTCTCGCTATGCATGGAACCCCGTCTCGCCGGTGTATTCCTCGGCAACCTGATGAAACCGTTCGCCGGCTAGGGTTGGGTTGGTCTTGCGTCGATGGCTGTTTCATCAAAGGGCCATGCGCGTATGCGCAAATCGTGTGCGCCACGACACCGACCGCCAGGCGACCCCTGCCAATGCATAGAGCCATGACAGGTCTTGCGATACTGCGATGAAGCTTCTCTTGGCATTACTGCTGTTTTCGTTTCTTGGCTGGCTGGCGGTACGCCTGCTCATCCTGCGCCTGCGCCGTCTGCGCGGCGAACCGATTCCGCAGAGCAAAGGCCCCCGCACGGTCACGATCGTATGCTTCGCTCTGATCGCGATTTATGCGGTACTGCTGCTCTGGCGGCTTTATGCCGACGGGCTCAGCGCCGCCAATTGATCGCCGCAGGCAAAAAATCGCTTGAGCCGTGCGCGCCTGCCGCTATACTGTGCGGCCGATCGCTGCTCCCTTCGTCTAGCGGTCTAGGACGTCGCCCTCTCACGGCGAAAACACGAGTTCGAGTCTCGTAGGGAGCGCCATCTTCGGGCTTTAGCCGATTTCCACCCGATCCCTGCCCTTTGACCTCGCCAGATGGCGTGCGACATCGGCGCGATGCACGATGATCTGGGCGCTGTCTTCGCCCGCGGCTTCGATCACGCCGGCGCTCGCGGTCACTCGAGGCATCGAATCGGGGCCTGGCGGTTCGCGTAGTGCCTGTAGCAGGCGTTCGATCGTGACTCGGGCTTGTTCACAGGTGGTATCGGGCAACAGCAGCAGGAACTCGTCAGCGCCCCAGCGCCCGACGTGATCGCTTTCGCGCAGCGTGTCTCGGCAGATTGCGGCGATTCGTCGCAGCACGGTATCGCCCGTGCCCTGGCCATGGCGGGTATCGAGCGTGTCGAACTGGTCCACGGCGAGCAGCGCGACGCTCAACGCCTGCTCTGGTCGCTCCGGTCGGCGCTCGAGCGCGTCGTTCAGCCGGCGGATCATTCCCGCGCGATCGTCCAGACCGGTCAGTTCGTCCCGCGATTCGCCGTGGGCCAGCCGCGCCCGGGCCCGCTGGAGCCCACCGATACCGTTCTCGATCGCTATTTCCTCGCCCACGCAGCGGGCGAAAGTGACCATCAGATCGAGGTCCGCCCGGCTGAACAACCCGTCCGCGTCGCGACCGGCAAACCAGATCGTGCCCTGCGCCTGATCGCCGGTTCGCACGGGACAGCCGATATAGCAACCCAGCTCGATCCGCCCGCCGTAATTGCGCACCGCCACGCGTTCGCAGCTGAGCCCGTCACGACGAAACACCGCGTTCTGCGCCAACGTATGATCGCAATAGGTGTCGCCTCGCTTGAAGATCTGTCCCACCTGCAGATCACGCCCCGGGCCCACCGCGGCGGCGACCACCAGTTCGTCGCCATCCGGTTCGCTGATGGCCCCGTAGGCCAGACCGAAGTGCTGGCAGCCGAATTCGAGCAACGCCTGCCGGCGCGCCTCGTACGTCAATGCCGGATCGAACACGGTACGTCGCAGCGCGTGCAGAACCTGGGCCGGGCCGGACCAGTCCTTCACTTCGTAGACCAGCTCGAGATAGACCATGCCACCGTCGCGTGGATCGCGAAGCGTAGCCAGCAGGGTCTGGCTGGCGAAGATCGAACCGTCGCAACGACGGCGGGGCCAAAGCGAACGACGGTAGCCGTGCCCCGTATCCGCATCGGTCTGCCAGGTGTCGGCAGACGGGTCCTGCGCCGCCGCAGAATAGAACTCGCTGGCCTTGCGGCCCAGCATGTCTTTTTCACAACAACCGAACAGCGCCAACGCGGCGGCGTTGACGAAACAGATGCGCCGGCTTTCGTCAGCACATAGAACCGCATACTCGACGCCGGCGAAAAGCTCGGTCAGCGTTGTCTCTAGAGAATTCGCGGCTTCTTCGCCTGCGTGCGGCCCGGGGGGCCGTGGTTCGTGCATGTCGTGACTCGCGATGATCTGATCCTGCGAATCGGTCGTTCACAGGTTGGTCATAGTACCCGGGCCGCGGCCGCTGATCGAATGCCGCGCGCCTGCCATGGACGAACCCGCCCCGCACGGTTGACACCGACGGCTTGCGCCCCAAGTTCGAGGCCATCGCAAGCACATCGAGGCAAAGCCATGACGGATAGCCAAACCGAACTCTTTCGCGAGCACGCCTATGTAGGCGGCCGCTGGATCGATGCCGCCGACCAGGCGCGGCGGGCGGTGGACAATCCGGCCAGCGGCGAAACCATAGGCCATATTCCCGATCTCGAGCCGAACCGTCTGCAGGGCGCCATCGACGCCGCCGATGCGGCCTTCACACGTTGGCGCGAAACGCCGGTGACGACCCGCGCCGACAAGCTGCTGGCCTGGTACGACGGCATGCAGCAAAACCGCGAAGCCCTGGCCCAGCTGATGACCCGCGAACAGGGCAAGCCGATCGCCGAAGCGCGCGGCGAAGTCGATTATGCGGCCAGCTTCATTCGTTGGTTTGCCGAAGAAGGCCGGCGCAGCAACGGCGTGAATATCCCGGCCGAGAACGCGGACATGGCGCTGGGCAGGGTCGAGGAACCGGTCGGCGTGGTGGGCGTGATTACGCCGTGGAACTTCCCGCTGGCAATGATCACCCGCAAGGCCGCTGCAGCCCTGGCGGCCGGCTGCAGCGTGGTGGTCAAACCGGCCAGCGAGACGCCGTTCTCGGCCCTCGCACTGGCTGCGCTGGCCGAACAGGCCGGCCTCGACGACGGCCAGTTCAACGTGGTGACCGGCGACGCCGAGCGCGTTTCGAAAGCACTGTGCGACGACCCGCGCGTGCGTGCGCTGTCGTTCACCGGCTCCACGCCGATCGGACGCCAGCTGTTGCGCGACGGTGCGGCCACGGTCAAGCGCATGTCGATGGAGCTCGGCGGCAACGCGCCTTTCATCGTCTGCGAAGACGCGGATCTGGACAGCGCGGTGGACTCGGCCATTGCCGCGAAATTTCAGACCAGCGGACAGGACTGCGTGGCCGCCAACCGCCTATTCGTGCACCGCGATCTTTACGACGCGTTCGTGGATCGTTTTGTCGAACGCATGAACGCGATGACGGTCGGCAACGGCGCCGACGAAGCCAGCGAGATCGGACCGCTCATCCACGAGCGCGCGGTGGAAAAGGCACAGGCTCTGGCCGACGAGGCCGAAAGCCAGGGTGCCCGGGTATTCGGTCGTGCCCAGGCCAAAGCGCCCGGCCCGCGCTATTTCATGCCGACACTGCTCGCCGACATCACGCCCGACATGCGCATCTTCTCCGAAGAAGCGTTCGCGCCGTTGGCGGCCGTGTGTGCCTTCGATGACGACGACGACGTAATCGCCCAAGCCAACGATACCGAGTATGGCCTGGCGGCCTACGTGCATACGCATTCGGACGCCCGAATTCGCAAATTCATGCGCGCGCTCGACTACGGCATGGTGGGCGTTAACACCATGGATATCACCGGTCCGCACGTGCCGTTCGGCGGCATGAAGCAATCCGGCCTGGGCCGCGAAGGCGCGCATGCCGGCATGCAGGAATACCTGGAAACCAAGTATTACTGTCTGGGTGGCGTGCCGGTCTGAGCGGCGCGCGCCGGGCCCCGTGCACCGCTGCGGCGCGCCGCGACGCTGGTGAGCGCCTGCACAGTTCGGCTATGTTCTCGCGCAACCACGCGATCCAAGCCGCCCCATAACGAGGAACCGATTCATGGCCGCCATGTTCGAACCCAAACACGCCGCCACTCACCAAGAACGTCGGGTCTACGGCCGTTACGAAAAGCTCTATACGCTCAACGATTTTCTGGCCGCGCTGTATTTCCTGGTCGGTTCGGTGATGTTCTTCTACGAAAGCCTGATGGTCGCGGCGACCTGGTGTTTCACCATCGGCTCGGTGCATTTTCTGCTGCGGCCGACCATCAAGGTTGCGCGCGAGTTTCATATCGCCCAGCTGCCGCTGCCCGGCGACGACGACCGCCGCGATTAGGGCCTGTTAACCCTAAGGAACCTCTGATCTATTCATCTACGGTCGCGCCGGTGTCTTTTGCGCGCGTTTGGCAAGACGCCGCGGGCGCCGTTTGCTGAATGCAAATAAGCGAGCGGCAACGCCGCTCAGGCGCGCGCAAAAGCCCGGCCGCTA
>DJIE01000054.1:0-273 GCA_002433465.1 Salinisphaera sp. UBA6602
TGCCGGTCGAGCGCCGGCAGCACCGCCTTGGACACCGCGGATTCCGCATCCTCGCGAATGCCCTCGACGTAGGCCTTCGCATCGGCCTCGGGGTCGATTTCCATCGCCCAGAGATTGTCGCCCGCCGCGCTCGGCTCTCCGCTCAGTCGCGTTTCGAGCAGGTCGGACACCGAGTGTGCCGGATCGGTCGATACCAGCAGCGTACGCTCGCCAGCGGCCGCCAGCCGCAGCGCGTTGGCCGCGGCAAGCGTGGTCTTGCCGACCCCGCCCTTG
>DJIE01000054.1:576-6412 GCA_002433465.1 Salinisphaera sp. UBA6602
GTGGTCTTGCCGACCCCGCCCTTGCCGCCGAACAGATAGAACCGCGTGGGCAGATCGTTGCGATGTGTATGCGAGTGCGCCATGGCGATAGTCTGCCAGTCGGCCGGGCGTTACGGGGCCTAGCTAGAGGTACAACGGTGCTTGCAGGCAGGCGTTTCGCGCCATGCGGGCCCGGCAGGCAGACCGTCACCGCGCCCGGGCAGGCCTTGGCTCAGCAGCAAACGCCCGCTTCGGGAAACGTTTCCATACCCATGCGCTGATGCCAGCGATGAAAGGCCTCGATCAGGTCGGGATAGAGCTCGAGGGCATAGTAGTCGGCGGGCCCGGGAATACCCAGGGCCTCGAGAAACAACAGCGCCACCAGCACATCTTCTTCCGAACGCGCTTCGCGGGCGATGCCGGCACGCCAGGGCGCCATGAACAGTTCGTCGTGATAATCGGAAAAACGTTGCCAGAGGCTCTTGTCGGTCATGGCTGTCGCTGCGCGTCTGCGGTGGGTCGAGCCGGCGAAGGCTGTTGCACCCTTGCCAGCACGGCGGCCATCACGGTCTGCGTATCGGGCAGGCGGCCCGAATAGAGCGTATTGCCGTCCACGACCACGGCCACCGGCGCGCCCGCCCGGGCCACGGCCCGCAGCGCGGTGAATACGCCCGCGCCATGGGCACGGGCGGCCCGCCAGACCGCAGGGTAGAGCCAGACCAGATTCCGCGGGTCGACCACGGTCAGTTCCAGATCCGGCACGGCGGCGGCCAGTGCGCGATAGATCTCGCCGACCTGTTCCATGCGTGCCCGGCTGTGGCTGAAATCGGCGGCGCCGCCGAGCGCCGTATGGCGTTCGCCCAGCCGGCCACAGCAACCCGAGCCGCTATGTTGGGCATCCTGTTCGCGCACCAGAATCACCTGGTGCACGCGCCCGCCCGCCAGCCTGCCGCGCACGGCAGGGTCGACGACGGACGCCGAACTCACGATTCCTCGGCGGCCGCGCTCGGGTTGCGACGTTCGCGGTTGAACGCCGTGAACGCTTCTACCACCAGCCAGGCCGCGAGCACGAAGATCGCGGCATCCATCACCAGCAGCAGCCAGTCGCCCTTGGCAAAGAAGTCGCCCAGGTTGAGCAGCAGCGCCCAGGTGGTCATGAACAGCAGGAACACCAGCGGAATCAGGGCTGCCAGCGGGTTGCGATTGCGGGCCAGCAGCCATACGCCGATGATCGACAGCGCGAGCCCGGCGGTGAGCTGGTTGGTGGTACCGAACAGCGTCCACAGACGGCCGAAGGCAAAACCCTTGCCGCCGGAACTGTCGCCGCCGGGCAGCAGTGCCAGCCCCAGCGGAATCAGCACGGCGAGCGTGGTAAGCAGATTGACCCGGCCCACCAGTGCCTTGACCCCGGCCAGCTCTGCGATCTCTTCCAGGATATAGCGCTGCAGGCGCACCCCGGTATCCATGGTGGTGCCGGCGAAGGTGATGACCACCACCGCCGCGAACGTCGCGCCCAGCGTTGCCGGGATGCCGAGGTTGCTCAGAAAGTGGCCGGTGCCGGTCACGAAATGGCCGAGCGCGCCGCCGGAGGCCGCGCCGAAATCAGCGTACGCGGCGTTCCAGTCACCGGCCGCGCCGAGACCCGCGGTACAGGCCAGAATCGCGGCCAGCGCCAGTGCGCCTTCGCCCAGCGCGCCGCCGTAGCCGACGAAACGCGCCTCGGTTTCGTTACCCAGCTGTTTCGAGGTGGTCCCGGACGCAACCAGGCTGTGGAAGCCGGAAATCGCCCCGCAGGCCACGGTGATGAACAGATAGGGGAACCAGTGCGGCGAATTCGGCGCGACTTCGTTGACCGCCGGCGCGCTGATCGTATCCCAGCCGATGAGTACACCGAGAAAGATCACCGCCAACGCGACGATGAGCTGCTGGCCGTTGATGTAATCGCGCGGCTGCAGCAGCACCCACACCGGCAGCCGTGAGGCAATCCAGGTATAGGCAAAGATCAGGATGATCCAGGTCGTGCGCACCGACAGCCCGACCGCCTCGGCCAGCCCGTCGACGTAGATCGGATAGGCCTGGCCGACCGGGATTGCGGCATAGAGCAGCAACAGCCCCAGGATCGACGGGATCACGATCGATCGGCCCATGCGATAGGCCCACTGGCCGATGAACACGGCGATCGGGATCACGATCAGCGCCGGTACCACCGCGCCCGGATTCTTTTCGAACAGAATCGCCATGACCACGCCGAACACCGCGTTCACGAGCGTGAGCAAGAAGAAGATGATGAGCAGAAACAGCGTACTCGCGCGCGCCGACACCACCTTGCCGGACAGGGTGCCGATATTCTGGCCGCGGTTGCGCGCGGAGACGACGATAGAGCCGAAGTCGTGCACGCCGGCCGCGAAGATCGTGCCCAGAATCACCCAGGTGAGTGCCGGCAGCCAGCCCCAGTAGACCGCAATCGCCGGGCCTACGATCGGCGCCGCACCCGCCACCGAGGTGAAGTGATGGCCAAGCAGTACATGCTTGTGGGTAGGAACGAAGTCCACGCCGTCGCGCATGGCATGCGCCGGGGTGACGAAGTTCGGATCGAGCCGATAGACCTTTTCTGCCAGATAGCGCGAGTAGAACTTGTAGGCGAAATAGAACGCCACCAGCGTGATCACGATTAGAAGAAAGGCCGGCATATCGTCTCCCCACGCTTTCGCGCCCCGCGTTCGGGCGCTGTACAGTCGGCAAATGCTAGCAACGCGCCCGACCTCGACGATAGTCGACTATCGTCGGTCGTTATTGCCCCGGTGTGTCAAAGGCCGAGCGGATATCGCCCGTCTCACCCGCCGCAGGCGACGCAGCTCGGGTCGGCCGGAACCTGCAGGCTGTGCCAGCGCTGGGTGCGGGCATCCAAAGTCAGCAGCCGCGCGGAGAGCGTATCCGCCATGCCGACGATGAGCTTGATGGCCTCCAGCGCCTGCAGTGTGCCCACCAGACCGGGCACCACGCCCAGCACGCCGGCTTCGGCACAGGTCGGCGCCGCCCCGGCCGGCGGCGCGCTGGCGAACAGGCAGCGATAGCAGGGCTGGCCGCCGGCCGGGAATACCCCGACCTGGCCGGAAAAGCGCTCCACCGCGCCATACACCAGCGCAATGTTCGCAGCCACGCAGGCGTCGTTGATGGCATAGCGCGCGCTGAAGTTATCGCTGCCGTCGACGACCAGATCGTAGCCGGCCACCAGCTCGGCCGCGTTATCTGCGCTCACCCGCGTTTCGATCGGCTCGATATCGATGCTCGGGTTGAGCGCGCTCAGGCTGGCCATGGCCGAACGCACCTTGGGCTGGCCCACGCTGGCATCGCGATGCAGGATCTGACGATGCAGGTTGGAACGATCGACCACGTCGTGATCGACGATGCCGATATGCCCCACCCCGGCCGCGGCCAGATAATAGGCCGCCGGCGAACCCAGCCCGCCCGCGCCGATGATCAGCACGCGCGCATCGCGCAGCTTTGTTTGCCCTGCCTCACCGACTTCCGGCAGCGTGAGCTGGCGCGCATAGCGGGCCCGATCGGCGTTATCCAGCATCGCAGGCGTTTCGAACGCCAGCCCGGCGTCCTTCCAGGCATCGAAGCCGCCCTCGACCGAGCGTACGTCGCCATAGCCCAGTCGCGTGAGTTGATCGGCGGCCAACAGCGAACGCGAGCCCGAGGCACACAGCAGCAGAATCGTATGGTTCGGATCACCGACCTGCTGTTCGAGACGCATTTCCAGAAAACCACGGCCCAGCGGCTTCGCCCCAACCGGCGTGCCCTGGGCGATTTCGTCGGCCTCGCGAATATCCACCAGCAGCGCGCCGTCTCGTGCCAGCTCGGCCGCGCGCTCGGCGCTGACCGGCGGGATGCGCTCACGCAGCGCTGCAAGCTCGTCTTTAAGGCTCATGGCGTTCGTCCAGGTCGTCGTTGTCGTCGCGATCGTCTTCGATCGCTCCATCCAGGTCGGCTGCGGCGCCCAGCTCGGCCTGGCGCGTCCAGCCCGCACCGATCGACTTGCTGGTATTCGCGCCCATCTTTTTCAACTGTTCGCTACGCCGCACGATATTGCCGCGCCCGCTGACCAGCTTGTTGCGCGCGCCGTCGAAGGCCTTGTTGGCGGTATCCATGGCGCGGCCGAGCTTGTCCAGATCGTCCACGAAGCCTACGAACTTGTCGTAGAGCGCGCCGGCTTTATTGGCGATCTCGGCCGCGTTTTCTTCCTGCTGCTGAAGCTTCCAGAGATTGGCGATCGCCCGCAGCATGGGCATGAGCGTGGTCGGCGAAACCAGCGCGATGTTGGCGTCCAGGGCCTCGCGCTGCAGATCGAAATCACCGCGTAGCGCCTCGACATAGGCTGCTTCCGAGGGGATGAACATGAACACGTAGTCGAGTGTTTCGATACGGTCGATGTTCTGATAGTTCTTGGCCGACAAACCTTTCAGATGACGGCGCACTGAAGCCACATGGTCGGCCAGCGCGGCACGGCGCGTGGTTTCGTCTTCGGCCTCGTGTACGCGCAGATAGGCGGTCAACGACACCTTGGCATCGACCACGATGCTGCGCTGTTCGGGCAGATGCACGACCGCATCCGGCAGCTGGCGATTGCCGTCCTCGGTCGTGGCGGCAAACTGGGTTTCGTACTGCACGCCTTTTTCCAGCCCCGAGCGCTCGAGCACGGTTTCCAGAATCATCTCGCCCCAGTTGCCCTGGGTCTTGGATTCGCCGCGCAGCGCATTGGCGAGATTGGTCGCATCCTCGGCAATGGCCTTGTTCGACTGCTCCAGAAGCCGCACCTGCTCGGCCAGCGCCGAGCGCTGGCGATTTTCCTGATCGTAGGCTTCGCGCACCTGTTTCTCGAAGCGGCCGATATGCTCGCGCAGCGGATTGATCAACGGTTCCAGGCTGGCCTTGTTCTGCTCGGTAAAAGCCCGGCTTTTTTCTTCCAGAATCTCCTGCGACAGCGTCTTGAACTGGTGGGTCAGTGCTTCGCGTGCTTCGGTGAGCGTCTTGAGCTTGTCCTCGGCATGGCGCCGTTCGCCGTCCAGCCGGGTTTCCAGCCGTGCGTTTTCGGCGCGTGCATCATCGAGCGCGGCGCGGGTCTCGGCCAGTTCGGCTGCCCGGCTATCGGCTTCGCGCTGCGCGCTGGCCCGGTCGGCGACCAGCTGGGCCTGTTTCGAACGCGCCCAGAGCCACACGAACACGCCGCCCAGCAGCGCGCCGGCCAACAGGGCACAGCCAAGATATAGGGTGCTATCGGATGTCATCGTGGAGGGGATGATCTTCGCGGTTCCAAAACTAAAGACGCCAGTCTAAACCCGCAGCGTCGATCGCCGCGCTGCTGCCCAACAGGGGCGCCCGCCAGGGCGTACAATACGCGCCTCGATTTCCCAGCTCGCGATATGGTCGCGCCCATGATCCTGCAACTGCGCAACCTGCGTCTGGCCTACGGCACCCATCCCCTGCTCGACGATGCCGAACTGAGCATCGATCGCGGCGAACGCGTGGCGCTGGTCGGGCGTAACGGCACCGGCAAGTCCACGCTCATGCGGATCGTTTCGCAGGAGATCGAGCCGGACGAGGTCATTCGCGAGCAGAAGCCGGATCTGCGTATCGCACGGCTCGAACAGGAGGTGCCGGCCGGTACCGCGGGGGCCGTGTTCGACGTGGTCGCCGGCGGCCTGGGCGATGTCGGTGCGGCGCTGGCCCGCTTTCACGAGCTGACCGCGCGCCTGTCGGCCGGCGAGGACGTGATGGACGCCTTCTCCAAGGCCCAGGCCCGGGTCGAGGCCATGGACGGCTGGACGCTCGCGCCCCAGGTCGAATCTACCCT
>DJIE01000163.1 GCA_002433465.1 Salinisphaera sp. UBA6602
GGTCGCACGACGCGATCTGGTGGCGGGGCAAACGCTGAATGCAAACGAAACGCCCATTCATATCGTCGACAACACCCGCATGTGGCTGATGATCGATGCCGCCGAACAGGCGTTGTCGTACCTGGAAGAGGGTCAGAGCGTGCGCTTCGATGTGCGTCCGTTTCCGGATGCACGTTTTACCGGGCGGGTCGATTGGATATCGCCTCGGTTGGATGCCCAGACCCGGACCGTGCAGGTACGCGCGATCGTGGACAATCCCGACGGGCTGCTGCGCGCCGGCATGTTTGCGACCGCGACCATCGCCGCTGGGCAGGGCGACGCCCCGGATTCGATCGCGTCGGGCAGCCGCCATACACAAGTGCCGATCGATGCGGTTCAGCAGATCGGGGCTCGCCAGGGCGTGTTCGTTCCCGGCGAGGGCGAGGGCGTATTCGTCTTTACGCCGGTCACCACGGGCCGCGAGAGCAGCGGTCAGGTGGAAATCAGCAGCGGCGTGTCGGTCGGCCAGCCGTTGGTCGTGGCGGGGGCCTTCGATTTGAAGGCCGCGCTGACCGCCGCCGGGCGCAGCGCGACGCATTCACACTAGGGCGAACCGATCATGATCAACGCCATCAGTCGCCTGGCCATGGCGAACCGTCTTTTGGTACTGGTTGCCGCCGCGGCGCTTGCGCTGGGCGGCTACTTTTCCCTGCGCTCACTGCCGGTGGATGCCTTTCCCGACGCCACGCCCACACTGGTCCAGGTCTATACCGCGAGCTCGGGGTTGTCACCGGTCGATATCGAAACGCTGATTTCGTATCCGATCGAAATCAGCATGTATGGGCTGCCCGGGCTGGATCGGGTGCAGTCGACATCGATATTCGGGCTGTCGCGCGTGGACGTCTATTTCGACGACGCCACCGATATCTATTTTGCCCGCCGCCTGGTCAACGAACGCCTCGCCGACGCACGCCGCGAAATGCCGACCGGGCTCGGCGAGCCGCAGCTCGGACCGATCACCACCGGCCTGGGCCGTATCCTGATGTACTCGGTCGAAAACGAACCGGGCGCCCATCATTCGCTCATGGACCGACGGACCGCGCAGGACTGGCTGATCAAGCCGCAACTGCGCACTGTAGAGGGCGTCACCGGCGTGCTGTCGATCGGCGGCTACGAAAAGCAGTATCAGGTCATACTGGATATGGACGCGTTGACGGCGCGTGGGCTTGCGCCCGCCGATGTTCGGGCTGCGCTGGCGCGTAACAACCGCAACGTCGGCGCATCGTTCATCGAACGCGGCGGCGAGGAATACATTGTTCGTGGCTACGGCTGGGTATCGGCCGGTGACGCGGGGCTGGCGGATTTACGCAATACTCGAATCGCCACGCGAAACGGCGCGCCCGTCTACGTACAGGATATCGGCGAGGTGGGCTATGGCCGGGCTATCCGGCGCGGGGCCGAAATTGCCAACGGCGAGGAGTCGGTGGGCGGCTACGTGCTCAAGCTCATCGGTGCGGATACCCAGCGCGTGCTCCACCGAGTGAACGCCAAGCTCGACGAAATCAACGATTCGCTGCCCGAAGGCATGACCACGCGGGTGTACTACTCCCAGGCCGAACTCGTGGACAAGGCAACCGGCACGGTCGTCCAGGCCTTATTGCTTGGCGCGATTCTGGTGCTGGGGTTGCTCTATGTGTTTCTGGGCAATCTGCGCTCGACGCTGATCGTGGTTTCGAGCGTGCCGTTATCCCTGTTGGTGGCCTTCATCGCCATGCGCCTGTCGGGCCTGTCCGCCAATCTGATGAGCCTGGGCGGTCTGGCGATCGGGATCGGCATGATGGTCGATGGCTCCGTGGTCATGATCGAAAACATCGTGCGCCGCCTCGGCGAACACGCAAAGACCGCCGCAAGCGACAAAGGCGAGGGCAATGCCGACCTGGCGCGTATCGTGGGCCTTGCCGCGCGCGAGGTCGGCAGACCCATCGTGTTCGCGGTTGCCATTGTCATTCTGGTGTTCTTGCCGTTGTTCACCCTGCAGGGCGTGGAAGGCAAGTTGTTTTCACCGATGGCCTATACCATCAGCTTTGCCCTAGCGGCCGCCTTGTTGTTATCGCTCACCCTGGTTCCGGTATTGGCGGTACTGGTGCTTCCACGCGCCGACGCGTTGCGCGAACCCCGGCTGATTGCGTGGCTCAAGGCCGGCTACAGACCGCTGCGCGACGCCGCTCTCACGTCGCCGCGTACCGTGTTCGCCATCACCGTTTTGTTGTTCATTGCAAGCCTGAGCGTATTCCCGCGGCTGGGTACGGAGTTTCTCCCCACGCTGCGCGAGGGCACGTTCATGGTTCGATCCACGCTGCCACCCGGGGCGAGCCTCGATTCGGCCATCGCTTACGGAAAACGGGTACAGGCCACGGTCCGGGCGTTCGACGAAGTGACCGGTGCCTATTCGAGAGTGGGCCGCGCCGAGGTCGGCGGCGATCCCGAGCCGGTCAATGTCATTGCCACCACGGTGAATCTGAAGCCGCTGGATACCTGGCAGGGCGGCCATAACTACGAAAGTCTGCAGAATGCCATGGCGGCACGCCTGGCCGAGCGCGTCCCGGGCCTCGCCAACAATTTCTCCCAGCCCATCCAGTTGCGTACCGACGAGCTGCTCTCGGGCGTCCAGGCGGAGCTGGTCGTGAGCATTTTTGGCGATGATCTCGACTCGTTGGCCGACCTTGGCGCCCGTGTTGCCGATATTGCACGGAATACGAAAGGTGCCGTGGATGTCCGGGTACAGCAGCAGGGCGGCAAGCAGCAGGTTGTCATAAGCCCCGATCGCGCATCGCTTGCACGTTTTGGCATCAGCGTGGACGACGTGCTCGAGACGCTCTCGCTGGGCGTCGGCGGCGCCCGGGTTGGCCAGGTCTTCGACGGCGTACGGCGCTTCGATATTTTCATGCGTCTGGAACCGGACCAGCGTTCGCGTATCGACGCGATTCGAAACCTGAGTCTGCGCGCGCCCGACGGCGCGCTAATCCCGTTGTCGCGGGTGGCCGATATCGATATACGGACCGGGCCGAAAAAGATTTCGCGCGCCAACGCCAGTCGCCGACTGTTCGTACAGATGAATGTGCGCGGGCGGGACATGGGCGGGGTGGTCACCGACCTGCGGCAAGGCATCGATCGTGAGATCGATTTGCCGGCCGGGTATTTCGTAGATTTCGGTGGCCAGTTCGAAAATCAGCAACGCGCGATGAAGCGGCTCTATCTGGTCGTTCCGGTCACACTGGCGCTGATCTTTCTGCTGCTTTACAGCGCATTTTCCAGCCTGCGGTATGCTGCACTGATTTTTCTCAATGTTCCGTTCGCAATCATCGGGGGCATCTTCACGCTATGGATTGCCGGCCTGTATTTATCCGTGCCGGCCGCCGTGGGCTTCATCGCCGTGTTCGGCGTCGCAGTTCAGAACGGCGTGGTCATGGTCGCCTATATCAACCAGTTACGAAACGAGGGCCACACCTTGCATGAGGCGGTGCGTACAGGCGCGGAACATCGGCTGCGGCCAGTACTGATGACCGCGCTCACCGCGATCCTCGGTCTGATCCCCTTGTTGCTGGCCGACGGCATTGGCTCGAACGTGCAAAGACCGCTCGCCGCCGTCGTCATCGGTGGCCTGGTGACCTCGACGTTGTTGACGCTGCTCGTACTGCCCAGCGTTTATCGCTGGTTCGCGGAGCCGAATAATGAAGCGACGTGAATGAATTTGAGGCCGCGACGGCGCGCGCACTAGACGATTGCGAAATATCTCAAAAAAAACGTCGCAAACGGTCAAGAACGTCATACAAGGGCCGTAAAATAGGGTGCTTGTATGAATGACGTCGGGCAGAAAGCACGCGCGTGGCCAGCCTCCAGATGGCGCTGCGGGCGAGTTTGCTGCCGACTGACCGAAACGGCTTGGGCCGGTCGTCAATCACATCAATGGAGCATGGCATGCTTTTGAATATCCACCGCCAGACGGTCGCGTCGTGGGTCACCACGCTAGTCGCCGTGTTTTTCATCCTGGGGTTCGTCGCCGGCGTCGCGAGCGGTATGGGCGCCCAGTGGGCCGTGCTGGCTGCGGCCGCGGTCATCCTCGGCACCCAGATGCTGCTGGCGCGTAAGGGCTCACAAATCCGACCGGCGATCGCTGCAGCGCGCTAGGCCGTCGCGAACCTCGCGCAACTGTCAGAAGCGCGTGTCTGTGTGGACACGCGCACGCCTGTTCTGGCGGCTCGTGTCGTAAATCAGTTTGCGACCCATTTGGCCGGTCGCATCGAAAACGAATTCGAAGCGACTATCGCCGACTCTATGAAGTAGGAGCCAGGCGGTGCGAATATATCCGCGAAACACAGGCCGTTGGCCAGCTTAATATTGTATTTAACATAATATACATTATGAACAGTCTTATATGCTTGCGTAGAGAGTACTAGCCCACATCGCGTCCATGCTTAGCCCGCCGGTTATCGATCGCAATAGCCAGCGGGTGCAGCGAATCGGTTCTCCATTAGACGGCTCCGCATCGTGACATTCACACCCACGCTCGCGGCCGGATCACGCACACACCCGAATCGGTTGCTATAGCTAATGCCCGCAGCCGTCACCACTCGAACATTCAACAAGCTAGAACGGCGGCTTGTCGTTGGTAATGACGCCGGTATCCAGGTACTGGCGATACTGGTCACAGTAGAAATCCGCGTATCGCCGCGTCGTATCGGTCGGTGTCTTATCGTAGTTTCGACGCCACACGTCGCATTGCACATAAAGACGACGACCATCGGGCGACGCCTTGCGTTGCTCAAGCATCTGGTCAGAGCGCTGACGCTGTTCGCGCGCTGCCTGTGGGCCGCGCTCCTTGGCCAGCTGTTCGTTGACCGTGAACGATGGCTGTCGCGCTATCGCCTCGGAAAGCATCGAAGTTGTGACCCAAAGCCGCGTGAAATCCGTTGCCAGATTCCCCACGTACACGCCCGCGGCTACGGCCAAGGCCATGGCAAAGTAGTTGATACTCGTCTTCATCCAATCTGTATCGGCCGGCGATGAAGTTATTCGCAGCCGCCTATCCGCTTGATGCGAATCACCGCGCGGTTCCGTGCTCTGCCGCATCCGGCTTGCTTACGCGAAACACCAGGCAGTAAAGCACTGGTACGACACCGAGAGTAAGCAGCGTGCCCACGGCCAGGCCGAACGCCAGCACGCTGGCCATGCCGTAAAACAAGGCGTCGTGAAAGATGATCAACGGCAGCAGACCGAGGATGGTCGTGATGGTGGTCATCATGATCGGACGCAAACGGCGTACGCAGGCAGAGATGACCGCCTCGTAGGCCGTTGTGTTGTCAGCGGCCCGTTCTATTTCAATCTGGTCTAGCAGCACGATACCGTTATTGAGAAGAATCCCTGCGAGCGCATACAGGCCGAGTATTTCCATGAAGCCGAAATTGGCGCGCATGACATACAGCCCGATCACTGCACCGATGAGCAGCAACGGCAACGTTGCGACAATGATCAACGGCCGCCGATAGCCGTTGAACTGAATAACCAGCAGCAAAAGCATCGCCCCCGCACACAGGGGGAAATTCGCGGATAAGGCGGCTTGGCCTTCGGCCGATTCCTCGACGACGCCGTCGATCTCGATATGGTGATGGGCCGCAAGCGAGGCATCGATTTCGTCGAGTCGGGCCTGCAGGCGCGGAAGCATGTCTTCGGCCGACAACTGCGTATTGCGGGCTTCGACGGTAACCGTGCGTGCCATATCCTCGCGCGCGATCACCCCAAACCTAGGTACGAGCTCGAAGTCCGCGATTTGCACCAGCGGCACGCTATGCCCCTGCGACTGGGAAAACACCGACAGTGACTTCACCCGGTCGAGATCGTGCCTTTCAGCGTCGGCCGCGCGCAGCACGACCGGGAAGATATCGTCGCCCTCTCGAAATTCGGTGATCGTGCGCCCGTCGAAATACTGGCTCATGGACCGTGCGACGTCGGCCGACGTCACCCCCGCGCGGCGCGCCCTCGCCTGGTCGATATCCACGCGAATGGCATCGATACGGTTCTCCCAGTCGTGGCGTACGTCGATGGTATGCGCCACCGTTGCCATCAGACTCTCGATCCGACTCGCCTGCGCATAGATATAGTCGGCATCCGGGCCCTTTATCTGAATCTGGAGCTGGCTCGAATCACTGGGCCCCAGAAACATGCGCTTGACGCGCGCCCTTGCCGACGGCACCTCGGCATTGAGCGCGGCGCGAATTTCCTCTTCCGCGCGATCCATATGCGCGTAGTCGTCGATATTGACGACCATGAAGCCCCGAAACGGCGCCGGGTCGACGGGCGTTAGCGAAAGCACGAAACGCGGCCCACCGAAGCCGACATAGGCAGCGAAGTCGCGTACATAAGGAAAACGCTCGGCGTCATCCACAACCGCCATCATCTGCTGGATCGCCGCGTCGGTGGCCGTGCTCGGCGAGCCGGCCGGGCGATCGACATAAACGAGAATCTGCGCACGGTCGGAATCGGGAAAGAATTTCGCCGGCGCACGGTTCAGGCCGACCACCGACACCACCAGCAGTACCAGCATGGCTAGCAGGAACAAGACCGGCCGCTGCATGACGCGACGAAGCCGTTTTTCATACAGGCCGTTCAT
This sequence comes from Salinisphaera sp. UBA6602, assembly GCA_002433465.1. Taxonomy (GTDB): domain Bacteria; phylum Pseudomonadota; class Gammaproteobacteria; order Nevskiales; family Salinisphaeraceae; genus Salinisphaera. The sequence goes on from DJIE01000163.1 coordinate 6,647, forward strand.
ACGCCGAAACAGGCGTTCCGAGAATCGCGCCGTGCCCGCCGCCGGCCCCGTACCGCGGCCGGGTTCGACACGAATGAAGCGATAACACAGCAGCGGCGTCAGCCCCATGGCCAGAAGCCAGGACATCAGCAACGTAATAAGGATCACGAGCGATATCGAACGCGTGTACTCGCCGGCCACGTGTTCGGCAAGCATGAGAGGCAGGAATACCAGAATGGTGGTCAGCGTCGACGACAGCAGCGGAATCGCCATCTGATCACCGGTCTGTTTGAGCGCATCGTCGCGGCTGGCGCCCTCCTCCAGCCGCCGCTTGAAGTCTTCGGCGATCACGATGCCGTTGTCGACCAGCAGGCCGAGCGCGATCACGAGCGTGGCCAGGCTCATGCGCTGCAGCGAAAGATCGAAAAACCCCATCACCGCAAGGCTTGCGAGCATCACGGCCGGAACGATCGAGCCCACGATCACGCCCGTGCGCAGCCCCAGGAACAGAATGACGACGGCGAGCACGATGGCCAGCGTCTGCAGCACGTTAACGGTGACGCCGTAGACCGTGTTGGCCACCTGCTCGGCCTGGAACGTGGCGATATCCAGCTGGTAACCGGCCGGTAGATCCTGCTGCAGCGTGGCGATCATGCGCTTAACGTCTTCGCCGTAGTCGATCACGCTATTGCCGGACAGCATTGCGATCGAAAACACCAGCGCCGGCCGGCCGTTGTAGTAGGCCTTCTGGTCGGGCGGATCGAGATAGCCGCGTTCGACCGTGGCAATATCCTGAAGCGGCACCACGCTGTCGCTATCGGGCAGCGCGATAAGCGCCTCGCGGATGGACTCGATATCCTCGAACTGGCCGCTCGGCTCGATGGCAAAGCGGCGTCCGCCGGTATCGACCGCACCGCCGGGACGAATGATGTTCTGATCGGCCAGCGTCGCGATCAACTGTTCCGGGTCCAGCCCCATCTTGGCGAGCCGGGCGTTGGTCGTCTCGATATAGATACGTTCCGGCTGCACCCCGAGAATATCGACCCGCTTGGTATGCTTGACCGTATATAAACGGTCGCGAATATGCTGGGCCATGTCGAACATCTGCGACATGCTGAAATCGTCGGAGGTCAGCGCGGCCGTCACCACGGCCACGTCGCCGAAATCGTCGTTGACGTGCGGCTTGGACGCACCCTGCGGCAAGTCGTCGCGCACGGCTTCGATCTTGTGCCGCATTTCGTCCCAGATTTGCTCCAGGTCGAAATATTGGTCCTGAACTTCAACGTGGATGATCGACGTGCCGGGCATGGACGTGCTTCGAATCTGCTCGACCTCCGGCACCTCGCGAATCGCTTCTTCGAGCGTCTTCGTGATCAGCAACTCGACACGCTCGGCGGACAGGCCTTCGAAATGCGTGGTGACCACGGCCTCGCGGATAGTGATCTCCGGATCTTCCCGCGTGGGCAGCGAGAAATAGCTCAAAACGCCGGCCACCGTGGCCACCACGACGAGCATCAGCACCACCGGCCAATAGCGAAGCGCGAGCTGGCTGATGTTCATGGCAGGCGTTATTCGTTGAACTGGCGCGCGCCCACGCCGATACGGGTGACTGCCTGGCCTTCGTGCAAGAACGCCACGCCCTGGCTGGCGACGATCTCACCCACCCGAAGACCGTCAGCCACCAGCGCCTTGTCGCCGCTGATATCGGCCACGGTTACGCCGCGGCGCTCGAGGCGGTCGCTTTCATTCACGACATAAACGAACGTCTGTCGATCCGCGCCCTGTGCGAATGCGGTGACCGGGATTTCGATATTGTCCTGCCCGTCCGACGCATCACCCACATCAGCGACCAGGCGCAATGTCACTTCGGCCGTCATGCCGGCGCGGGCGGATGCAATCGGCTCGGGTATGGCCAGTGTGACCGGATAGGCGTTGCGATCACCGGCGTCCGTGCCCACTTCAGTGATTTTCGCCATCATCGCGCTCTGCGGTGTCACCGCGAGAGTCACGATATGCATTGCATCGCGGTCGAGGCGGTTGATCAATGTCTCAGGTGCCGACACCACGACTTCCATGCCATCGTCGCGGCTCTGGATCTCGAGCGCGGTTTCTCCCGCCGGCACGCGCTGGGCGGGTTCGATGTGCCGCCGGGCGACGGTGCCATCATAAGGCGCGATCAGACGGGTATCCGACAGATCCTTCGCTGCGATATCGACGCGCGCCTGTGCCGTGTCCACCCGACTGCGGTCGCTCGCAAGCGTGGCGGCATCAGTGTCGTACTGGGCCTGCGAAATCGCGTTGGATTCACGCAATGCACGCGCTCTTTCAAAACGCGTTCGGGAAAGTTCGCTCGCCGCGCGCGCTTCTGCCAGCTCGGCCTTGCGCTGAGCCAGTGTGAGCGAATAACTGCGGTCGTTGAGCGCAGCCAATACATCGCCGCGTTCGAATACGCCGCCGGTTTCGACATTCACGCTAGCCACGCGTCCTGGCACCTCGAACGCCATCGGCGCGCGCTGCGGCGTTTGCAGCACGCCGCTAATCGAACGCGTGTGGCCGTTCTCGGCGGTTTGCACGATCGCCCAGGTAATGGGTTTCGGCTCTGGCGGTGCCTGCTCTTGGTCGCTGCCGCACGCCAGCAGCAAGCTCGAGAGCACGAGATACAGCACCAAGGCCCCGGAGCGCGATAGCGATATACCGCGTTCGACGTCGCTAATCATCCGTTCCCCCTGAAAGGCGCTGCGCCGCCGCAGCACAGGCGTGCTCACGCCTGCTCCCCAAGCGTCGGCCCGCTTCGTTTCCAACGCCGACGATTATCATAACTGCCCGACGCGCGGCGCGGCCATAGCCGAGCGCCCGCCCCGAAAGACGTGGCTATGCTGCCGGTGGGCTTAACGCGACTGGCGACCTCGCCAACCTATAGCGCTCGGCCCGCCCAATTCAGTTGCTTGTGTCTTTTTCGGCGCGTTCTTGCCCCGCAGAGGTCTCGTGCTCGTTCTTACCCGGGCTGGACGCCTCGGTCTGCGGCTCGGACGATGCTTCATCGGTCGCAGGCGGCGACTGGTTGGCGACCACCGAACAGTTCTTGTGCGCGCTGTCATCGATACGGACCTCGATGCCCTGCGCGTTTCGTACGAGCTGATTGCCGTGCTCACCCTGGAACGTATCGCTACGCTCTGTCGCCGGCATGCCCAATCGTCGGTTGCCCAGACGCACCACTACGCGCTCCGGGCGTATCGCCGCCGCGAAGTGAAAACCATCGTCGCAACGAAACTGCTCGAAGCTGAGATCGGCATCGCTTGCGTTCGGCACCAGTTCAAGTCGAACCTCCGATTCCCCTTGCGACGGACTGATTTTTCTTACCTTTTCTGAATGCCAAAGGATCGCGCCATCGGCCGAAAGAATCTCGCCACGCAGGCGGTAGTCGCCGTCGGGATCAATGAGATCACGCTCGATATCGACCGTGAATTTGATCGACTTACTTTCCAAATCGTGCAGGGTACGCTCGGCGACAATCCGCTTCTCGCCCCCGCCCGGCCGTTGCTCGAATATGCTGATACGCGCGGTGGCTTTTTCGGGCAACGCATCCGCGCCGCCGAGGTCAAGCACGCCGGTGACCGTAACCGTGTTTGTCGCGCCCTGTCCGCAACCCGATACCAGGACCACGGCCGTTACGCACAACGCCGCCAAAAACACATTCCGAAAAAAACCTTTAACCGACATTCGATATACGCTCTAATCTATTGATAATGCGAGTATTTGGCTGAGTTGGCATAGCGGACGTTCACTCTCCTGATGCCAGGTATCAAATACCCGTTGAATTTGCATGAGCGCGGCGCGGCTGCTCGTACGTCCGCGATAGACGCCCCATTCATCCAGTGCCCGCACAACCCAGTTGGTGAGAAGGAACGTGTCCTTGCCGCACATGCGAAGAAATGCCGGCGCCGAATTGCCGCCCAGCTGGGTGAAGCGTGTGCGCAGCTCCAGCCACAACTCCACGGTTTCGTCCTCTGCCCAATCCGCCAGCCAAACGCCGAAACTGCCGAATTCGGCAATAATCGCCTGCATCGCGATCGCGTTATCGCGAACCGCGAAGATTTTCTTGCGGTGACGAATCAGTGCTTCATCTCGGGCCAGACGTTGCAGGTCGGTATCGTCAAAAGCGGCGACCGTATCGACGTTGAAATCTGCGAACGCAATCTCGAACGCCGGCCAGCGCGCATCGACGAGGCGGTGTGTCAGCCCGGCCCTGAATATCCGGCGATTCATGACCGACAAATAACGATCGTCGCCGATCATGGCGAGCGACTCCGGTGGTTCAGGCCGGATCAGGCGGGACTCGAGCGCGTCGACGCCTCCCACGCGCTCACGCGCTCGCTTCTCTACAACCGAAAATTCGGTCATGCGCTACGTTCTCTTCGATAACAAACCGAAGTTTACCGTAGATAGGCAGTGGATACGCCGACTTAGCGCGTTTACGGGGATGGCCGGGTATATTATTGCGCGCAACACATCGATCGAGCGTCGGTGCGAACGCCCCGACTATCGACCTGCATGAAATTATGAACAAGGGGCCGAAACCGCTTTAATTAACCCGCCATAAATCGATGATTTGCTGGTTAATAATGCGCTTGTTCGAGAGCATTCGCGCAGCGGCCAGCGGCTGTGACGCCATCGAGAGAGACGACGGACAGATGCCGGCGTTTCTCCCGATGGCGTTGGTAACCGACAGCTGACTCAGTCAGCCGTTTTACACTGGATTAATAGTTCACGTGAATTCTAACTTCGGTGATAGGCCGGTTGTTGCCCGTAAACCGGCGTATCGATGCCTTCCATTCGCGCCTTGAGCTGCAGCGCAAGAAAGTGCGAATAAAACCTTGATTGGGCGAGGTTCCCCCCATGGAACCAGAGCGCTTCTTGCTGTGTGGGCTTCCACATATTGCGCTGTTCGCCCTCCCACGGGCCCGGATCCTTGGGCGTGTCGGAGCCCAGGCCCCAGACCTTGCCGACTTTGTCGGCCACCTCTTGAGAAATCAGGTCCGCCGCCCAACCGTTCATCGATCCGTAGCCGGTCGCATAGATCACGACGCCGGCCGGGATTTCTCGTCCATCTTCGAGCTGGACGCTGTTTTCGGTCAGGCGGGCCACTTCGGCACCGCTTTCGAGTTTGATACGGCCGTCGATAATCATCTGCGAGGCGCCGACGTCGATGTAATAGCCCGATGCCCGGCGCAGATACTTCATGAACAGGCCCGAGTCATCGGCGCCGAAATCGAGCATGAAACCGGCCTTTTCGAGCTGGTTGTAGAAGTCGGCGTCGACCCGACGTATCTCGTCGAACAGCGGCTTCTGGAAATCGGCCAGAATCGCGTAGGGGATGGAGGCGAACAACATATCCGCCTTCTCGGTGGTAATCCCGTTGGCGAGCGCCTCCTCCGAATAGAGCGGCCCCAGCGCATACTTCATCAATGATTCGGAGCGCGAGATATGCGTGGACGAACGCTGAATCATGGTGACATCGCCGCCGTTTTCCGCCAGCGCGGCACAGATATCGTGGGCCGAATTGTTGGAGCCGATCACGGCCACCTTTTTATCCGTCATCCCGTCCGGCCCCGGGTGTTCCGAGGAATGCTGCTGAACGCCGGTAAAGACATCCTGGCCTTCGATGTCCGGTACGTTCGCCTTGGCAGACATTCCGGTGGCCAGCACCAGCTGGCGGGGCTTGAGGGTAATGGTTTGCCCGTCGCGTTCGACCTCGACCGTCCAGGTACCGGAGGCTTCGTCGTAGCTCGCCCGGCGTGCTTCGGTGGAGCCCCAGTAGTTGAGTTCCATGACACGCGCGTACATCTCAAGCCAGTCACCGATCTTGTCCTTCGGCGCGAAAACCGGCCAGTTGCGCGGGAATTTGATATAGGGCAGATGGTCGTACCAGACCGGATCGTGCAGGCATAGCGACTTGTAGCGCTTGCGCCATGAGTCGCCGGCACGTTCGTTTTTCTCGATAATCAAGGCCGGCACCCCGAGCTGGCGCAAACGCGCGCCGAGGGCAATACCGCCCTGCCCGCCGCCAATGATCAGCACGTAAGGCTGGGTATCCACTCCGAGCGATGCCAGCTCATGGTCGCGTTCTTCCTTCCAGGTAGGCTTGCCCTGATCGTCGCCGTGTTT
>DJIE01000041.1:0-24109 GCA_002433465.1 Salinisphaera sp. UBA6602
CCGCCCCTCGCCGGCTGGCTGGCCGCGACGGTCGTGCTGTGGCTGTGTATCGCCTGGCACAGCCTCAAGGCGCATACGCGCGCCGTTGAAACCGCTTTACAGGCCGACGACGTGGTCGGCGCACGGCGTGCGGTGGCCTGTCTGGTCAGCCGGGATACGACGCCCATGGACGTGGCCGCGATTCGTCGCGCCGCGCTCGAATCGCTGCTGGAAAACGCCGGCGACGGCGTGCATGCCACGCTGTTCTGGTTTGCTGCCGGCGGGCTGGTCGTCGGGCCTGCCGGCGCCGTGGCGGCGGCCGTCGCGCATCGTGCGATCAACACCCTCGATGCGATGTGGGGCTATCGCACGCCGCGTTATCGGCGCTTTGGCTGGACGGCCGCACGGGCGGACGATCTGGCCAACTGGCCGAGCGCCCGCCTGACCGCGCTGTCGTTCGTGCTGGTTGGCAACGCGCGCTGGGCCCTGCGCTGCTGGCAGCAACAGGCGAAGGCACTGGCCAGCCCGAACGCCGGGCCGGTGATGTGTGCCGGCGCCGGTGCAATGGGTGTGCGTCTGGGCGGCGGCGCCTATTACCACGGCGTCTATCGACAGCGGCCGGCTTTCGGCTGTGGTGTGTACCCTGGCGGCGGCGATATCGAGCGGGCCATCGCCCTGGTCGGGCGCACCCTTGTTTTATGGGGCGTTGCGATCGTGTTGCTGGACTGGCTATGGCGTTGAATCACGGCGGTCGACTGGGCGAGGCGAGCCGGCGCTACGGCATCGCCGAAAACCATTGGCTGGATCTGTCCACCGGTATTGCGCCCTGGTCGTATCCGGTGCCCGAGGTGCCGGATCGCGTCTGGGCACGGCTGCCCGAGGCCGAGGATGGGCTGATCGCGGCCGCCGCCGACTATTATCGGACCCCGGCCGACGCCGTCACTGCCCTGCCGGGCAGCCAGTTCGCGATCCGCGAGCTGCCGCGGGTCATCGCTGCACATCGTGGGTCGGGGCGTGTGGGGGTGCCGGCCGTGGGCTATGCCGAACATGGCCGGGCCTGGGCAGCGGCCGGGCACGAGATCGTGACCTACGACGATTTGCCGGGGCTTTCTGCGCTCTCGCATACGCTTGATCATGCGGTGGTCATCACGCCGAACAATCCCACCGGCGAACGTGCCGATATCGAACGCCTGTGTGCGCTGGCCCATGGGCTCGGCCGACGGAACGGCCTGTTGCTGGTCGATGCGGCGTTTGCCGACTGCAACGACGGTCTGGACCACGGCGGTCTGCCGGCCAACGCACTCGTGCTGCGCTCGCTGGGCAAGTTCTTCGGTCTGGCCGGGCTGCGGCTGGGCTTCATGATCGGCCGCGGCCCGGCGGCGACCGCCCTGCACGAGCAGCTACAGCCCTGGGGCGTGAGCCATCCGGCCCGCTGGATCGGCCGCCACGCGCTGGTCGACCGGGCCTGGCAGGCCGGCCAGCACCGCCGCATCATCGATAGTTCACGATCGCTGGTCGAACTACTGGACCAGCATTTTTCCTATCAGGTCGTCGCCAGCGCCGGGTTGTTCGCGAGCGTGTTTTTCGATGACGACGAACGGGCGGGGCGTGTTCATACGGCACTGGCCGAACAGGCGATATGGACCCGGCTGGGCGATGACGGGCGTTGGCTGCGTTTTGGTCTGCCCGGGGGCGGCTCGGCCGCGGCGCGCCTGGACGCGGCATTGAATACGATTGCGATACGAGAGCTGTGCTGATGTGGATCTATCGATACGCGCGGCAGGGCAAAGCGTGCATGCTCGCAGTGCTGCTGCTGTTCGGACTGTCGTGGTCGGCGTCGAGTGTGGCTGCCGCGGTCGCAGCCACCGATTTTCGCGGCGAGGTCGTACGCCTGGACGCGCCGGCGAAACGTATCGTCGCGCTTGCGCCGCATTTGGTGGAAAACCTCTATAGCGCCGGTCTGGGCGATCGCATCGTCGGCGCCGTGTCGTACAGCGATTACCCGCCCGCGGCCCGGGCGATCCCCGAAGTCGGCGGCTATACCAATATCAGCCTCGAAGCGGTGCTCGCGAAAAAACCCGATCTGGTGGTGGCCTGGGCCTCGGGCCAGGGCGGCGATCCGGCTACCCTCGCACGCTTCGAGGCACTGGGTATTCCCGTGTATGTCGACCGGCCGCGCCGGCTCGAGGATATCGCCCGTGCAATTCGGGACCTGGGGGCGCTTGGCGATACGCGCGACACGGCCAACGCCGCGGCCGCGCGCTTCGACCGCCGGCTGGCTTCGCTACGCCAGCGCTATGCCAGTCGCCCGCCGGTGAGCGTGTTTTATCAGGTGTGGGACGAGCCGTTGCAGACCCTGGCCGGCGACCAGTTCGTCGGTCAGGTCATCCGGCTGTGCGGCGGGCGCAATATCTTTGCCGACGCGGTATCGCTGGCGCCCAAAGTCGGCATCGAATCGGTGCTCGAGCGCGATCCGCAGGCCATCGTGGCCAGCGGCATGGGCGACGACCGCCCCGACTGGCTCGATGACTGGCGCGACTGGCCCGGGCTGCAGGCGGTGGAGAACGATCATCTGTTCTTCGTGCCGCCGGATCTCATCCAGCGCGCCACGGTACGCATGCTCGATGGCGCAAGCATGCTGTGCCGGCAGCTGGAACGCGTGCGCGGCGACGGCGACTGAGATCGATGGCCGACGATATGACCGGCGCCATCGACAGGCCAGCCTTCCGGCGTGATTGACCCGACCCAAACAGATTATTCGATAGACGATTTTTCTGTTTGATAACGCGCGTTGCGAAACCATGCACGCCGTGGCCGACGGCCTCGAAGCGATGGAAACAAACGACGGGCCAGTGCCGGCGTTCATTTTACGAAAGCGTTGCAAACAGCGGACGCAGACCGCTGTTTTGGTTCCGGGCTAATAACGCGGCGGCATCGCTCAGGGCCGGCGCCGCCACCGGCTCTTCCAGCGCAATTGCTGGCCTGCGGCCATGAAGTATCGGATCGGGCAGTATTCGCGCGAATGGCGTTAAGGAAAAGTTAAAAAATGCAGGTGGCATGCATATAAAAAGCCGTATCGGTCGTTGCTGATATGTGCGGATATAATTAAAAGCATCGTATAAACAATGCTTTGGAAGTACTAAATTGGCATTCGATATGGTTAGTCCAGGTTGCTTTTGGAAACCTGGCCAAGCTATTGCCTTCATGGCTTTGAAATCGGGTACTGTCTGCTCAGGGATCCTACTGAGACGCACGTGCAACAAGCCGACTCCACCCGCCCGTTCAAACGCGACGACGCCGGCCGGCGCTATGCACAGACACGCTATAGCGGTGTGTTTCAGCGCCTCGTGGCATGGCGTGAACAGCGGCTGGCGAAACGTCTTCTTGCCCACCCCTATACCGATTGCAACGGTCATATCGTGGATTTGCCCTGTGGCTACGGGCGTTTCTATCCGTTGCTCAAGCAGATGGACTTCAAGGTCAGCGCCATGGACCAGTCGCAGGCGATGGTCGATATCTACAGCGGCCACGACCGGTTCGAAGCGGCAGACCATGCCGAGCGTGCCGACGTACTCGAGCCCTTGCCAACAAAGGCAGCGCCGGCAAAACGGGTGCTGTGCGTGCGCCTGTTTCAGCACCTGCATCATCCCGAACTGCGGGTACGGGCCTTGCAGACCCTCGCAGGCGACGGCCGCCAGATCGTGATGACCTATTACGACGACGGCTCGCTGCATTACTGGACCAAGCGGGCCGCCATGCGACTCAAGGGCAAGAAGGTGCGGGTGAAAATGATCCCCCGGGCGGCTTTCGAGTCCGAGGTGGAGCAAGCCGGTCTTCGCGTTCTCAAGCGCGTGAAGCTGTTTTGGGGCATCCATGCCCAGACCTGGGTGTTGCTAGCACCGCGTTAGTCCCCGTCGCGCGCATCGTTCGCGGCGTAGCCGCGGCCGGTGTTACAGCGGGCGCGTACGCCATCGGCGCTGTCCTGCGCTGCAAAGCCAGTAAAACACGCGTGTTCGACGGTAACGCATGCTTTCGAATTGGAAGCCCGTCCCCTTGCGAGCACAACGGACAATTGCGCCCGCGCCGGCTTCGTGCAAAGGTCTGTGAAACGTTATTCCAATAAAACGTAACCACAGCGAAGGGAGGAGAACCGATGCTGCGATCAATGGCGCGTTGCCTGATGGCGGGCCTGGCCCTGACGACGATTTCCAGCACGGCGGCGCTGGCCCAGCCCGAGGCCATGCCGCGCACCATGGTCTGGACGTCCTACGACCTGGGGGCCTCCGGCTATGCCGAGGCCTCGGCGATTGCCGATGCCTTCGGACGCAAGTACGGCATGCGCGTGCGTATCCAGCCTTCGGGGTCGGCGATCGGGCGTCTGCAGCCGATCTTCAACGACCGCGCCGATATCGGCTTTCTGGGCAACGAGACCTTCTTTGCGACCGAAGGCCTGTTCGATTTCGCTACGCCGCGCTTCGGGCCGCAGGATCTGCGCGTGCTCATGGGCAAGGTCAATTCCTTCGGCATGGCGGTCGCCGCCGACGAAAACATCGACTCCGTGGCCGATGTCGAGGGCAAGCGCGTAGCCTACCCGGCCGCCAACCCCTCAAGCAGCCTGAAGTGCGATGCCATGCTCGCCTTTGCCGGGCTCAGCCGTGACGATGTGGAAGTGGTCACCTTTCCCACCTATGCCGCGACCATGAGTTCGGTAGCCGAGGACAAGGCCGACGTCACCTGCACGGTGACTGCGACCGGCCAGATGTACGAGCTGGCCGAATCGCCGCGTGGTATCAAATGGCTCGATCTCGATCCCGACGACGCAGCGGGCTGGGAACGGCTCAACAACATTGCGCCGTTGTTCAAGCCGGTATCGGAAACCCAGGGCGCCGGTCTGTCGAAGGACAACCCGGCCCAGCTCATGGCCTATCGCTATCCGGTGCTGACCGTGCGCGCAGACATGGACGACGACACCGCCTATGCCCTGACCAAGGCGCTCGACGAAACCTACGATATCTACAAGAACGCCACCTCCACCGCGTCGCGCTATGCGATCAAGGATGCGGCAGTGCCGCCGATCGATGCGCCGTTTCATCCCGGCACGATCCGCTATCTCAAGGAGATCGGCGTGTGGAGCGAGGACTCGGCGCAGTGGAACGAGGCCCGTCTGGCGCGTCTGAAGGCGCTGCGCGCAGCCTGGAGCGACATGATGGCGGAAAATTCCGACCTGCCCGAAGACGAGTTCGCCGAGCTCTGGAGCGAACGTCGTGAACAGGCGCTGGCCGAGCTCGAAAACCGGTAACGCCAACCCCGACAAAAGCTCGATACAACGCCCGTCCGGTGCCCCCGGCGGGCGTTTTGTCGTCGATGAGGAAACAACCGACATGACTGCACGCCTGCAAAACAAGATTGCCATCATCACCGGCGCCACCAGCGGTATCGGCGAGGCGACGGCTCGCCGTTTCGCCGAGGAAGGCGCGACGCTCATGCTCGCCGCGCGCAGCGTGGACAAGGGCGAAGCGCTGGCCGCCGAGCTTGGCGATAAGGTCGCCTTCACCCGAACCGACGTCAGCAACGAAGACGAAATGGCGGCCCTTGTCGATGCCACGGTCGACCGCTTCGGCCGGCTGGACTGCCTGTTCAACAACGCCGGCGCGGGCGAGCGCAGCACCGCCGAAACCATCGACGAGGCCAGCTTCGACCATTTCATGCGCCTGCTGGCCGGCAGCGTGGCCTTCGGCATCAAGCACGCCGCGCGGGTGATGAAGAACCAGGGCAGCGGCAGCATCATCAACAATGCCAGCATCGCCGGGCACCGGCTCAACCAGGGCGGTTATCTCTACTCCGGCGCCAAGGCGGCGGCCGCGCACTTCACCCGTATCGCCAGCGTGGAACTCGGCGCCTACGGTATCCGCGTCAACGCGATCTCCCCGGGTGCCATCGCTACGCCAATCTTCTGGGGCGGCTCGGCGCGGGCGCAAACGCTCTCGGAGGAAGAAAACGCTGCCAAGCTCGACAAGCTCACGAGCAATCTTGCCCAGGCCACGCCGCTGCCCCGCTCGGGTTATGCCGTGGATATCGCCAACGCGGCGGTATTTCTAGCCAGCGACGAGGCCGGGTTCGTCAACGGCCACGACCTGGTGGTCGACGGCGGGCGTATTCAGATGTTCAACGAAAAAGGCTAGAACGTTTTCGCCTGATGCGTACTAGCCGTCGGCGTGACGGCGTGCGTGCAGTGACTGGACGCGCTCGGCCAGATCCGGCACCGGGCCGTCGACGAGCACGTCCGGCGCGATTTCGTGAATCGGCCGGGGCGTGACCGGCGGCTTGGCGGCGCCCAGTTCGGTCAGCCATGCCACCAGCTGATTCGAGCTGCTGGCATAGACGATACGGCCCAGGCCGACCCAGGCGTGCGCCGCCGCACACATCGGACAGTGTTCGCCCGAGGTATAGACCGTGCTCGCTGCGCGTTCATCCGCGCTCATATGCTCGGCGGCCCAGCGGGCCAGGGCGAACTCGGGGTGGCGGGTGGCATCGCCGGCACCTTCGGCGATACGGTTGCGGTCTTCGGCGCGTACTCGACCCTGGCCGTCCACCAGGACCGAGCCGAAAGGTTCGTCGCCGGCCTCCAGGGCTTGTTCGGCAAGCGCGAGACAGCGCTCCAGATAGGGTCGTTCCTGCGAATCGATCATACGAATTCTCTCAAGGCGCTGTTATGGCGGCGTTTCTTGTGAAACATGGTGCGATCGATGTTACCCGCGAACACAGGCATCGTATTCACGCATGAGTGTGTCGACGAGTTCGGCGGCGGCCATGGATCGCGCCAGACCGGCTGCCTGACCGGCCCAGAGCGACATGAATGCGTCCCGGTCGGCCTGACCGGCGGTGGCACGAATATCCTTGGTCCAGGCGTTGTGTACCGGATAATCCGGCAGGCTGGCTTCGATCGGCGCCATCTCTTCGATGAAACGATTGTTCAGCCCGCGTGCGGCCTTGCCGGAAAAAGCGCGGGTCACCGCGGTGGGGCGGTCGCCGGCTTCGAGCAGCGCCTTCTTGTGGGCCGGCTTGGCGCCGCTTTCGGTACAGGTCAGAAACGCACTGCCCATCTGTACGCCGGCCGCGCCAAGCATGCGGCAGGCCGCCATGCCGCGGCCGTCCATGACGCCGCCGGAGGCGATCACCGGCACGTCGACGGCATCGGCGATCTGCGGCACCAGCGATAGCGTGCCGATCATCGATTGCTCGGCGCTGGCGATGAACGTGCCGCGATGGCCGCCGGCATCACTGCCCTGGGCCACGATCATGTCCACGCCGTCCGCAGCCAGCGCACGGGCTTCGGCCACCGTGGTGGCGGTGCCGACCACACAGGTGCCGCGGCCTTGCAGCGCCTGTATACGCGGGCGATCGAGCGCGCCGAAGGTCGAACTGAATACGGCCACGCCGGCGTTGAGTACCGCGTCGAACTGGGCATCGAAATCCGGCGCGTAGCGCGCTGGCGCGGCCGGGCGTTCCAGACCCAGCTCATCACGGAATGCGTCGAGCCGGGCGTTGGCCTGTTCGATCCGATCTTCGTTGACCTGAAACGGCTGGGGAATGAACAGATTCACCGCGAACGGCTTGTCCGTCGCACGGCTCGTCTCGGCGATCGCCGTGGCCAGGTCGTCCGGCGCCATATAGCCGGCGCCGATCGAGCCCAGGGCGCCGGCGTTGGATACCGCGGCGACCAGGGCCGGGGTCGTCGTGCCGCCCGCCATGGGCGCCTGGATGATGGGGTGATCGATGCCCAGCCGGGCGGTCAGCTCGGTCTGCCAGCTCATGGCCTTTACTCCGTGGGTTGCGTTCTAATCGTGCCAGTATGCCGTCAACGCGCCGTGTGGACCGCTCACGGGGTCGCTGTCCGGACGCGCCAGCGCGGCGATAGTGGCACGGGCGGTGGCGATATCGGTATCGTCCGGCCGGCACAGATCCCACTCCTGCTGGTCCGGCGGATAGGCCGCCACGAGCAGGAAATCGTCGCTGGCCCGGCGTCGGCAGTGGCCGGTACCCGCCGGCAGCACGAGCACGTCGCCTGGGCGCATGTCGATATCGCGGCCGTTCTCGCCGCCGAGGATCAGCGTGGCCGTGCCGCGCGCCACGCCCAGGGTTTCGTGGGCGCGGCTGTGGTAGTGGTGGTAGTCGAACACGCCACCACGCCATTGCGGCGGCCAGCCGTTGCGCGCGAAGCGCTGTTCGAGCGACTCGGCCGGCGACACGTGCGACGCATCGATGCCGCGGTAGCGCAGCACCGGATAGCCGCTGTTGGGCGTACGGCCGTCGTCTTGTAAATACAGCCGCTCGGGGGCCTCGACGGCTGGGCTCGATGGGACAGCGTTGCGGTCGATATCGATCATGACGACGTTCGTATGGGGCCTGCGTCGAGCGGCCGGGCCTGATAATGTACGCGCCCATAGCCGTTGCCTGCAGTTTGCGCCGGCAACGGGCCGGGCTCAAGCGGGCCCGCCTGGTTTTACGGTGTGTTTATCGCCATGTCCTCGATGCCGTTTCGCTATCGTTTTCGCGTGCGCTACAACGAATGCGATGCCCAGCGCGTTGTCTTCAATGCCCGCTACGCGGACTATGTCGACCTTGCCATGACCGAGTTCATGCGTGCGCTCGGACGCGACTATCTTGCCCTGCTCGCGCGCGGGCTCGACAACCAGGTGGTCAAGCTCACCCTGGAATGGCAGGGGCCGGCCCACTTTGACGAGGTGTTGGAAGCGCGCGTGCAAGCGCTCCGGCTCGGGCGCACGTCGTTCACCATCGGCTATGACATCGTGCGCGCCGACGACGGCGCGCCGATATGCCAGGCCGAGGCGGTGTACGTGATGATGAGCGGCGAGCCGCTGGCCAAGACCCCGATCCCCGATGATCTGCGCGCGTGCTTCGAGCGCGGCGCGCCGGGGGTGGTCATCGATCACGCCGGCCATGCAGGTTCGCCGTGACCGCCATACGCCGCGCCCGCCCCGAAGACTGGCCTGCCCTATGGAAAATCATCGAGCCGGTGTTTCGCGCCGGTGAGACCTATGCTGTGGCCGTGGATATCGAGGAAGACGAGGCGCGCGCCTTGTGGCTGGACAAGCCGCTTGCCACCTTCGTGGCCGTGAACGCCGCCGACGGGCGAGTCCTGGGCAGCTATTTTCTCAAGTTCAACCAGCCCGGCGGTGGCAACCACGTATGCAACTGCGGCTATATCGTCGCCCGCGATGCCCGTGGCCGGGGTGTGGCCGGCCAGCTTTGCGAGCATTCCCAGCGCGAGGCGATCGCAGTGGGCTTTCGGGCCATGCAGTACAACCTGGTGGTGGCTACCAATACCGGCGCGATCCGGCTCTGGCAGCGCCACGACTTCGATATCGTCGGCCGATTGCCGGGCGCGTTTCGCCACCCAACGCAGGGCGAAGTCGATGCGCTTGTAATGTACAAGCGCCTGGTTGAAGCAGCGGCCAAGGCCTGAGCGATATCGCGTAACCCGGGTCGATTACCCTGCTTCGATACAATGATGGGGTTGGCCGCCCGAGCAGGCGGCAGCACCGGGAGGGGCCATGAGCCAGGGCGGTCGAATCGAGCAGGGCTTAGCCGGGTGGCGCACGCTCGTGCGGTGGTTGGGCGATGTCCATAGCACGGACTATCTCGTCGCCAAGGCAAACGACTTTCGTTTGTTCACCCGTATCGCGCTTCTGATCACGGCCGTTTTCCTGTCTACAACCGTGATCTGGGATCATGCGATCGACCCGGTCAACGCGCGCCATACGATCAGGCTGCGGCTTATCGAATCGCTGGCGCTGTTTGTCTGGCTGGCGGCAAGTTGGAACGATATCCGGGCGCGATTGGCGAGGATCGCAGCCGTATCCATGCCTCTGGTGGTGTCGTTCACGTTCATTCTCGTGTTGTCGCGCCTGGAGAACGGGGCCGAGTACGGCATCGGCGGCTTTCTCTACTTTTTCATCTTCCTGCCGTTCCTGCTGGTGGGTCAGTCGATTCGTTTCGCGGTTTTCAGCCTGGCCTGTATCACGGTATTTCCGATGGTGGTGGCGTCGCTGGGCGTCAGCGCCGGGCTCGACTGGGGCATATACAACGCCTACGTATGGATGGGTTTCGTGCCCATCGTGGGCATCCAGTTGCTCTGCGAATATCTCTACTGGCGCGTATCCGTCTACCGCCGGCACGTGGAGCGGCTGGCGGTGACCGATGAACTGACCGGGCTGGCCAACCGGCGCCGCTTCTTCATCGAGAGCGATCGCATTCTTGAAACCCATCGTCGCAGCCAGCGTCGCCTGAGCCTGCTCTTCATCGATATCGACCACTTCAAACGCATCAACGACACCTACGGCCATGCCATCGGCGACGCAGCGCTGTGTCATGTGGCCCATGCCATCGCGCCGGACATGCGCGGGGTCGACCTCATTGCACGCTATGGCGGCGAGGAGTTCGTGGTGCTCATGCCCGAAACCTCCCACCGCGCGGCTCTGATCGCGGCCGAGCGCATAAGACGCGCGGTGCGGGATACGGCCTTCGACGGGTGGCCGGATGGCGAGCGGGCACTGCAGATAACGGTCAGCATCGGCGTGGCCAGCTACCGGCCGGTTGCCGAGCAGACCCCCGAGATCGATACGCTCATTCAGAACGCAGACGCGGCGATGTACCAGGCGAAACAGGCCGGTCGGGACCAGGTTCGCGGGGCTGCCGAGCCGTCGGGCCAGGCCTCGGCAACCTTCGAGGGCGCTGTTGTCGCGCCTTCCCGAGCGCCTTAGACGAACCGCGGGTAAGCGATCAGCGCGTCTTGCGGCCGTGCTCCGCCTTAGCGGATGTCGTCGCCGGTCTCGATTCGGGCGGTCGGCACGTCCCGGCGAATCGCCCGGGAGAACTCCGATGTCGAATGACCATCGCGATCCGAGGCGAGCGCTCGCGTATTGATATGGCCACGGCGTTCGAGTTCGGCTAGCGGGTAGTGTGTATTCAGTGCGCCCAGGTCGTAGATGTAGTCGGGTAGATAGCCCGAAGCCAGCAGGCGGTAATCCCAGGGCAGGCCCGGCACGATGCGTTTGACCATGTCGTAGACGATGGTCGTGCAGTTCGAGGTCAGCGTGTTGTAGAAGCGCGGCGCGTCTTCGAGCTGGTCGGCTTCGTCGAGGTAGGCTTCGAACAGTGAACGCATGGCCGCCGGCGACAGCGCCACCGAATACAGATAGACCGATTCACCGCGGGCATTGCTGCGCGTACGGATGATGTCGCGCTCGTCGGCGGCGACCAGCACCAGCTCGGATTGACGAAAGAAGCCGCCGATCGCCGAGAAGCTCTGGCCGCGGGTACGCCGGACCTCGACCGAGAACACCAGATGCCGGCCGTCGGTAAAGCCGAAGCTGACCAGCGTGTGGGCGATCGTCGGGCCCATCCAGTAGGACACGATCAGATCGGCGCTCTCGAGCTCGGACAGGTCGTACCGGCGGCTTTCCCAGTGGGCATCGAAATCCTCGCGGGTACGCCACTCGAAGTTGCGTACGTTATCGAGGGTGACGATATCGCCCTCGCGCGTGGCGTGCAGCAGGCGGGCGACGTCGGGGGCCCAGTCGCGCTCGTAGCTGGGCGTGATCGTATGCCACCACAGACCCAGCACGAGGGCCACGAAGGCGAACAGGGCCGGGCCGGCCAGGGCCAACGGTCCCGAGCGGACCAGCGCGATGCCGAGCAGCGCCGCCAGCGCGGGCAGAAGCCAGAGCGTGATCAACAGCGCGCGCAGCGCCAGGCTTTCCGGACCGCGGAAATAAAGCGCCAGCGCGCCCCAGCCGCTGCCCAGCAGCACCGCAAGCGCCAACGGCACGCGCCAGAGCAGCGATAACAGCAGCGTCTTCATGGCCGCCGCGGTATGTGCCGGCTGCGCACCACGCCGTGGGGCAGGCGCGGCAGGCTATATCTTGGGCGGTCGGCGTCGCAGACGATGAGTCCCTCTAGTAGTAGCGTTCGTCGGATTTCGGTGGCACCCACTGGTAGAGCCAGGTTTCGGTGAGCGGGCGGTCGCCGGCGCGCAGGTACAGCCGAATCGATACCGCTTCGTCAGAACGGCTGTCGGGCACCCAGTCGAAGATGGCGCGATAACCCTTGATCGGTTCGAAGCGGCGGGCCTGGACCATGCCCAGCTTGCCGCGCGAGACTTCGACCTGCACTTCCACCTGGGTATCGCCGGGCAGCTCGTCGAGCGGGTCGCCGACGAAGTCCACCGCGAAGCGGCGCGCATACTCCGCGGGCGAGCGATCGCCCGGAATCCAGCCTTCCGGCACGTTGCCCATGCCCGACCAGGTCTTTTCCACCTGGGCCAGCGTGGGCGCGACCGGCGGCAGCGGCAGCCAGTACAGCTTGTAGCTGAAATTGAGCTGTTGGTTGCCGGTCACCGGTTCGTCGGGAATCCAGAACGCACCGATGTTGTCGACCGTCTCGCCCACGGTGGGCAGCTCGAACAGCGCGATCTGGCCCTTGCCCCAGTCGCTGGTCGGCTCCACCCAGAGGCTCGGGCGGCGGTTGTACCAGGCCACGTCGTCGCGATAGTTGTCGAAATCGTGATCGTGCTGAACGAGCCCGAAGCCGCGCGGATTCTCGTCGGGAAAGGCGTTGTATTGCAGGGTCTTCGGGTTGAACAGCGGCCGGCACACCCACTCGCCGTTGCCGCGCCACATTTCCAGGCGGTCGGAATCGTGGATCTGGGGATGAATCGTATCGCGGGCCTGGGCCTGGCTGGTGCCCTTGAGGAACATGCTGGTCATGGGGGCAATGCCCAGGCGGCCGATCTGGTGGCGGGTATGCAGCTCCATGTCGATGTCCATGACCGTGCCCTGCTCGGTCAGGTCGATCTTGAAGCGATAGGCGCCGGCGACGGCCGGCGAGTCGAGCAGCGCATAGACGATAGCCTGCTGGTCGTCGTGCGGCTGTTCGAACCAGAACGCCACGAAATCCGGGAATTCCTCCGTCTGCTCGGTGGCGGTATCGATCGCCAGGCCGCGCGCGGAAATGCCGTACTGGTTGTTCTTGTCCAGAAAGCGAAAATAGCTCGCGCCCAGAAACGCGCCGGCCTCGTGGGTGGCGCTGGCGTCGTTATCGCGCATGAGCTTGAAGCCGGCATAGCCGAAATCGTGGCCCTTGAGCTGGGCCTGATCGATGCCCGAGCCGTCGTAGCTGAAACGCTTTGGATCGAAATGCACTTCGTGGGCGTGCTGGGTATCCGGGTCGATCACGTGCATGCGCACGGGCAGGTTGAACTGCATGCCGACATGGAAAAAACGCAGGGTCATGTCGGTATCGGGCGCGTCGCGCCAGATGGCGTATTTGGGATCGTACTGAATCTGCTGATATTTCAGCGGCTCGAGATTAGCCAGCGTGGGCGGCAGCGTTTCTGCGTTGTCACGGTAGGGCCGGCCGGCGAGTTCCTTGGCCCGCTGTTTGAGGCGATCGAAATCGAACGGCTCGCCGCTCGGGTCGGTTCTCGCAGCGTGAGCAAACGCCGGGAAGGCGGGCAGCCCGAGGGCGGTCAACGCCATCGATGCCTTCAACAGGTTACGTCGATTCATGGGGCACTCTTCGTGAATTCGAAAGACAAGACAGACGGCGACGCCGAGGGTTCCGCCGAGCGCGTCGGCGCCAGCACGCGTGGCCCCGGCGTTCGCTGTGTGATGAGGGTCAGCCGTCCATGACGTCGAGAAAGGATTGGGACTCGGCGCGCAGCTGTTCGCGCAGCTCGATCATGCGTTTGGCATAGGCATTCAAGCGTTTGCTCTGATCGCTGATCGGCTCGAAGGTCGGCACGTTCACGGGCTTGCCGTCGTCGCCCAGGGCCACGAACACCAGGATGCAGTGGGTGGTGAAGCGTCGCTGCCGGTCGCGCGGATTGCGGGCATGCACGCTTACCGAAATATGCATGCTGGTACGACCGGTATGCATGAGTTCGGCCTTGAGTTCGACCAGATCGCCCACGCTGATCGGTTTGAGAAAGCGAATGCCGCCCACGTATACCGTCACGCAGTAGGCCGAGCTCCAGTTGGCGGCACAGGTATAGCCGGCATGATCGATCCATTTCATGACGTTACCGCCATGCACGTTGCCGCCGAAATTGACGTCGGAAGGTTCGGCCAGAAAACGCAGGGTGATCTCGGCGTCGGGCGTATGGCTCATGCGCTCGGGAATTGAAGGCTTTGGGGCCTAGTCTAGCCGGAGCGGGACAAGGTTGTAGACTGGGGGCCTATTTCGCACGCCGCAGACGAGGCCTGCCCATGAAACTCATCGGTTCGTCGACTTCGCCCTATGTTCGCCGCATACGGTTGCTGCTGGGCGGCAGCGACTACGAGTTCGCCAGTCTGGATATCTACGGTGCCGACCGCGACGAACTGCGTCGCAACAACCCGGCGCTCAAGATCCCGATGCTCATCGACGAGCAGCAGTCGGTGTACGACTCGCGCGTGATCGCGCGCTATCTGTCGCCGAAGATGGGCTTTACGGAGCTGTCCTGGGCGCAGGAGAACCAGCTCACGCTCATCGATGCCGCCAACGACTCGATGGTGACCATCGCCCTGTCCAAGAAGTCGGGCCTGGCCACCGACAGCGACATCATGTTCTACGGCCTGCAGCACGAGCGTATCGAGCGCTCCATCGATGCCCTGTCCGCCATGGCCGCCGAAGGGGTATTCGATGCCTGGCACTATCCGAGCATCTGTCTGTACTGCCTGATCGACTGGGCGGAACTACGCCAGCTGTTCGATTTCTCGGGCCACGCACCTTTGCTCGAACTCAAGGCGCGCTTCAAGGACAAGCCGATGGTGGCCGAAACCGATCCGCGCCAGGCGGGATAGGCGCCGCGATCACAGCGGGTACGGCTCCATCTCGATATGGGCCACGCGCTGGCCGTGCATATCCACATAGCCGGCATAGCGGCGGTCGCCGCGGCGGTAGAACTCGAAGCGATAGCGGCGTTTGAGCGTGCCGCGCGCCAGCGATATGCGCTGAAAGGCCAGTTCGTCGATGAACGTTACGTCCGCGTTCTCGCAGGCCGCCAGCGCCGCCCGACGGGCCGCCCAGCGCGCGCCCAGCGACTGCCACCAGAACAGCGCGGCCAGCGCCAGCCCGATCAGCCAGGGAAAGAACTCGAACATCGCGCGCCGATTCAGCCCGCGACGTCGTCGTCGCGCACGAGCCGGGTCGTGCCGGACCGGATCGCATCGATGTCGCGACAGCCGGCCAGCGCCATGGTCAGCTCGAAATCGGCGGCCAGGTTGTCCAGAACCTGGCCCACGCCCGCTTCGCCGTCGATCGCCAGCCCGTAGGCGTACGGCCGGCCGATGCCCACCGCCCGCGCGCCAAGCGCCAGCGCCTTGAACACATCCGCGCCGCCGCGGATGCCGGAATCCAGAATCACCGGCAGCTGCGGCGCTGCGGCGACGATTTCGGGCAGTGCATCCAGGCTCGCACGGGCGCCGTCGACCTGGCGGCCGCCGTGGTTGGAAACAATCAGGCCGTCGATGCCGTGTTCGACCGCCAGCCGGGCGTCGTCGCCGTCGAGAACGCCCTTGAGCACGATCGGCAGCTTGGTGCGCTGGCGCAGCCAGGCCAGATCCGCCCAGGTGATGTTCGGGCGCGAATAGGTGGCGATGAACTGGCGTACCGCGGCCAACGCCTGGCCGCTGGTGAGCGCTCGCAGGCTCGAACCAGGGTAATGACGGGCGGCTGCGATGACGTTGCGCAGCGTGCGCGTGTTGATCTTCGGGCGCGGACCGTCGTCCGGCACCGCGGACAAGCTGGCCCGAAAGACCGGGTCCGAGGTGTACTGGGCGATGCCCTGGCCCAGCAGAAACGGCAGATGGGCCAGGTCCAGATCGCGTGATCGCCAGCCCAGCAGGGTGGTGTCGAGCGTGACCACCAGCGCCTCGCAGCCACAGGCCTCGGCGCGTGCGACCAGCGATTCCACCAGCGCATCGGACTTCGACCAGTACAGCTGGAACCAGCGCGGCGCGTCGGCTTGCAGCTGCTGCATGGCCGCGGTGCAATCCTCCATCGACCGGCTGGCCTGATTGGAGAAAAGCATCGGCACGCCGCGTGCCGCCGCCGCGCGTGCGACCGCGATATCGGCCTCGGCATGGGCCATTTCCAGCACGCCGATCGGGCACAGAAGGAACGGGCTGGCCAGGCGTCGCCCGAACAGTTCGACAGACGTGTCGCGTGTTGCCACATCGCGCAGCATGCGCGGCACGATACGCCAGCGCTCGAAGGCGCGTCGGTTGGCGGCCATGGTGGATTCGCGCCCGGCGCCGCCCGCGATATAGGCATAGCCTTCTTCGGACATGGCTTTTTCGGCGGCGGCCTCCAGCGCGGCATAGTCGATCGGCACGGTGGGCCGGCTGCCGGACATGCCCGCACTATAGATCGCCTGTTGGCGGGCAACCGCCCCGGTGGCGGGCGTGGTTTGACTCATGGTCGCTCGGGTTTCGCTGGGTCTTGGGCCGAGCTTAGCAACTGCGGCGCCTGTCGGGTTGCGTCGTTGCAGGCGGGCAGCGCTGGCCGTTCCATGCGTTCATGCCTACGCTATGATTGAGCGGTTTCGAGCCGGCCGGCGTGTCGGGCCGTTTTCAACGTCGAGCCAAAAGTATCGCCATAGCGGCGAGCGACAGGGAGTCAGGGTGGAGCCGTTACTCGAGGAAATCGCGATCTTTCTAGCCGCGGCCGTGATTGCGGTGCCGATCGCCCAACGTCTGGGCCTGGGGTCGGTGCTGGGCTATCTGGGCGCCGGTGTCGTTATCGGCCCCTGGTGTCTGGGGCTGATCAGCGAAGTCGAGGATGTACTGCATATCGCCGAATTCGGCGTCGTGCTGCTGTTGTTCATCATCGGCCTGGAAATGCAGCCCAGGCGCCTTTGGGCGCTGCGCAAGACGATCATCGGCCTGGGCGGCATGCAGGTGGGGCTGAGTGCGGCCGCGCTGGCGCTGGCTGCCTCGCTGCTGCTGAATCTGCCGGTCGCACCCGCCATCGTGGCCGGTCTGGCCCTGGCGCTGTCGTCCACGGCGTTCGCTCTACAGCTGCTGGCCGAGCGCGGTGAGCTGACTGCAAAGCACGGCCGCGCGGCGTTCGCCATCCTGCTGTTCCAGGATCTGGCCGTAATCCCCATTCTGGCGCTTTTGCCGCTGTTGTCTTCGGGCAGCGAATCGGTGAGTTTTCTGGGCGCGCTCTGGGAGACCACCAAGATCGCGCTGGTGATGGCGGCGATGGTGGTAGGCGGCCATTATCTGCTGCGCCCGATCTTCCGGCTGGTGGCGGCCACGCGCATGCCCGAGATATTCACCGCCATGACCCTGCTCATCGTGGTGGGCACGGCAGTGGTGATGAACGCCACCGGTATTTCGGTAGCACTTGGCGCCTTCGTGGCCGGCGTGCTGCTGGCCGATTCGGAATATCGCCACGAACTCGAGGCCAACGTCGACCCGTTCAAGGATCTGCTGCTGGGGCTGTTCTTCATTGCCGTGGGCATGTCGATCAACCTGGGCCTGATCGCGGCCCAGCCGCTATTCCTGCTGGGACTGACCCTGGGGCTGATCGGCATCAAGGCCGCCATTCTGTTCATTCTCGCCCGGCGTCACCGTTTGAGCTGGAGCGCATCGCGGGGCCTGGCGGCGTTTTTGCCCCAGGGCGGTGAGTTCGCTTTCGTGATTCTGTCGACGGCGGTGGCCGGCGGTCTGTTCGTACAGGCCGAGGCCGATCTGCTGGTGGCTACGGTGACCCTGTCGATGGTGCTCACGCCGCTATTCGTGAAGCTGGTGGCCTACTACAACGACTGGCGTACGCCCAAGAGCGAGCCGACCTTCGATACGCCGGACGGCTCCGAGCACCCGGTACTGATCGCGGGGTTCGGCCGTGTGGGCCAGATCGTGGCACGCATGCTGCGCGCCAAGCATATCGGCTTCACCGCGCTCGAAATCAACGTTCATCAAGTCGATTTCGTACGCAAGTACGGCAACAAGGTCTATTACGGCGATGCCTCGCGCCTGGAGCTGTTGCGTGCTGCCAAGGCCGAGGAAGCCAAGGTGTTCGTGCTGGCCATCGGCAACCGCGAGGCGTCGCTGGCGACCGCGCGGGCCGTGCGCGAGCATTTTCCGCATCTCAAGATCATCGCGCGGGCACGCAATCGTCGCCATGCCTACGAGCTGATGGATCTGGGCATCACCGTGCTCCAGCGCGAGACGTTCCTGTCCAGTCTGGAACTGGCGGGCGACGCCATGCGCATGCTCGGTTTGAAGTCCGATGAAATCCATCGCGCCAAGCGCCTGTTTCGCAGCCACGACGAAAAACGGTTGTTCGAGCATTACGAAGCGGCCGACGACGAAACCCGCTATGCCAAGCTGGTCATGGAGGCCGCGCAGGAGCTCGAGGAGCAGTTCGAGCGCGATGCAGCCGAACATCCGGACGAAAAATAGCGTTCTCGGCCGCGCCGCGATGGCGCGTGCCGCTTGGGTTTAGCGCGCGCTCAACGGGGCGCCATTGCGCTGGCGCAGGTATTCGGTAAGCGCAAAACCCGATAGCAGCCAGAAGCCGCCTACCAACAGGCCGGCGGCGATGTCGCTGGCGAAATGCACCGACAGAATCGCCCGGCTGGCGGCGATCGAGGCGATCAGCGCACAGCCCCAGTAGCCCAGCTCGAAGCGCCGGCGCACGCCGGGCATGTCGCGGGCGATGGCATAGATAATGAAGCCGTAGACCGCGATCGCGCCGGTGGCGTGGCCGCTGGGAAACGACGGCGTGCTGGCGCTGGCGAAGGTGAGAAAATCGGGGCGGTCGCGGTCGATGGCGTATTTGCCGATATAGGCGATCGACTGCGAGCCGATCACGGTGAGCAGCAGCCCCGGGATATAACTGAAACGCCGATGCGCCCACAGAAAGCCGATGGAGACGATCGTGATCGCCACCAGCGTTTCCAGGTTGGCCAACGAGGTAATGCCGTTCACGAGCTTGAGAAAGCTCGGGTCGCGCAGCACGGCCAGCGCTTCGTTGACGTGCTGGTCGAATTGAACGAGCTCTTCGCCTTCGAACAGGTCTTCGAGCAGGCCCGCGGCGAGTACGATCAGATATAGTGCGAGCGCGACGAACAGGGTCAGGGGCAGGCCGGAAAATCGATCGACGCTCAGGCGTGCACCGACGATGCGCGTCGTTTTCGGCGCCCGGCGTTGCAAGCTGGCCAGGAACTTGCGTCGATACGCCAGGCCGGTGAGGCCCCGGCCCAGGCGCGGTCCGGAAAACTCCAACGCGCGCCATATCCACCAGGCCACGATATGGCCGACCACCAGCAGGCAGGCAAAGCCGAGCAACAGTTGCCAGAATGGCAATGGCGTCATGGGAAGACCGGGCGTTTAAGCGTGGGGCGAGTATACCGACGGTGTTACAGGGATGTGACGTAAATCCATGAGCTCAACGGGCTCGAAAGGGTGAATGAATGACTTATACCCGTGCCGGCGTGCGCTGGATTGCACGTATCGGCTATGCCGCACGTGGACTGGTCTATGTGACCGTCGGCGTGCTCGCCATCAACGCGGCGCTGGAGTTCGAACAGGCCCGCGATGTACGCGGCGCGATGCAGGAGGTCAGCACCCATTCCGGTGGCCAGATCGTCCTGTTCGGTGTGGCCCTGGGCCTGGCCGCCTACAGTGTCTGGCGGCTGGTGCAGACATCGCTGGATGTGGACGGGCACGGCTGGAAGCCGGGTGGCCTGGTGGTGCGCGTCGGCCTGCTCGTGAGCGCGATCATGCATGCATCGCTGGCGTTCGGTTGCGTCGAGATCGCCATGCATTTGAGCGACAGTTCCAGCAAGCCGGTACAGAGCGCGGTATCGCGCACTCTGGATTGGCCGTTTGGTCCGGCGCTGGTCATTCTCGGCGGCGTGATCGTGGCCGGGGCCGGTATTGCGCATATCCACAAGGGCTGGACCGCCGGTTTTCGGCGCTGGTTCGACGCCCCGCCCGCAATGATGCGCTGGATCGACCCGGTCAGCCGGGTGGGGCTGATTGCACGCGGGCTGTTGTTCGTGGGCATCGGCGCGTTCGTCATCAACGCCGCGCTCACGCTCGATGCCTCCGAAGCACGAGGCATCGAAGGGGTGATGCTCTGGGTGCAGCAGCAGAACTACGGTCGGGTGCTGCTTGGTGCGTTGGGCGCGGGCGTACTCGCCTTCGGCGCCTATAGCCTGATCGAAGCCTGGGTACGGCGCGTGGGCCTGGGCCGTGCCGTCTAGCGTTTCCTAGCCGATGAACATGGCATCGCCGTAGCTGAGAAACCGATAGCCCGAACGCTTGGCATGCTCGTAGGCGGCGAAGACGTTGTCGCGCCCGGCAAAGGCGCTGACCAGCATCAGCAGGCTCGACTGCGGCTCGTGAAAATTGGTGACCATGGCATCGACCACGTGAAAGGCGTCGCCGGGTTTGAGAAACAGCGCGGTTTCGCCCTCGAAGGGGGCGATCCGGCCTTCGCTGCCGGCCTGGCGGGCCGCACTTTCCAGGCTGCGCACCACGGTGGTGCCAACCGCCACCACGCGTGCGCCGCGTGCCTTGGCGGCCGCGATCTGCTCGCATAGCACGGCCGGAACGTGGACGCGTTCGGCGTGCAGGCGCTGATCGGCCAGATCGCCCTCGCGCAGGCGCTGGTAGGTGCCGGAACCCACATGCAGCGTGGCATAGCCGAATTCGACGCCGCGTTGTTCGAGCGCGGCCAGCAGGGCCTTATCGAAATGCAGGCCCGCGGTAGGCGCGGCCACTGCGCCGTCATGGCGTGCCCAGACCGTCTGGTAACGGCTGCGATCGGCCGGCGTGTCCTCACGCCGGATATAGGGTGGCAGCGGCACGTGGCCGTGCGTGTCGAGCATGTCGGCAATGCTGTCGCCGCCGGTCTGCGCCAGGGTATACAGCTCGCCTTCGCGGGCGTCGACCTGTAGCGTTGTAGCGCCAATTTCGATCACGCTGCCCGCCCGCGGCGGCTTGTTGGCTCGGATCTTGGCTGAAATACGGGTCGAATCGAGGATGCGCTCGAGCATCACTTCGACCGCGCCGCCGCTGGCCTTATGGCCGAACAGGCGTGCCGCGATCACGCGCGTATCGTTGAACACGAGCAGATCGCCGGGCGCCAGGCGATCGACCAGCTGCCTGATTCGGCCGTCGATGAGCGCGCCCGTGCGCCGGTCCAGGCTAAGCAGCTTCGAGGCGCTGCGCTCGGCCAGCGGCTGCTGGGCGATGGCCTCGGCCGGCAAGTCGTAGTCGAAGTCGTGCTTGTCCATCGTATTGGCCCGATTCATGCTGAGAGTGGCACGGGCCGTGGATTCTGGCCAGCAGCGCGCGCGGCGACAAGTCGCGGCGTTCAGCTTCGTGCATGAAAGCGCGCGTAACATACGCGTTTTGGAGGGAATCTCTGCACAACCTGTCGTGGTCGACCAGGCGCGCGCAAAGCCCCTGCCCTAAAGGGTTCGGCCTCAAATGCGCTGCGACTGCGTTGTGCGAGCTTGACCTGCCAGTAAGGCAGGCGCTGCGCTCGGACGCCTTGTCGCAACGCATCGACCTTGAAAGTCTTTTCAGGGCGAACGCGAGCCGCGAGAGGTTATGCAGAGATTCCCGATACAACGAGACGCCGGAATGCAGTTGATCAATGCACTCACGTCCACGCTCGCGAGCACGGCCCGCGGTTGGCGTGGCACCAAGGCGGCACGCACATCGCGTCAGCCGGAGACAATGCTCAAACTCTACGAATACGAAGGTTGCCCGTTCTGTCGGTTGGTGCGCGAAGCGCTCACCGAACTCGACCTGGACGCGATCATTCATCCCTGCCCCCGCGGCGGCACGCGCTGGCGGCCCGAGGCCGAGCGCATTGGCGGGCGGGCCCAGTTCCCGTTGCTGGTGGACGACAACACCGGGGATGTGCTCTACGAGTCGGCCGACATCATCGCCCATCTGCGCCAGAACTATGGCACCGGCCATCGTCGCGAAGCGAAAGCGCCGGGCCTGCGCGCTCAGGTAGGGTCCAGCGCGGCGAGCGCGCTGCGTGGGTTTGCCGGCACGAATGCGCGCGCTGGCGCGGTCACGTCGCCGGCACAGCCGCTGGAGCTCTACAGCTTCGAATCCAGCCCGTTTTCACGCATCGTGCGCGAAGCGCTCTGCGAGTTGGAGCTGGCCTATGTGCTGCGCAACATGGGCAAGGCGGTCAACGCCGATATGGGCCCGCCCTGGGTGCGCGAGAAATTTTTTGCCGATACGCCGGTCGAAGGGCGTAACCGCAAGGTCATGCAGGAAGAAACGGGTCGCCTGCAGGTGCCTTATCTTATCGACCCCAATACCGATACGCGCATGTACGAATCTGCCGATATCGTGCGCTATCTGCATACGACCTACGGTAGCCAAGCGAGATAACCGCGATGCAAACAAAGATATGGCGTTTCGGGCTGGCCATGGCGGCGCTGCTGGCGCTTGCAGGCTGTGCCAGCCAGAAACCGGTGCTCTACCCCAATTCGACCCTGCAGCAGCGCGGCGAAACGGCCGGCAATCAGGCGATCCAGGCTTGCATGCAACGTGCCGATGCGGCCGGGCTGGATTATTCCAAGGGCAACGTGGCCCGGCGTACCGCCGAAAGCGGCGCCATTGGCGGTGCGGGCGGTGCCGTCGGCGGTGCCATCTATGGCAGCGCCACCCGTGGCGCGATCGCCGGTGCGGCCGGCGGTGCGACCGCCGGGCTGATTCGCGGCATGTTCGATCGCAACGATCCGGCGCCGGTCTATCGGGCCTATGTGAACCGTTGTCTGGCCGAGCAGGGCTACGAGCCGATCGGCTGGGAATAAGGAAGCTACCGCGCGGTCAAGCCACCGACTATGATTCGCGCCAACGCATATGCGTTGCAAGAACCGGAGCGAATCATGGGTTTTTTGAGTGAGTTCAAGGCATTTGCCGTACGCGGCAACGTCATCGATCTGGCCGTGGGTCTGGTCATCGGGACCGCGTTCGGCAAAATCGTGTCGTCGCTGGTCGCCGATATCATTTCCCCGCCGCTGGGCCTGCTGATCGGCGGCGTCGACTTCTCGGGCCTGAGCGTGACCTTGCGTCAGGCGGTCGGCGACACGCCGGCGGTGACGCTCAACTACGGCGTATTCATTCAGACCGTCATCAGTTTCGTGATCGTCGCCTTTGCGATATTCCTGGTGGTGCGGGCCATCAACTCACTCAAGCGCAAGGAAGCCGAAGCGCCCAGCGCGCCGCCGGCCCCCTCGGTGCAGGAAACGCTGCTCACCGAGATCCGCGACGCCCTGCGCGAACGCAACGCCCAGGACCGGCCCTAGCGCAGCCGCCGCGCCCAGATCATCAACGCCAGCCGATAGGCCACCGCCATTTGACGGGCCACGGCGAACTCCACGCCGCGGCCGACCAGGGGCGTGATCGCCTCCAGGGTCGAGCGCCAGTGCACGCGGGTATGCGGCGTGCTGCCCGCAAGCGGCTCGAACGTCAGGCGCGCGCCGTGGTGCACGATGGGCAGGGGCGACGAAATGATGCGATAGCCCAGCGCGCTGGCGGGCTCGTATTCGGTGATGCGCTCGACGATTCGGGCTACGCCCAGATCGAGCACGCGCTCGGCGTTGACGCCGTCGCGGTGATGGTCGCCGGCGCGGCGCAGCCAGGCATGGCGAACACCGGGCAGGCTGGCATAGCCGGCATGATCGCTGACCACATCGAAAGCGGTCGCGGCATCGACGGCAAAGACCTGGGCGACGTGAAGCTTCTGCATGAGAACTCGCGGGCTCAATCCGAAACGCCATCTTATCGCTTTTCGGCATGCGCGAGGTGCGCCCCGCGTATGCAGATGACATCGACCCTTAGTCGACAGGGCCCCCAATAAGCCGCGTTTTGTTCTAGACTTTTTATCCACAAACATTCTTGGGGGAACGTGATGGCCATTCCATACCTGCGCGCCTGGACGATCTCGGCCGCCGCTGGTGCATGCCTGCTGATGACGGCCTGTGCCAGCGATCCGAAGCCGGCCCAGCCGAGCGTGCTCGACGAACCGGTCGATGCCTTCGACGCCGTAGCCGAGCCGCGACGCCCCGGCGCCGGCT
>DJIE01000041.1:24383-32767 GCA_002433465.1 Salinisphaera sp. UBA6602
CGGTCGATGCCTTCGACGCCGTGGCCGAGCCGCGCCGCCCCGGTGGCCACAACAATCGCGATGCGAATACCCTCTCCACCGATATCGAGCGGCTACAGAACGCGCGCCAGGCCTACCGGCTGGAGCAGGAGCGTCTGCGCGCCGAAACGTCGCGTCGTCAGGCCGAATGCCGCGCGCGCGAAGGCTCACGCGAGGTGCCGATTCAGGACGGTAGCGGCGACACCAGCGCGACCTATTGCCAGCCGGCATCGCAGAACGAACGCTGATCCAGGCGGATTGAGCATGGCACGTGGGCATCGCCACCGGCCAGCCCATAACCGCTACAGTCCGTAGCGCCGCGGCGCGTGGCTTGGATAGCGACGACAACGGTTATATGGAAAGGGCTTTGTCCGCAGGTCGACGCAGATTCACGCAGGTTGGATAAGTAACTCCGGCAAAGCGCATGTCGGGCGTTCAGTCGCATGCCGCATTTCAAGCGCAGCACAGTCGCCAGCGTGCTGGCCTGCAAACCTGTAGTTCTCGATCTGCGCGAATCTGGGTCGAGCTGCGCCTAAGATGAAGCCGTTCGGCCTGCAACCCACTGCCTCGCAATGAAAATTGCGCGGCAGTGGGTTGAATCAAACCCGCCGTCGCTTCAGGGCTTTACGTCCGGCAGGTCGCGCAGCGGGTGGTCGCCGTCCCAGGGGGCACGGAAATGGGCGTCTACATAGTCGCTGGGCACGGCGGCTACCGATTCGAAGATCCATTGCGGCTCGCGGTCCTTGTCGACTAGCAGCGCGCGTACGCCTTCGGCGAAATCCGGGTGGCGACAGCACTGCAATGCCATCTTGAGTTCGCGCATCACGGCCTGCTTGAGCGACAGATAGCGGCCGTCGCGCAGCTGGCGATAGATCAGGTGGGCGGTCACCGGGCAACCGTTTTCTACGTTGCTAGCCGCTTCGACCAGCCAGGGATCCTCGGCGTCTGCGAGTTTGCGAATGCCGGCGACGATACCGGCCAGGGTGGCGGCATCGGTGGCGTCGCGAATGGTCATGGCGTGTTCGAGCAGTTTCGATTCGCCCAGGCCCGCCGGGTGTTCCCGGGCATGCTGGCGCAGCACGCGATCGACCGCGGCATGCGGCTGGTTCCAGTCGGTGATACGCGTCAGGGCATCGAAGACGGTCTGTTTGGCGGCGTGGTCGATGGCGCGATCGGCCAGGCCTGCTACCAGTGCGTCTTGGGCGCCGAGCGTGGCGCCGGTCAGGGCGACGAACAGGCCGAGTCGTGTCGGCAGGCGGTTGAAAAACCAGGTGGCCGCACAGTCGGGAAAAAGGCCGATCTTGATTTCCGGCATCGACAGGGTCGAGGCTGCGGTGACAATTCGATGTGAGGCCGCCGAGAACACGCCCATGCCGCCGCCCATGATCAGGCCATTGCCCCAGGCGATACAGGGCGTGGCGAGCATATGGATCGCGTGGCACAGCCGGTATTCGAGAGTGAAGAAACGGTCGGGATAATCCGGATCGCCCTGCCCGGTCATGCCCTTGTAGAGCGACACGATATCGCCGCCTGCGCAGAAGGCCTTTTCGCCGCTGGCGTCGATGAAGATCGCGGCGATTTCGGTGTCGGCATCCCAGGCGGTCAGCTGCTTGTACAGCGGCTCGAGCATGTCCAGGCTCAAGGCGTTGAGTGCGCTCGTGTTATTGAGCGTAACGTGGCCGATGCGCTTGCCGTTGGTGCTCACGACCTCGTCGAAAAAAATGGCGGCATCTGTCATGGGCAATCTCGTAGCCGGGCTGGTCGGGCGCGCATGCTCGCGCGGAATACGCGCATGCACAAGAATTTGTTTTCGGCTGCAGAATATGATCTACAAAAGTGTATGGCTGTGATAGCTTATAGACGCCCTGTCAGGCGGTTTGCCTGGCCTTATATGAAAGAAATGAAAGACAGGAGTCTTATTATGACCAAGACGCTGCTGAAATCCGCGTTTGTTGTTGGTGTTGTTGCTGCTGCTGCTGGTTGCGCGAGCAGCTCCGATGGCATGCAGTCCAGTGTTGACCAGGCCATGCGTAAGGCCGAATCCGCGCAGTCGACCGCCAACGAAGCGCAGCGCACGGCCAACCGCGCCATGCAGACCGCGCAGGAAGCCAAGTCCGCCAGCCAGGCGAACTCGCAGCGCATCGAGCGTATGTTCGAGTCCTCGCAGCGCAAGTAAGCGTTCGCGAACGACGGCGGCCTGAGCGCCGTCGCGTGAAAAACCCCGCCTTAGCGCGGGGTTTTTTTTGTCCGGTAGCGCGACACGATGGTCGCGCCAGACTGAGCCGCTAGCGTTGTTCGACGGTCACGCCGATCGGTTCCGGCATGCCGTCGGCTTTTTCGACCACGGCCTGGGCGCGATCCCAGTCGATCGGCGCCTTGGGATGATCGGCCGTCGCCGAAATCAGGCTTTCGACCCAGGGCGTAAAGGAACGCACCGGCGCATCGCCGTTGGCATCCGGCGGGTGCGATTCGATAAACAGCGTATTGCCTTCCCAGCCGATCTTGTACGGTTCGCTGATGATATTCACCGGCGTGCCCGTGGGCACGAGCGCGAACAGCGACGCGATATCTTCCGGATAGAGCCGGATACAGCCGTGCGACACCTTCAGGCCGATACCGGCCGGTTTGTTGGTGCCGTGCAGCAGGTACGAGGGCAGCCCCAGGTAAAGCGCATGCTGGCCGAGCGGATTGTCCGGCCCGGCGGGCACGACCGCGGGCAGCGTGTCGCCTGCCTTTTCATGTTCCGCGCGAATCGAGGCGGGCGGTGTCCAGGTCGGATCCGCCTTCTTGCGGACAACCGTGGTTTTCGCCAGCGGCGTGGACCAGCCTTCACGGCCGATACCCAGCGGGTAGGTCACCACCTTGCCGGCGTATTCGCTGCCCTCGGGCGGGAAGTAATACAGCCGCATTTCCGGGATGTTGATGACGATGCCCTTGCGCGCCACGTTGGGGAGCACGTAGCGGGTGGGGATCACCATGGGCGTGCCGTCGCCGGGCAGCCATGGGTCCACGTCGGGGTTGGACAGCCGCAGCTCGCGATAACCCACGTTATAGCGGCGCGCGAGTTTGACGAAGGTGTCGTCTTCCTCGGTCTTGATGTGCTGGAGCTTGCCGACCACATCCGAGCCTTCGGGCGGCATATCGTAAATCGCGGCATGGGCGGCGCTCGCGGCAAGGCCGAAGCCCAGCACGGCCAGCGCAAAACTCAGAAGGGAATACCGGCGTAGGCGCGCGGACAAAGTCATAGCATCAGTTCCATCAAAGCGGTACGACCGATATCGGCATTCGGTCCATGCAACTGCAGACTGTACCGAATTCGGCCGGTCGCAGTCGCGCACGAAGCCACGGCTGCTCGGGCCTGTCGTCGCGAGATAAGCCGTCGCATCGGCGACCAAGCCGCGGCAAGACAAGGCATCGCGAGTGCCGCGTGGTTGCATCAGGTAAGCGAGCCAACCCATGAACCATGACGCCGGATTGCCGTGGCTTGGCCGCCGCCCGATCGTTATTCGTTTGGGGTTAGCCCGTGCCGACAGGCGCTAGGGCGCGAGCCGATCGATCTGCCAGCGGTCGCCGCTGCGCTGATAACGCAGCCGGTCGTGCAGGCGGCTACGACGTGCCTGCCAGAATTCGTACATATCGGGCACTAGCGCATAGCCACCCCAGTGATCCGGGCGGGGCACATCCTGTTCGGCAAAGCGGGCTTCGACATCCACCACGCGCTGTTCGAGCTCGGCCCGGTCGGCAATCACCCGGCTTTGCGGCGAAGCGTGCGCGCCCAGCCGGCTGCCGCGCGAGCGACGCGCGAAATACGTATCCGATGCGCTGGCATCGAGCTTGTGTACCCGACCTTCGATACGCACCTGACGTTCGAGCGCTTCCCACCAGAACACGAGTGCGGCCTGTGGATGCGCGGCCAGCGCCTCGCCCTTGCGGCTGAGGTAATTGGTATAGAAGCGAAAACCCTGGGCATCGAAGCCCTTGAGCAACACGATGCGCGCCGACGGACGACCGCTGGCATCGACCGTGGCCAGCGTCATGGCGGTCGGTTCGACCATGGCCGCCTGCTGGGCCAGGCCATACCAGTCGTCGAACAGGGCCAGCGGATCGACCGGCGCGTTCTCTTCAATGAGATCGCGCCGGTCGAGCTCGCCCTGCCACGGGCTTGGAGCGTCGTCGGTCATCGAGTCGGGTCCTTTATTCACGCTCCAACTCCCGTATCAGTAATTAGCCGGCCTTGTCTTCGAGGGTGAAGCCGACCTTCACCGAGACCTGCCAATGGGCGACCTCGTTGTTCTCGATATGGCCGCGCACGCCGGTGACCTGGAACCAGCGCATGTTCGCGATCGTCTTCGAGGCTTCGGCGATGGCCTTGCGCACGGCGTCTTCCTGGCTGGTTTCCGAAGAGCCGGTCAGTTCCACGGATTTGTATACGTTGTCGCTCATAGATCGTTCTCGTTGGAAATTGAACCCCGGCAAGCCTACGCCCGAGCCGGCAAGGCCTCAAGCGACGGCGAACAGTCGTTCAATATGATACAAACGGCGGCCTGAGTTCTTAGTCACGAACAGGCCAAAAATGAAAGCACTGCGCATCGTCGATACCGACAACGGCACCCGCGCCGACATCACCGACATGGAGCTCAACGAGCTCAGCGAAGGCAATGTCGTCATCAAGTCGCATTACTCCTCGCTCAACTTCAAGGATGCCTTGGCGATCACCGGCAAGGGCAAGATCGCGCGCAAGCGTCCGCTCAATGCCGGCATCGATGTCGCCGGCGTGGTCGAATCCAGCGAGGACGAGCGCTTTTCGCCCGGCGACGAAGTGGTCGTCACCGGCTGGTTCATGAGCGAAACCCGCGATGGCGGGCTGGCCGAGTACGTGCGTATCCCCGCCGAATGCGTGGTCAAAAAGCCGGAGGGCCTGACGCTCTGGCAGACCATGGCGCTCGGCACCGCGGGCTTCACCGCGGGCATGGCGGTCAAGCGCATGACCGACAACTTTCAGAAACCCGAGGACGGCCCGGTGCTGGTGACCGGCGCGACCGGCGGCGTGGGCATGTTCGCGATCGATATTCTCGCTCAGGCCGGCTATGAAGTAGTGGCCGTCTCGCGCAAGGCCGAGGCCGAAGGCGACTTTCTCAAGCAGCTCGGCGCGACCGATGTGATCACCCCGGACGCGCTCGATCTCGAAGGCAAGCCCCTGGGCAAACCGGTCTATGCCGGCGCGATCGATGCGGTCGGCGGCGATCTGCTCGCCAATATCGTGGCCCAGGTCCAGCCCTACGGCAACGTGGCCGCGATCGGCCTGGCCGGCGGGCCCAAGCTGTCGACCACGGTGATGCCGTTCATCCTGCGCGGCGTATCGCTGCTGGGCATTCATTCGGTGGAATGCCCGAACGCCTGGCGCGAGGAAATCTGGGCCAACCTCTCCGGTGCCCAGAAGCCGGCCCATCTGGACACCATCGCGAACCAAACCGTAGGCTTGGCCGACGTTCACGGCGTGTGCGACACCATTATGGCGGGTGAGAACACCGGCCGCACTGTGGTCGATATCCAGGCCTGAAAACGGCGCAAGCCACACGTCGATTCAAGAACAATCCCAGGAGTTTCGGGTAATGAGCAAGACTGAAAACACGGCCGGTCTGGCCGGTGTCACCGCCGGCAAGACGGCTATCTGTACCGTCGGCAAGAAGGGCGTGGGCCTGACCTATCGCGGCTATCTGATCGAGGATCTGGCCGCCAAGGCCGAATTCGAGGAAGTCGCCTATCTGATGCTCTACGGCGAGCTGCCCACGCAGAGCCAGCTGGACGCCTACAAGAAGCGTCTGGCCGGCATGCGCGGCCTGCCCGACGGCGTGAAAACCGCGCTGGAAGTGCTGCCGCGCGACACTCACCCGATGGACGTCATGCGCACGGGTGCCTCGGTGCTGGGCACCATCGAACAGGAAAACGATGCCGCCAAACAGCAGAACGACGTGGCCGATCGCCTGCTGGCGAGCTTTCCGTCGATGCTGATGTACTGGTACCACTTCGTGGAATCGGGCAAGCGCATCGATGTGGATACCGACGACGACAAGATCGGCGGCCACTTCCTGCATCTGCTGCACGGCGAGAAGGCGAGCGAGGACGCGATCAAGTGCATGTCGACGTCGCTGATCCTCTATGCCGAGCACGAGTTCAATGCTTCCACCTTCACCGCGCGTGTAATCACCGCGACGCTGTCGGATTTCTATTCGGCCGTGACCGGCGCGATCGGCGCGCTGCGTGGTCCGCTGCACGGCGGTGCCAACGAAAAGGCCATGGAGCTGATCCAGACCTTCAAGGATCCGGACGACGCCGAAGCCGGCCTCAAGAAGATGCTGGAGAACAAGGAAAAGATCATGGGCTTCGGCCATCGCGTCTATAAAAAGGCCGATCCGCGTAACGGCATCATCAAGGAGTGGTCGAAAAAGCTCGCCGGCGACGATCCCTACAAGCAGAACCTGTATGCGATCTCCGAACGCCTCGAGCAGGTCATGCTCGACGAAAAGGGCATGTTCCCGAACGCCGACTTCTACCATGCGACGGCGTACCACTTCCTCGGCATCCCCACGCAGCTGTTCACGCCGATCTTCGTGATCTCGCGTCTGACCGGCTGGGGCGCGCACATTTTCGAACAGCGTGCCGACAACCGGCTGATCCGTCCGAACGCGGAATATGTGGGCCCGGAAGTACGCGATTTCCGTCCCATCGATCAGCGCGGCGCATAATCGTTATGGAAAGCGCGCGCCGGTAGGCCGTCAGCTCTGTCGACAATAACCAAAGCAAGGAGATAGTGATGATTCTGGCTTACTGGTGCGTGCTTATTGCCGCGCTCATGCCCTTCGGCTTCGTGCTGTACGCAAAGCTCGCGGGCCGCAACAAGATGGGTCTGGAAGAAAACCGCTACCCGCGGCAGTGGCTCGAGCAGGTCGAGGGCGCTCAGAAACGCGCCTACTGGGCACAGCTGAACTCCTTCGAGGCGTTTCCGCCGTTCGCGGCGGCGGTAATTATTGCCGTGATCTCGGGCGGCGCGATCGGCGCGATCAACTTCTTCGCCGTGCTTTTCATCGTGCTGCGCTTGATCTATGGGTGGTGCTATATCAGCGACCGGGCCACCCTGCGCAGCCTGATCTGGTCGGGCGGGCTGCTGTGCGTGCTGGCGCTGTTCATCGTGGCCGCTATCGGCTGATATACGACGGCTTCGGGCCGACCGGGCTTTGAAGCGTCTGCCATGCCGTACGACAGGCGCCGTATCTGCGCGGTACGGCGCGTCTTGTCGTGCCTGGAATAATTCGCGGTAGGTGCGCGGGCGCGGCAAAGAGCGCAAAGTACGCATGTGAGCGTCAGGCGTAGGACTTGCGTTGCGCGGCCGCGTTCACGATGATTGGGCATAATAAAAATATCGATTTTCAAAAAAACGCGGTGGCATGGCCCGGCCGATGCGGGTGACAAATCGTGCCGGCCGATCAATGTCCGGAATCGTGTGCGAACAGGAGACACGTTGATGGAGACCAAACGCCTGAACCTGGTCGATATGGCCTGGCTCAATGTGGAAACCGAGAATGCGCCGATGCAGGTCGGCGGCCTGCTCACGTTCCAGATTCCCGACGGTGCCCCCAAGGACCTGCCGCGCCGTATCGTCGAGCATTACCATCAGTTCTCGCAGGCCTATTCGCCTTGGAACCACCGGTTGCGCCCGGGCGCGCTGCGTACCGTCGCGCCGGAGTGGGAGCTGCTCGACGAGATCGACGTGGAATACCACTTCCGGCATTCGGCCCTGCCGGCCCCCGGTGGTGAACGCGAACTGGGCGAGCTTGCATCACGTCTGCACAGCCATCCGCTCGATTTCCGGCGCCCGCCGTGGGAGGCGCATCTCATCGAAGGGCTCGAAGGCAATCGCTTCGCGCTCTATATCAAGCTGCACCATTCGCTGCTCGACGGAGTGGCCGGCATGCGCCAGCTCGCCAAGGCGCTCGCCGACGACCCCAACGATACCGAGCGCCCGCCGTTCTGGGCGCTGCCGCCGAAAAAGCGTCGCAAGCGTTCGCCTGGCGAAACACGGCCGGGCATGTACCGGGCTGTAGCCGAGCTGATGGGCGGTGCTGCCGAGCAGGTGGGGTCCTTGCCGGGTTTTGCGCGCGTGGTGCGCAGCATGCTCAAGAGCGCGCGTTCGGAAACCGGCACGGCCGGCCTGCCGTTCTCGTCGGCGTCATCGCTGCTCAACAGCCGTATTCAGTCGCAGCGGCGCTATGCCACGCAGCTCTATTCGCTGGCCGAATGCCGCAGCCTGGCGCACAACGCCGGCGTGACGGTCAACGATATCGTGCTCACGATCTGCAGCGGCGCGC
>DJIE01000150.1:0-4484 GCA_002433465.1 Salinisphaera sp. UBA6602
GCGGCTGCGGGCGGTGAGGATCAGTACCGGATAATCGAGCCCGGCCTCGCGTACCTCGCGGATGATATCCAGGCCGGTAGGGCCGGGCAGGCCCAGATCGACAATGGCGATATCGATCGGGTATTCCAGCGCAAAGAACAGACCTTCTTCGCCTTCACCGGTGGCATCGACCGCGAAACCGTCACTGCGCAACTGCGCACAGATCTGTTCACGCAGATCCACATCGTCTTCGATAACCAGTGCTCGCATAGCGTCCGTGTGTTTCGGATGAGTCTAGTGACGTGCCTCGACATGCACGATGTGCACGCGACCGCCGTCCAGCAGTTTCACACGATAGTAGGGGCCGCCGGGGCCGTCTTCCAGTACCACGTTCAGCACACGACCGCCGTATTCCCGCGAAGCACGGCGTGCCGCTTCGGCCGGCGCGACATTGGGCTCGGGTCGTGCTTCTCGCTTGGCGACCTCGGCCGCCGGCTCGTGGGCCGGCCCGGCCTGCTCGGCCAGCGGCGCGCGCAGCGTACCGCCATCGAACTGGGCCTGCGCGATCGGGCAGGCAAGCAACACCAGCAATGCCAGTGCGATCAGTCGCAGGCTCGCGAGTGCAATGTCGGGGGCGATCGCGTGGCGGGTCATGGCGATAAGGGCAGGCTTGAACCCGCGCTAGAAGCTGCTGCGAAAACCGGACGGGGACATATTCCCGTTCCCGGCAGGCGCCGTGTTCTGATAGCCGTTGCTGCGCTGCAGGCAGTCGTTGAGCCGGTTGTTTTCCATGCGCCGGGCATTCCAGGCGCCCGCGCCCGCACCGGCCAGCGCGCCCAGACCGGTGGCAATATCGCGCCCGGAGCCACTGCCGAACTGATTGCCCACGACGCCGCCGGCAGCCGCGCCCAGCACAGCCTGGCCGGCCTTGCTGGTGGCGCCCTTGACCGCGACGTTGCGATCGTCGTTCTGGTAGTAGCATTCGTACTGGCCGCCCGGGACCGCCTGGAAAATCGGGTCGACCTGGGGGCGGGGGTTGCTGGCACATCCGGCCACGAGCAGGGACGCCGCTGCCATGCTGGCGGCAAACAGGTAACGAAACGGCAGAATGTCTGATTTCATGATGTGTCCCCTAGCGTCGCGATCAAACTAGGCGTAGTGCGCTGAACGCATCCTTAATTCTGCCGGGCGCGGCTATTCATGGCGGATTCACGCGCTGGCGCGCATGCTGAATCTATCCACAGGCAGCAGTCGCTGCAGGAGGTATCTGACCATGCAGCGGAAAATCTTCATCGCCGCCATGGCGCTGGGCGGTGCGCTGATTACAGCGACCGGCGCGATGGCAGCGGACAACTCGGGCATCGTGATCATCGATCAACAGCATCGATCGACACCGTTTGGCAGCTACAACAGCCAGCGGCGCACCGAGGTGTATGGCCCCTCGAGCGGTTTTCGCTACGAGGAGTACCAGACCCCGGTCTACCCTCAGTATCGTCATTATCGGCGCGGCGGCTATGCCTACGGCCCCAGCTATGGCGGTCAGGGGCGGGTGTTCGAGCATCACGGCGCGGGCGGTCGCTACGGCGCGCCGGCAGCGCCAGGCGTTTACGGCTGGGGACAGCAGGCCGGCGGCCACGATCGAGGCGATGGCAGGCGCCTCGACGGCGCACAGCAAGGCGGTAATCGACTGGATACCGGTCGCAAGGTGCCCCCGGCCCAGCGCTCCATCCGCCCGGCGCAGCGCCAGATCGACGACTAGTCCACGCTGCTGCCCGGCATGAGATCGCACTGACGCATGGCGTGCTGCCAATCCTGCGTGTGTTGCTCGATCGCGGCGTCCAGATCGGCCCATACGCCGCCATTGGCGCGAAGCGTGTGATCCCGATACCGCATGAACGCGCTATCGGGCGTCACGCCCTGAACAGCGATCAACTCGTCCACCGCCGCGCGCCACAGGCGCCCGGCCCGTACCAGGTCCGCGAGATAGGACTGGACGCCTGTGCCGTAGATTTCGAGCAGGATCGTGCGCAGTACCCGAGCGCGCCGGTTGGGTTTGTTGTTGAAACAAAGCGGCCGTGCGGCCAGCCGTGTACGAATGAGCTGACTCGCACGCTCGAGCGCGGCAGTGGCCTCGATGGCGGAGATCTGCAGACCGCCGCCGTATTCGCTGGCGTCCAGCGTTTCGTAGGCCTCGGCGAGGGCAGTCTCGTTGACCGGCTTGTCTGCGCGCAGCCGGCGGGCAGCGCTAGTCAACTGGGCCAGCGCCGCGCGCGGTGCGCGCCCGGCAAGGCTGGGCGCAAGCCCGGCATCGCCGCCGGCCACGCTGAACAGATGCGCCATCGGCGCGCTGGCAAAGGTCTGAT
Source organism: Salinisphaera sp. UBA6602 (assembly GCA_002433465.1). Taxonomy (GTDB): domain Bacteria; phylum Pseudomonadota; class Gammaproteobacteria; order Nevskiales; family Salinisphaeraceae; genus Salinisphaera. The sequence goes on from DJIE01000150.1 coordinate 2,343, forward strand.
TCCAGAGCATCGCGCCGCGCGCCTGGTGTTTGAGCGCGATCAGTTCATCCAGATGGGAGACAAAGTCCCGATCGTCGTCATCGGCCGTGGCGAGCGCATCGCGATCGAAGCCGTCTCGACAGCGTGTCAGGCCCGCCAGCAGCCGGGCCTCGTAGGCCAGGCGGGCCTGGGGCGGCGCCACCCGGCCGAGAATGCTGTTGCGCTCGGAGACGAGATTGACCAGCCCGCAGCGATGCAGTTTGAAGAAACCGATCCAGCCGGTGCGCGGGGTTTCCACGGTCCGTAGCAGCAGGCGTCGTGCCGGATAGTGACGGCGCGGTTCGGGTGCGGGCGGCGTGAGGTCTTGGCCCAGCGTACGGGCCAGGCGGGTGAGATAGTCGTCGAAGCGGGCCGTCGGGCCATCCGTTGCGCTACAGCCGGCGATCAGTACCGTCATGCAGGCGGCCATCGCTATCGCTGCGATGCGCGTTGCGTGCCGGGGACGGTATTGCCGAACGGATGGGTTTGCCGCCATGGGTTGGAATACGCGCATGCGTGCTGCGCAGTTGCCGAAACCCCGCATGATCGCGATCGCGGCGCGCGCAGGGCAAGCAAGACGCCACAGGGCGCCAGCCCGGTTGCCTGTCGCCTGGCCTTGCCCGCCTGTGCGCCCACGCTTGCGACCGGCTATGCTCGATGAGTCAACCATCCGACCGCAGCGGATGCAGCGTCGGCCCATGTGCGATCGCCCGCTTGTCGGGGCGCGTCAGGCCCGCCGCCATTCGAAACCACGGTCCAGGAAAGCGAACACTGCCATGCCGAACCACGCAACCGATGCCGTCGCCCGGCTGCGCGAACCCCTCGCGCTGCCCTGTGGCCAGACCCTGCCCAACCGTATCGCCAAGGCGGCGATGACAGAAGGCCTGGCCGATGCCCGCATGAATGCCACGCCCGCGCTGGAAACGCTCTATCGGCGCTGGTCGCAGGGCGGCGCTGGCCTGTTGATTACCGGCAACGTGCAGATCGACCGCTGGGATCTCGAGCGGCCGGGCAATGTCGTCATCGATGGCGATGCCGATCGCGAGGCGCTCGCGCGCTGGGCGGCGGCCGCCAAGGCGGGCGGCAGTCGGGTGTGGATGCAGCTGTCCCATGCCGGGCGCCAGGCACCGTTGTACTGCACGCCGCGCCCGGTCGCCCCGTCGCCGGTCGGCCTCAAGCTGCTCGGCGCCTATCGCAGGCCGCGCGCGCTCACCGAACAGGGCATCGCCAGCGTGATCGAGCGGTTCGTACACGCGGCCACCGTGGCCCGCGACGCCGGCTTCGACGGCGTGCAGATTCATGGCGCCCACGGCTATCTGCTCAGCGAATTCCTGTCGCCGATAACCAACCGGCGCCAGGACGCCTATGGCGGCAGCCTGGAAAACCGGGCCCGTCTTCTGCTCGCGGTCGTACGTGCCGTACGTGCGGCGGTGGGCGATGACTTCGCGATTGGCGTCAAACTCAATTCGGCCGATTTCCAGAAGGGCGGCTTCAGCAACGACGAATGCATTCAGGTGGTGCGCTGGCTGAGTGATTGCCATATCGATTTGCTGGAAATTTCGGGCGGCAGCTATGAACAGCCGCGCCTGCTCGGCCACAGCGGCGACGAAAGCCAGGCGGAAGCGCCGCGTGCGAGCACCCGGCGACGCGAAGCCTACTTCCTGGAATATGCCGCGCTCATGCGAGAAGCGGCCACCATGCCCCTGATGGTGACCGGCGGCTTTCGCTCGCGCGATGCCATGGTCGCGGCCCTCGACAGCGGCGATACCGACATCATCGGCCTGGGCCGGCCGCTGTGCGTGGACCCCAACTTCGTGGCGCGCCTGTTCGATGGCACCACCGCCGAGGCGAGCGACCCCGGCGCCGACCTGGCCTACGGTCGGGGAACGTTCGGGCCGCGTTCGTCGGTGTCGGCGTTACGCTTTCTGAATATCTTTTCGCAAATGGGCTGGTACTACATGCAGCTCATGCGCATCGGGCGGGGGCTGGAGCCGGACTGGCAGATGCCGCTGTCCCGGGGCCTGTTCGGCCATGTTCGTGCGGAGCTCGGCGCGGCCCGGCGGATTCGTGCGTTCCAGAAACAGGCGGATACGCTCGACGCCGAATGAGCGCCTAGCCGAATAC
>DJIE01000150.1:4804-5980 GCA_002433465.1 Salinisphaera sp. UBA6602
CTAGCCGAATACCTGTACGCCGAGCAGCAGTACGCCAAGCGCGTTGAGCGCGCCGTGGCCGATGACCAGAATCCGAGGCGGCGCGCGGTGCTTGAAGATCACCCCGAAGAATACCGCCCCCGCGCCGAAGCCGATCGCGGTCAGCGCAAAGGCGCTCCAGACCAGCGTGCCCGGATGCATGAAAGCGCCTACGAGCAGGCACAGCAGCCCTGCGCCCGCGATCGCACCGTGGCCGATGCGAAGCGGACGCAGGGCGGCGTCTAGGGCCGCCATGGCCAGGCCGCCGATTGAGGCGACAAGCAGCAGCCAGAAGGCGGCGCTCAACATCGCTTATGCCGTCGCGCCGTAGGCGCCGGCTTGCGTCGCCGAAGCCGAACCGCCGCCGTCATTGGGCGCCATCGGCGGCTTGGGCGTGTCGCCCTGGGTGTTGCCCTGCGTATCGCCCTGAGCATCTGCTTCCGGCTGCTGGGGTTCCGGCTTTGCCTGCGGCTGGTCTTTGGGCTGCTGGGGCTGGTTGCCCTGCGGCTGTGCCGGCTTGTCCTGCTGTGCCGGCGCGTTCTGGTTCGGCTTGGCGACGCTGCCGGCCGACGGCGCACGGGGCTCGCCCTGTTCGTCTTCGAGCTGCAGCTCGTCGATCACGTCTTCCACCCCGGCCTGCGAGCGCGCTTTTTCGAGCGCGAGTTCACGGGTTTCTTCGTCCGGCACCACGCCGGTGAGCGTGACCACGCGATCCTTTACGCCCACCGAGATTGCGGACTTGTCGAACGATTTTTCCTTGAGCACGTCACGCTGAATGGTGCGAAAGAGCACCTGGTCGTTGACCGTCTTGTTCACGGCCTCGGAGGCGGCGGCGACTTTCTGCCGTGCCTGCTGAAGTTCGGTTTCCGACTCGTTGAGGTTGGCCTGAAGCTCCTTGAGCTCCTCTTTCTTGTCGTTCAGCGCTTCCTGTGCCTCGTTGCGCGACTCGCGCGCTTCCGCGAGCTTTTCGACCGCGTTGTCGTATTTTTCCTGCGGCGTTTCGGAGCAGCCTGCAAGCAGGCTCGCGCCCAGCACAAGCGAAGTTAACACGGTGGCGAAACGGGTCTTGGCGTTGTTCATCGAAAACGAATGGGTTGAGCCGATAACCGAAAATAACACGTTTATAACCGCGTGCCGGACCGCTCGGGCCAGTTGGCG
>DJIE01000211.1 GCA_002433465.1 Salinisphaera sp. UBA6602
CCGGAGCCCTACAAGGGCAAGGGTATTCGCTACGCCGACGAGCGCGTGGTTCGCAAGGACGCGAAGAAGAAGTAATCAACGGCGCGTTACATTTACCGCCAACAACAGATTCATTACGCCATGCACAAGAAAACGATTTCGCGACTGCGTCGCGCCCGTCGGGGCCGCATGCACATGCGCAACCTGGGCGCGCATCGCCTGTCTGTACACCGTACGCCGCAGCATATTTATGCTCAGATCGTCGCGCCCGACGGTTCGCGTACAATCGCCAGCGCTTCTACGGTCGAAAAGACCCTGCGCGAGGAATGCGGCAAGACCGGCAACTGTGACGCGGCGCGCGTCATCGGCCGGACGATCGCCGACCGGGCCAAGGCTGCGGGCGTAGAAGCCGTGGCGTTCGACCGTTCGGGTTTCGCCTATCACGGTCGAGTCAAGGCACTCGCCGACGCCGCACGTGAAAGCGGCCTGCAGTTCTAACGGGATTTTTCGCAATGGCAACACGTAACGAACAACGCACCGAAGGCGATCTGCTCGAGAAGCTGATCACGGTCAATCGCGTGGCCAAGGTGGTCAAGGGCGGCCGCCAGTTCGGCTTTACCGCGCTCACCGTGGTTGGCGACGGCGAAGGTCGTGTCGGCTTCGGCTATGGCAAGGCGCGCGAAGTGCCGCTGGCCATCGCCAAGGCGATGGAAGCGGCGCGCAAGAGCATGATCCGCGTGCAGATCAAGGAAGGCTCGACGTTGCAGCATGCAATCGTCGGTCGCCACGGCGCCACCAAGGTCATCATGCGTCCGGCCTCCGAAGGTACCGGCGTCATCGCCGGTGGCGGCATGCGTGCCGTGTTCGAAGTCGCCGGCGTGAGTAACGTCCTGGCGAAGAGCTACGGCTCGCGTAATCCGATCAACCTCGTACGCGCGACGATCAACGGGCTGCGTGAAATGCACGACCCCGAGTTCATCGCCGCCAAGCGTGGCAAGTCGGTCGAAGAAATCACGGCTTAACGGAGGCGCGGGATGGCCAGCAAAGAAATCACGATCAAACTCATCAAGAGTCCGATCGGCCGGGTCAAGCGTCATCGCGCTTGCGTACGTGGGCTGGGCCTGCGTCGGCTGCATCATCAGGTGACGGTGGCGGATACGCCGGAAAACCGGGGCATGATCAACAAGATCGTCGACATGCTCGCGATCCAGGAGTCCTAGGATGAAACTCAACGACCTACAGCCCAGCGACGGCGCGCGCAAGCTACGCAAGCGCGTCGGCCGCGGCCCGGGTTCGGACATGGGCAAGACCGCGGGGCGTGGCCACAAGGGCCAGAAGTCGCGCAGCGGTGGTTACACGAAGATGGGTTTCGAAGGCGGCCAGATGCCGTTGCAGCGGCGCGTGCCCAAGCGTGGCTTTCGCAGCCCGGTGAATGCGCCCGCAGAAGTGCGTCTTGATAACCTGAATCGCCTTGAAGGCGACGTCGACCTGGCTGCGCTCAAGGCAGCCGGCGTAGTGTCGCGTGATGCACGGCGCGCCAAGGTCATCGCTTCTGGCGAGATCAACGTGGCCGTCAACCTCAAGGGCGTGGCCGCGACCGCGGGTGCGGTCAAGGCGATCGAAGCCGCTGGCGGCAGCGTCGCCGAGTAACCATGGCCAAGCGTCCCAACACTGCAGCGCCCGGCGGCTTTAACCCGAACTCGGGTAGCCTCACGGAAGTGCGTCAGCGCCTGCTGTTTCTGGTGGGTGCGCTGATTGTCTTCCGTATCGGGACCTTCATTCCTGTGCCGGGTATCGATCCGGCACAGCTGGCGCGGCTGTTCGAGCAGCAGGCGGGCACGATCCTCGACGTGGGCGTGATGTTCACCGGCGGCGCGCTCAAGCGCCTGTCGATCTTCGCGCTTGGCGTGATGCCGTATATTTCCGCGTCGATCATCATGCAGTTGATGACGGCGACGGTGCCGGCGCTCAAGGAAATCAAGAAGGAAGGCGAGGCCGGTCGTCGCAAGATTACGCAGTACACGCGTTACGGCACGGTCGCGCTTGCATCGTTCCAGTCCATCGGCACCGGCATTGCGCTCTGGAATCAGGGTATTGCCCAGAGCGGTACCAGCGAATTCAGCTTCATCTTCACAACGGCGGTCTGTTTGACCACGGGCGCGATGTTTTTGATGTGGCTGGGCGAACAGGTGACCGAACGCGGTATTGGTAACGGCATCTCGATGCTGATTTTTGCCGCGATCGTGGCCGGGCTGCCTTCTGCCATTGGCGGCACGCTTGATCTGGTGCGCACCGGCGAGCTGAGTATCTTCTTCGTGATTGCCCTGTTCGTGGGTGCGATGGCGGTGCTGGCGTTTGTCGTGTTCGTGGAACGCGCGCAACGTCGTATCCCGGTCCATCATGCGCAGCGCCAGCGCGGACGCAAGATGTATGCGGCCCAGACCCAGCATTTGCCGCTCAAGCTGAACATGGCAGGTGTGATTCCGCCGATCTTCGCTTCGAGCATCATCCTGTTCCCGGCCACCGTGGTCCGGTTTCTGGGCGAGGGCGGCTCGGTCGCAAACTGGGTGTCGAATGCGATCGCCCCGGGTCAGCCGCTGTATGTGCTGTTCTACTCGTTGATGATCGTGTTCTTCTGCTTTTTCTATACCGCGCTCGTATTCGATTCGCGGGAAACGGCGGATAACCTCAAGAAGTCCGGTGCATTCATTCCGGGCGTTCGGCCGGGCATTCAGACGGCGAACTATATCGATACCGTTCTGACCCGGTTGACGGTCGCAGGCGCGGTATACGTTACGGCGGTCTGTCTGCTTCCGGAGTTGTTGATTCTTCAGTACAACGTGCCGTTCTATTTCGGCGGTACTTCGTTGCTGATCATCGTGGTGGTTGTCATGGACTTCATGGCACAGCTACAGGCGCACCTGATGTCGCATCAGTACGAAGGGTTGATGAAGAAGAACAACCTGAAGTCTCAGGGGCGCGGCGGTGCCGGCGCCGGCATGCTCCGCTAGCCGGGGCGTTATCAAGCGCAACAACGATTACACCACCGACCGTTAATTACGGCCGGCGAGATGTCAGAGGTAGGACATGAAAGTTAGAGCATCGGTTAAGAAAATTTGCCGCAATTGCAAAGTCATCCGGCGCAACGGCGCCGTGATGGTGATCTGTTCGACCGACCCGCGCCATAAGCAGCGCCAGGGTTAGTCGAGAAACCTTGTAATCACAGACCAGAAAGGCTATATTGGCGGGCTTTTCCACGGTTGAATATTCGCGGGCGCTACAATGAACGCGACAACCATAGCCCGGTAGCTGGGAGATCAATCGAATGGCGCGAATCGCTGGAGTTAACCTCCCGATCAACAAGCATACGGTGGTGGCGTTGACCTCACTTTACGGCGTCGGGTTTACGCGAGCGCGTGAAATCTGTGCGGCGTCGAACGTGGCAACCGACACCAAGGTCAAGGATCTTACCGAGGGTGAGGTCGAGGCGCTGCGTGCTCAGGTTCAGCAGTACACGATCGAAGGCGATCTTCGGCGTGAGATCTCCATGAACATCAAGCGATTGATGGATCTGGGCTGTTATCGCGGCCTGCGTCATCGTCGCGGTCTTCCGGTGCGCGGTCAGCGTACCAAAACCAATTCGCGCACGCGTAAGGGCCCTCGCCGGCCCATTCGCCGCTAGTTCGTTCTCGCACGAGAGTACAGGTAACGCTTTATGGCGACAGGCACGTCTTCTACAGCATCTCGTACGCGCAAAGCGCGCGCACGCCGCAACGTCACCGACGGCATCGCATTCGTGTATGCCACCTTCAACAACACGATCATCACGATCTCCGATCGTCAGGGTAACGTGTTGTCCTGGTGCACTTCGGGTAGCTGTGGCTTCAAGGGCTCGCGAAAGAGCACGCCGTTCGCAGCGCAGGTCGCTGCCGAGCGTGCCGGTGAGGGCGCGGCGCAATACGGCGTCAAGAATCTCGAGGTTCGGGTGAAAGGTCCGGGTCCGGGGCGCGAAGCCGCCGTGCGCTCGCTCAATGGTGCGGGTTTCAAGGTCACCGGCATCATTGACGTGACCCCGATCCCGCATAACGGCTGTCGTCCGCCCAAGAAGCGCCGCGTCTAACGCGCGCTGGCGACCGAACCGCAACAGGTAGAGAACAATGGCTAAGTACACAGGACCTAAATGCAAGCTTTCGCGCCGGGCAGGCACCGACCTGTTCCTCAAGGGACGCGGCCGTTCGCTGGAAGGTAAGTGCAAGATCGATACGCCGCCCGGTGCCCAGGGCACCCAGCGTCGCCAGCGCCTGTCGGACTATGCCCTGCAGCTGCGCGAAAAGCAGAAGCTGCGGCATATGTACGGCGTGCTTGAGAAGCAGTTCCGCAACTACTACAAGAAGGCCGCGCAGAACAAGGGCGCGACCGGTGTGGTGTTGCTGCAGCAGCTGGAAAGCCGCCTGGATAACGTGGTCTACCGCATGGGCTTTGCTTCCACGCGTGCCGAAGCCCGCCAGCTGGTGAACCACAAGGCGGTCGCGGTCAACGACTATCCGGTCAACATTCCGTCGTACGAGGTGAAGGTGGGCGACACGGTCGCGATCCGTAACCGTGCGAAGCACCAGCCGCGGATCATCGAATCGCTGCAGGTGGCATCACAGCTCGGCCTGAGTGAGTGGGTCGAGGTGGACGAGAAAGGCCTCAAAGGCACTTTCAAGGCCATTCCGGACCGCGATCAGATGCTGCCAGATATCAACGAGAATCTGGTAGTCGAGCTTTACTCGAAGTAATAGGCGCTGTCACAGACAGCAAGAGGTATTTGCATTATGCAGTCCAGTGAATTGCTGAAACCGCGCCTGGTCGAGGTCGAGCGGGCAAACGAGCGGCGCGCCAAGATCGCGCTCGAGCCGCTCGAGCGTGGCTACGGTCATACGCTCGGCAACGCGATTCGGCGGATCCTGCTGTCCTCGATTCCCGGGGCGGCGATCACCGAAGTCAAGATCGAAGGCGTACTCCACGAGTACACCACGGTTGAGGGTATGCAGGAAGACGTCATCGACGTCCTGCTTAACCTCAAGAACGTGGCGGTGCGTATGCACTCGCGCGAAGAAGCGGAGTTGCACCTGCACAAGAGCGGTGAGGGCCCGGTGACCGCCGGCGATATCACCACGGATCACGACGTGGAAATCGTCAATCCGGATCTGGTAATTGCGCATCTGACCAGCGGTGAGCTGCGCATGAGCATGAAGGTCGAGCGCGGTCGCGGCTATCAGCCGGCACAGAGCAAGTCGGAAGTTGGCGACGAGGATACCGGTGCGAGCGAAATCGGCGCGCTGCGTCTCGATGCCAGCTTCAGCCCGATCCGTCGCGTGAGCTATGCGGTCGAGCGGGCGCGTGTCGAACAGCGTACCGACCTCGACAAGCTGGTGCTGGATATCGAAACCAACGGCAGCGTGGAACCGGAAGACGCGGTGCGTACCGCGGCGGCGACGCTGTACGACCAGCTGGCGGTGTTCGTAGACCTCGAAGCGCGCCAGGAATCGAGCCGCAAGGGCGAGACGGGCAAGACCGATCCGGCCCTGCTCAAGCCGATCGAGGACCTCGAGTTGACGGTTCGCTCGACCAACTGCCTGAAGGCAGAAGACATCCACTACGTGGGTGATCTGGTCCAGCGCACCGAAACGGAACTCATGCGTACGCCGAACCTCGGCAAGAAGTCGTTGACCGAGATCAGCGAAGTGCTGGCCGAGCACGGGCTGAAACTCGGTATGACGGTCGAGAACTGGCCGCCGGCCGAACTCGAAAAAGCCTAGCGTTTTTTCGCGAATATAGACTAAGGACAGAGCTATGCGTCATCGCAAGAGCGGTACTAACCTGGGGCGCGAATCCTCGCATCGCGCGGCCATGATGAAAAACATGTCGGCGTCGCTGTTCAAGGCGGAGCTGATCCGGACGACCCTGCCCAAGGCAAAGGAATTGCGCCGGATTGCAGAGCCGTTGATTACCTTGGGCAAGACCGACACGGTCGCCAACCGGCGACTGGCGTTCGCTCGTCTGCGCGACAAGGAAGCGGTCGGCAAGCTGTTCGGCGAACTGGGCCAGCGCTATGCGCAGCGCCCGGGCGGCTATCTGCGCATTCTCAAGTGCGGCTTTCGTCCCGGCGACAATGCGCCGATGGCGTATGTCGAGCTGGTCGACCGGCCGATGATCGAAGACGACGAAGACGAGGCGGTGGAAGCGTCGGCCTAGGGTCGCCTTCCATGCCTGTTGAAAGCCGGCCCTGGGCCGGCTTTTTTTATGGGTAGAATAAGCGCGGTTTCGCGTGCTGGTTAATGGGAGCGTAGATGGATTGGTTCAGGGGTGGTGCGGTGGTTGCGGCCATCGTTTTTGGGGGTGTCTTGCCTGTGGCCCAGGCAGATACCGTCTTTTTGGAAGACGGCAGCCGCATTAACGGCAAGATCGTGTCGCTGTCGGCGGATAACCTCGTTATCGATACGGCGTTTGCCGAGGGGCTCGAGATCGAGCGCGCCCGGTTGACGGGGCTG
>DJIE01000064.1:0-452 GCA_002433465.1 Salinisphaera sp. UBA6602
GCCCTTGGGCACGCCTTCCATGAGTACGTGCACGACGTCCTTGAGCAGACGCCAGGCCGATACCAGAATCAGCGCGCTCACGGCCAGCGAAAGCAGCGGATCGATCGGCATCCAGCCAGTCAGCAAAATCACCGCGCCGGCCACGATCGCGGCCACCGAGCCCAGCAGGTCGCCCAGCACGTGAATGAGCGCGCCGCGCACGTTCATGGTCTGTTCGCCGCGCATGAGAATGGCGGCCACCGCGATATTCATCACCAGCCCGATGGTGGCGATGATCATCACCGGCACGCCGGCCACTTCGCGCGGCTCGGCAAAGCGCTGGATCGCAGAGAACGCGATCGCCACGACCACCACGATCATCAGCACGGCGTTAATGAGTGCGCCCAACACCTCGGCGCGCTGCAGGCCGAAGGAATGCACCTTGGACGCCGGGCGCTTGGCCATCCAGGCCG
>DJIE01000064.1:758-985 GCA_002433465.1 Salinisphaera sp. UBA6602
CGGGCGCTTGGCCATCCAGGCCGCAAGCGCCCCGATAGCAAGCGAGGAGCTATCGGTGAACATATGACCAGCGTCAGACATCAATGCCAGCGAATCGGCCCACCAGCCGCCGACGGCTTCGACAAAAGCAAAGGCGAGCGTCAGGCCCAGCGACAGAATCAGCGCACGACCGCTTCCGCCGTGATGATGATGGCCACCCAGTCCATGGTCGTGGTCGTGGTCGTGGT
>DJIE01000064.1:1297-2672 GCA_002433465.1 Salinisphaera sp. UBA6602
TCGTGGTCGTGGTCGTGGTCATGATCTGCGTGTGCATGCGCGTGCGGTTTGCTCATGACGACTACTCCTGAATGCTGTGTTCGACCATGTCACGCAGCACGCGCTGCACGTGCGCATCGGCGGCCACATAGAACACCTGCTTGCCGCGACGCTCGGCGCGCAGCAAACGCGCGGCCCGCAACAGGCGCAGATGATGGCTGGCCAGCGACATGGAGATATCGATATCGGCCGCGAGCGTCTGCACGCTCTGCGGTTCCTCGAGGCAGGCATACACCAGCGACAGCCGGTTCGGCTCGCCGAGCAGGCGAAACATCTCGGCCAGACGCGAGGTCTGGCCGGTGCTCAGAACCTGCAATTCAAGATAGGTGGTGGTCATGCGAACCTCGACAATTGAACAAGCATTGTATCGAGTGCGCGTCCGTTATGATATTTCGCCGATACGAACCTGGCTCAGCCACGCGGTCCGGCGACCGCTGGCTCGGCATGGCTGGCCATGGAAAAGTTGGGACGCTGCCCCGGCATCCGCGCCCGGGTAGACCGGCGCGGCTTATCGAAAGCGCGGCAAACGACGCGGCGCTCGTGCCCGATTGCACGCGCGCCCGTCGGGCGAACTGCGCATGTGGCTCTAGTTCGTTTCCGATGCGAAGGCCGCCACGGCCGCGTCCAGGCGTGCCAGCGTTTCATCGCGGCCGAGCAGCACCAGCGTATCGTCGATCGACGGCGACACGGGCCCGCCGGTCACCGCGATACGGATCGGCTGGGCGACCTTGCCCATGCCGACCTCGTTGTCGGCCGATACCTGCTTGACCACTGCACTCGCGGCTTCGCCGTTCCAGTCGTCGAGCGCTGCCAGACCGTCGCGTACCTGGGCTAGCAAATCCGGCGTGCCGGCCTTGATATGTTTCTTCACGGCCTTGGGTTCGTATTCGGTGACCGGCTGGAACACGAACAGTGTTTGCTCGGCCATTTCCAGCACGGTCTTGCAGCGGCCCTTCTGAATGGCAGCGATCTCGGCCAGGCGCGTATCGTCCACGCCGTCGATGCCCAGACGCGCGAGGTGCCAACGCAGCTCGCCGACCAGATCCTCGGGGGCGGCCATCTTCAGGTGTTCCTGATTCACCCACAGCAGCTTGTCCGGGTCGAAGGTCGAGGCGCCGCCCTGAACATGCTCGATATCGAAATGCTCGAGCATCTGTTCGCGGGTGAAGATTTCCTGATCGCCATGGGCCCAGCCCAGGCGCACCAGATAGTTGAGCAGCGCGCCCGGCAGAAATCCTTCTTCGCGATAGCGCATCACGCCCACCGCGCCGTGGCGCTTGGAGAGCCGCTTGCCGTCGGGCCCGAGAATCATGGGCACATGGGCATAGACCGGCAG
>DJIE01000015.1 GCA_002433465.1 Salinisphaera sp. UBA6602
AAACGTACTTCTTTAGCTGCCATTGCTAGCTTCCCCTAATACTGTGTTCGTAAACGGTGGACGTAAGCGGTGGGCTTAGCCCAGCACCGCCAGGATGTCGTCTTCGCGCATCACGACGACTTCGTCACCGTCGACCTTGATTTCGGTGCCCGAGAACTTGCCGAACATGACCTTATCGCCGACCTTGACTTCCGGCTTGCGCGTTTCACCGTTGTCCAGCGGCTTGCCGTTGCCAACCGCGACCACTTCGCCGCGCTGGGGCTTCTCGGCCGCCGTATCGGGAATGACGATACCCCCGGCCGTCTTCTGCTCTTCCTCGAGCCGCTTGATGACGACACGGTCATGTAAAGGACGGATATTCATGCCACCCTTCTCCTCGAAACGTAGGTTGTTGATCAAAAAACTTCATGCCGACGTGCCGTTTTCGGCCGCCGGGAGAAACCGCCACCATTGACGATCTCAATCACCGCCATTGATGCGGCCGTGGGATCGCCTTTCAAGAGCGCGCCTCTATTTTTTTATTTCCGGCGCTCCTCGCAGCGACCCGATCGAGGCCGGATTTGAAAGGGCTTCTTGTCACTTTGCACTGCAGCAATTATCTTGTGACCGTCAATCACCTCGCCAGCACGACGCTGGCGAAACTGGAGGGATCAATGGCCGAGAACATGCCACGCCGGGTCGCCATCGTCGGCGGTGCCCGTATTCCGTTCTGCCGCTCGAACACCAAATATTCGCATCAGTCCAATCAGGACCTGCTGACCGCCTCGTTCAAGGCGCTGTCCGAAAAATACAAACTCGCCGGCAAGAAGATCGGCGAAGTCGCCGGCGGCGCCGTGCTCAAACACGCCCGCGACTTCAACCTGACGCGTGAAGCGGTTCTCGGTACCGATCTCGACCCGCACACTCCGGCCTTCGACGTACAGCAGGCCTGCGGCACCAGCCTCGAGGCCACCCTGCTGATCGCCAACAAGATCGCCATGGGCCAGATCGATTGCGGCATCGCCGGCGGCGTGGACACCACCTCCGATGCCCCGATCGCCATCAACGAGGATCTGCGCAAGATCCTGCTCGACGTCAACCGCGCCAAGACCGGCGGCGAACGCGCCAAGCTGCTGGCCAAACTGCGCCCGCGTCATCTGGTGCCGAACTTCCCCGGCGTGTCCGAGCCGCGCACCGGCCTGTCCATGGGCGAGCACTGCGAGCTCATGGCCAAGGAATGGAAGATCTCGCGCAAGGCCCAGGATGAACTGGCCGTGGCCAGCCACAAGGCGGCGGCCCAGGCCTACGTCGACGGCTTCTACGACGACCTGGTCTTCCCCTATCTTGGCGTGGAACGCGACAACAACCTGCGCCCGGATACCAGCGTGGAGAAGCTGGCCAACCTCAAGCCGGCCTTCGACAAGGAAAACGGCACGCTCACCGCGGCCAACTCCACGCCGCTGACCGACGGCGCGTCCTCGGTGTTTCTGTGCAGCGAAGAGTATGCCGAGGCCAACGGCCTGCCGGTGCAGGCGTTCTTCACGCCCTATTCGCGCACCGCGGCCGTGGACTTCGTCGACGGCGGCGAAGGCCTGCTGATGTCGCCCACCTATGCCGTCGCCGACATGCTTGACGCCGCCGGGCTGACCCTGCAGGACTTCGATTTCTACGAAATTCACGAAGCCTTTGCTGCACAGGTTCTGTGCACGCTCAAGGCGTGGGAATCCAAGAAATACTGCAAGGAGCGTCTGGGACGCGACACGCCGCTGGGCTCGATCGATACCAGCAAACTCAACGTCAAGGGTTCCTCGGTCGCACTCGGCCATCCGTTTGCTGCCACCGGCACCCGTATCGTGGCCACCCTGGCCAAGATTCTGGACGAGAACGGTGGCGGGCGCGGCCTGATCTCGATCTGTGCGGCCGGCGGTCAGGGCGTAACCGCGATTCTGGAAAAGCCCTAGCAGTACGGGCGCGCGATCAGCGCGCCCCGCTCCTGCACTGAATTAAAGACGGGCTTTCGAGCCCGTCTTTTTTTTGGGCGCCCGGTACTTGTCTGCGCCGAATGGATACGGGACAGTACGCGATCAAGCTGGCACGATCCCAAAACGATGCCGGCCCTACCTATCACAAGACTCGGCACGAATAGTGCAAGACGCTCACGAAGCCGGTAACGGCGCTTGTGATCGCCATGCGTGGCAACACCACAGGGGGAACAATGAAGGATAGCCAGACGATGACCCGCTTTATCTCCGGCGGCATACAGCCATGACTGTGGCGCGCGAACACTGGGGCAGTCGCCTGGGCTTCATCATGGCCTCGGCCGGCTCGGCCGTCGGTCTCGGCAACGTCTGGAAATTCCCCTACATGGCCGGCGAGAACGGCGGCGGCGCGTTTCTGATCATCTATCTGGGCTGCGTCGTCTTTTTCGGCTTCGCGCTGGTGATGGCCGAACTGCTCATCGGCCGCATGACCCAGAGCAACCCTGTCGGTGCGTTTCGCAAGCTGGGCGGGCGCGGTTGGCCGATGGTTGGAGCGATGGGCGTGCTGACCGCCTTTATCATTCTGTCGTTCTATATCGTCGTGGCCGGCTGGACCCTCGCCTATATCCTGTTCATGGGCGAGAACACCTTCAGCGGGCTGAACATCGATGAAAGCACCGCAATCTTCAACGGCTTTGTCGCCGCGCCTATCCAGCCGCTCATCTATGCCGCGATCTTTACCGTGCTGATGGTCGGCGTGGTGCTCGGCGGCGTCGCCTCCGGTATCGAGCGCGCATCCAAATGGCTCATGCCGTTGCTGTTCGTTCTGCTCGTGGTGCTGGCTATCCGTGCAGTCAGCCTGCCGGGCGCCGGTGACGGGGTGGCGTTTTATCTGATGCCCGACTGGAGTCGGGTCACCGCGAGCACCTGGGGCGGCGCGATCAGCCAGGCCTTCTTCTCGCTGTCGCTGGGCATGGGCGCCATGCTCACCTATGGCTCGTATATGTCGCGCGAACAGAATCTGCCCCGCGATGCGTCGCTGGTCGTAGGCCTGGACACGCTGGTCGCCCTTCTCGCCGGCCTGGTCATCCTGCCGGCGGTATTCTCGGCGGGCATGGAGCCCAGCGCCGGCGCCGGCCTGACCTTCATGACCCTGCCAACGGTATTCGCAGAAATGCCGGCCGGTGCGATATTCGGGCTGGCCTTCTTTGTGCTGTTGGCGATCGCCGCCCTCACCTCGGCGGTATCGCTGCTGGAAGTGGTGGTCAGCTATCTGGTGGACGACAAGGGCTTCACTCGCGCCACCGCCGCCAGCACGGCCGGCGTCGTGATCTTCTTACTGGGCATTCCCATTTCGCTGTCGCAGGGCATCTGGAAAGAAATCACGATCGCCGGGATGACCTTTCTCGACTTCGCCGATTTCTTGACCGCCCAGGTCATGATGCCGATAGGCGGTCTGCTGATCGCGCTGTTCGTTGGCTGGCGCCTGGGGCCGCGCGCCGTCGAAGCGCTGAAGTCGCATCCGGATCAACGCTTGCCGCTGGCCGGGCTCTGGCTGTTCATCCTTCGGTTCGTCGCACCTCTGGGCATTGCATGGATTCTCGCCCAGGGCTTATTTGAGTAACGTCATCCGGGCTGCGAGCGCAGCCCATTCAGGGGGATTCGATCATGGAAACACTCACGAACGCACTGAGCACGATCAGTAGCTGGGTCTGGGGCCCGGTGATGCTGATTTTGCTGCTGGGTACCGGTATCTATCTGACCGTGGGCCTGCGTGGCATCCCGCAACGCAAGCTCGGCTACGGGTTTTCCATGCTGTTTGCGGGCCGCAAGCAAAGCACGGAGCCCGGTGACATCACCCCGTTCCAGGCGCTGGCCACCGCACTGGCCGCCACGGTGGGTACCGGCAACATTGCCGGCGTGGCCACCGCGATCCACCTGGGCGGCCCGGGCGCGATCTTCTGG
>DJIE01000137.1 GCA_002433465.1 Salinisphaera sp. UBA6602
GGTTCGAGTCCTGCCGGGCCCACCATTCGCATGCCGGTTGCGCAGAATAACTCTGCCGGGCCGGAGCGGCCCACCCACACGCCAAGTGCTGGGATAATAAGCCGCTCGCCGTATTTCGATTCGCGGGTCTGGCGACTTGATCGCCCCTCAATCCACTGATCCGGAATTGTTTCGTCCCACCCGTATCAGGGAAGACTTGCTGAACGGGTCGAGGCCGCGGGCGCGCCCTACAGGCGGTCGGTCGCGCGCTGGTGCAGCCTTAAGCGATCTCACCCCGCCCAGGCTCGCCGTTCAATGTCTTGTTCCCGACGAGCGCCAATGCGTGACGACGCCGCGAGCGTGATGACGGACAACCCGCCATCACGCCGCAAATACACTGCCTGCCCGCTCCCGGCCCTGGCCCTGCCCCGCCAGGACGGCGAGTGGGCTATAAGCCGGTACTCAACATGCCGGCTAGTGTTTTGATTGTCGCCCGATTGCACTTCGCTGCTGTGCCTGGCCTGCCTGTTGCAGACCCAGCGCACCCATTCGGCGTGCTCGCGGCGCGTTGCGGACAGGGGCATCGAAATGTCGCTGCCAGTACTCGCGCGCAGGCGCGCTGAACCAGTGCTGCGGGGACGTATCGAAAACCCATCGCAGGTAGTCGCGGCCGGCCAGATCGACGAGTTCGCACACGTCGCGGTAAGTACCGGCGGTCATGACCCGCGCGGCGATGCGCTCGGCGGGCTCGGTTTCGCCAAGGCGTTCTCGCGGAAAATACTTTTGCGCCATGGTGGCAAGAAAACCGTACAGCGCTTCCGGATGATGTTCGACAGCCGTAATCATGAAAGTCACCTCCGTTGCCGACAGATTCAGGGGGTTCGAGCAACGGCTCGACCCGATCGAATCGAGCCGGCCATGGCCTCAAGTGCCCGCTAGAATGCGGCCCCAAGATGACAAGCCCACGACAGAACGAAGGTAATTTCGATATGACGAGCGGGCAGAATAACGACCGCTCCCGGACCGAGAATTACTTTTTTAATTCAAATGCTTGCGAAGCGGGCGAGCAGGTGGCGACCGATCATCAAGTCCGATCGTGACGGGCCCAGGCAAGACCCACGCCCCGAAGCGCATCGACGTCGATACCGAGGATCCAATGGGCAGCTGTTGGATGCGCTGACACAAGCCGGCCGACGATGTCGGCGAGATCGTGCCTCGGCCGCTACCGGCCGAGACGAACGGCAGGCGCGAGCATACGCGGTGCTTCAGCCGGCAGAGCGGCAGTTGGCAGGCCGGCCGAAGTTACGCTCTATCTCGACCTCGCCGGCGGCGTTTTCCACCCGCACGAGGCTTGGCCGCTGCCGGCTGGCGAGATCCATCGCTCGAGCGATGGCGTTGTCACGGCAGCGGTAACCTCGGCACGGACGCGGTGTTCCCAGTTGCTCGACATACCAGTACGCGCTGTAGCGCACGACGCGATATACGTGCAATGCCATATACGACGAATACGTTGCGATCCCGGACGCTGATCATAACGACATGCCGACCTCCGTACAACTACGTAGAGCCGTCGTTAATCGGGCGTTAAACTGGCCTGCCGTTATCCGCATACAGCCTTGAGCGGCGTGCAAGCTGACATCAATTGCCGCGCTGCAACACCAGCAACGGGTCGATACGCGTCGCAAACCAGGTCATGCCCCAGTGCAGATGGGGCCCGGTTGCGCGGCCGGTTGCGCCAACCTCTCCGATGATCTCGCCTTGCTTCACTTGGTCGCCAACGGCGACATCCAGTTTGGACAGATGCAGGAAATTCGAGCCGACGCCGTAGCCGTGGTCGATGAGTACGGTGCCGCCGGTTAGGTACATATCGGGCTCGGCCAATACCACAGTGCCGGAAGCCGGCGCTTTTACGAGTGTGCCGGCCGGCACAGCAATGTCCATGCCGGAGTGGGCCGAACCGGGAGTCCCGTTGTAAACCCGCTGATTACCGAAGCGCCCGCTGATACGCCCACGTACCGGCCACACAAAATGTTCGGCGAAACCAAGGCCATGGCTCGAATCGGCACGAGCCGCCGCGACCTTCTTCTGTTCGCGGGCGATGCGACGCGCGATTTCCGGCGGGGGTGAGACGGTCTTGGGCGGTACGCCGTTAATACGCTCTATAGGCCAGTCGCGCGGGCGAATTTCGATCTCGACGACACGTTCGGCCTGCCCTGGCGAGGTGACGTGCAGGCGGGCCACGCCTGCGGCATCGCGCCCGATACCAAACACCGCGGTGCCATAGTCGGTGACATCGAGCGCACGACCTTCGTAGCTCACCCGGCTACCGCTGGGTACACGGGCGTAGACCAATTCGCCCTGCTGTACATGGGCCGGCGCCACCACTTCAGCCGCCGGCAGCTGTTCGACCCACGCAAACGTAAGGCATAGCAGCGCGAGCAGCCAGAACACCAAGCCATGCACGGAGAGGGACGTCGCAGTCTTCGGTTTCATTGGTTGCGCACCTTGTAAACGAGCAAATCCAGACAGCCAACCCGTAGCCGCCGGGCCGCCCTCGCCGGCTGGCGGGGTCCAGAACGTCCGGCAGTTATCGCTGCGGTGGTTCGGCGGATCGTGAGGTCGATGCCTTCGTGGCTGAACCAGCCGACTTCACAAGTACGGACTCGACAGGTTCCGGTCGGTGAAAATAATAGCCTTGAAAATGACTGACGTTCGCCCGCTTGAGCAACTCCAGGGCGGCCCGGGTTTCCACGCCTTCGGCAACGACATGCAGATCGAGCGTGGCCGACACATCCGCGATCGATCGCAGCACGGCGCGGTCGACCGGGTCGTGCTCGAGATTGCGTACGAATGCGCGATCGATCTTGATACCGTCCACCACAGCATTCTTGAGCACATCGAAGCCGGCATGCCCGCGGGCGAAGTCATCCAGCCAGACCTGAAAGCCTCGGGCTCGCAAATGCTCGATCAGACGCGGATAGTGTTCGCCGAACAAGGCTTCGCTTTCCGTGATTTCGAAAACCAGCTCGCTGCTTTGCGCCTGCCACTGGTCCAGCATGGCGATCAGCTGCCGGTGAAAGAGCGGATCGGCCATGCTGATGGCGCTGATATTGATGCTGAGATAAAAGCCCTCGGGCCAGAGCCCCCGTTCCCGATAGTCGTCGATCAGTTCCAGTGCATGTTGCAGCACCCAGCGATCGATACGACCCATCATGCCCAGCCGGGTGGCGATGGGCAGAAACGTTTCCGGCCGGATGACGCCGTCGGGCTCGCATAGGCGCAACAATGCCTCGTAGCCGACAGGGTTGCCCTGAGCATCGACGATCGCCTGCAGATACAGCGTGAAATCGTCCTGATCCAGACCGCGCTGGAGCAGCTCGGCCGCGCCGCCAGTTTCCACCGACCGCTCGCCGTGATCCGCGCGCTCCTGATAGACCTCGTAGCGATTACGGCCCGCATTCTTGGCGGCATAGAGCGCCGTGTCGGCATGCAGCAGAACGGAATCGGTCGAGTCCAGGCCGGGGTCGAGTTCGGCCAGGCCGATACTGACGCCTACGTTGAAAACGCGCGTTTCATGACGGAATTCATGGTTGCGGACTTTCTGAATGATTTTTGCTGCCACGATACGTGCGCCTTCGGCATCGCCGGCGTGGACGATCGCAGCGAACTCGTCACCCCCGAGCCGGGCGAGCACATCGCTATCACGCAGCAGCGAACGCATGGCATCGGCGAGTTCGCGAAGCAGTTCGTCGCCTGCGGCATGGCCGCAGATATCGTTGACCGCCTTGAAATGATCCAGATCGAGATACATCACGAATGCATGCAGTGCGCCCTGCTGCACACGCAGCCAGGTTCGCATGAGCGCTTCATCGAAACCACGCCGGTTGGGCAGACCGGTCAACGCATCGTGGCTGGCCTGGTGGGCGAGTTCCTGTGTCGCCCGCCGTGCTTCACTGATGTCCTGAAACACGAACACCGCGCCCCGGATGGCGCCGGTATCGTCGTGGATCGGTGAGATCGAATCGACGATGGAAATAAACTGCCCGTCGCGGCGCCGCAGGCGGGTGAAGATCGGTACCCGCACCCGGGCGCCGTCCTTGAGCACCTTCGGCAGGGGATTGTCGAGCGCGACTTCGTCATCCGCGTCATAAAACTGAACCACGTCGCCAAAGTCGGCGCCGACGATTTGTTCGCGTGTACAGCCAAGCAATTCCACGCTGGCGGAATTGAGTTCGGTGATGCAACCCGCCGCATCGATCCGAATCACCCCCTCGCCGATCGACTCGAAGGTGATATCGGCCAGTTCCTTGGCTTCGAACAATTCGTGCAGGGCCTGCTTGCGCTCCGAAATATCCTGGATATGGCAAATGAAATACAGCGGCTCGTCGGCGTCCCGAAGCAATGACACGTCCAGCTGCACATCAACGCTGTGGCCAAGCTTATGGAGATAGCGTTTTTCCATGCGGCCAACAAGCTTGCGGCCGCTAAGCAGGTCGTCGACGTAATCGAGATCGATTTCGAGATCGTCCGGATGGGTAATATCCTGGAACGTCAGCTTGAGCAATTCGAGCTCGTCGTAGCCTAGAATCTCGCAGAGGGCGCGGTTGACGGAAAGCCAGCGGCCTTCCGGCGATACCAGTGCGATGCCGGTGGGCGCATGCGCCAACGTCTGGGTTAGCCGGCGCTTGGCGCGGCGCAGTGCATCCTGCGCCTCGCGCTGGTGTGTCACGTCCGACACAGTACCGACGATACGCTGCCCCGATTCAGTCTGCGCTGCGCTGCCCTGTTCGCGCAACCATATCGGTGCGCGATCCGGCAACAACAGCCGGTATTCGAAAAAGTATTCCGAAGAAGGATCGGCCAAGTGCGCCTCGATACGGACCTGGCGGGCATCGCGCTCGTCGGGATGTATCCACGCATACCACTTGTGGCAATCGATGGCCGATTCGCCTGTGTGACTCAGGCCAATCCGGCTGTTGAAGCGGCCGTAGAGTCGATAGACATTGTCTTCCATGTCGATATCGATCAAGCCAAGACCTGCATTCTCGCCGGCTGTACGCCAGCGCGTATTCTCGGCGAGAAGCAGACGCTCTCGCTCGGCACCGGCAACAAGCGCTACGTGTTGTTCGTGTACGTCAATGACCGCGCCGGCCAGCAAAGGCAGCTGACCCTCGCGTAACTCGACCTGGCCGATGGCCTGAATATAGCGATGCGTGCCATCCGCGCGAACCAGCTGGACGATAAGGCTGTAGCCGGTCCCGGTCTCGCGCGCCGTGGCAAGCGCTTTGTTCAACGCATCGCGCGAATCCGCGGAATAGAACGCCAGCGCAGAGTCGATCTGCGGGGTATAGGTCGCGGGGTCGACGCCATGCAGCGCATACACGCCGTCCGACCAGCGAATCTGCCCGGTCTGCAGATCGTAGGACCATACCCCGACCCAGCCATGGCGCTCGAGAACTTCAAAGCCTTTCAGCTGCATCGCTCGATCTCCAAACGATTACAGCGATGGCACGACAACCTGGCGTTCTGGCGCGAAAAACATGGCATCCCACAAATTATACAGCTCTCGAACGCGCCGGTTTGAGCGCGCACGCTCGCAGTTCCGACGGAACCGTGGCAGCGACGAACACGGTCACAAACTCAGGGACGTCCGTGCGGCAAGGCCACGGCACACAGCGACTCCGCGAATTCACTCAGCCTGATCGTGCAGCGTTCGATGTTCGAGTACTGGTTGAGCTCTGTTTCGATATAACCCATGGCCTCTCGCACCAGCGTGTCTGCTTCGAGGATTTCATACTGGGGTTCGAGCTCACGCGATTGCGGGCCGACCGTGAGCAGGCCCAGCGAATACATATGGGCAATAAAGTTCGGCACCTGCGCCCGTAGGAGCACGCCGGCTTCCTTGCCCACACTCGATGCATAGGACAGCACCCGAGTGCTGCCGATGCCCGGCAGCGAACCGGCATTCACATGCACCATCGGCCACGTGCTGCCGTCGGCCATGAGAACCAGAATCCGGGCCTGCGAGGGATTGAGCTGGCGCAGCAGGCGGACATAGAAATCCTGTTCGATCGCCTGCTGGTCGGTACCGCGAGAGGCATCGAGCAGTTCCGCGAAAATCTGGGCCGGCAGCGTGTCGCTGTTCGGGCTCGAATTGCCGAGCGGGTCGGCCGGACGGATCCCGGCGCGATCGAGGCGTTCGCCCAGACTTTTGAGCGCACGGTATTCGGCACGGCGCAATGCGCGAATACCCAGCCCGGCCACCGGCCGACGGCCCAGCCAAAGCGCGGTACGGCGCAACAGCTCCAGCGGCAAGGCTGCGCTTTCTTCTGTCTCGAATTCCGGCGCAAACGCATCGTAGCGCTGCTGTTCATAGTCGTATTGATTCACACCGCCCTCCCAGGCACTCGCCACTTAGCCGCCGCCAAACAGCACCATGAACTGAAACACGCCCACGGCCAGCCCGAGCCCGGCGCCCACGGCAATCAGAATCCATTCGTCTTCTTCGAACGCGGGCCTGAGCATGCCCTCGAATTTTCGCGGCGACAGGTCGCGCATACGCTCGACCAGGGTTTGTTCGATGGCCATGGTGCGATTCGTATAGCTGATGAATTCCTGCATGGTAGGCGACGCACTGCCCTGGGCATCGGGCGTGTACTGGATCAGCCGCTCGACCGCCGTCTGCTTGAGCCGAATATAGTTCACGTCGCCGACCGTCCAGCTCATGAAGGAGCCAACCGGGCCGGCACTTTCGTCCACGGCTTCACCCACGTGGTGGGCGATGATGGCAAAGATCCGATCCGAATACGGCCCCTTGAGTACCTGCTGCAGGATATTGGCCGGCGCCAGCACTTCGTTGGCCACTAGATCACCATAGGCACGCGCTACGTCGGCCTGACGCTTGAAGAACAATCCATGCAGTTCGAACGGACCGACGCGATACTTTTTCTTGGGGTTGAAGATCATCTTGAGCGCGGCCCAGTTGGTGAACCAGCCCACGACCATCCCGAACAGAGGCAGCAGCCACCACGGCTGAAAGAATATCCACACGACCATCTGCAGCGCGCCCAGCGGGAAGCCGAAATAGGCCCCCGAGCGGGCGATGAACTTGAACTCCTCCTTTCCGGTTTCCAGAAAGATGCGGTTCATCAGCTCCTTGTGGTGGACCAGATTGGTGACGACCATGTCCTTGAGATCGAACACCTGGTTCACGTCGCTGCGCAGGTCGCGCACCGTGTCGGCAATAGCCCCGGGCACGGCCGACTGGACCCGCGCAACGATGGTGGCGCGAACCGCGTCCGGCGTGCGCGCCCACACGCTCGGGTGATGCTCCTGCATGACTTCGTTGACCAGGTCCGCGGTCATTTCGTTGAGCGGACCCGTCAACTTTTCGGCCACTTCATCCGGGTCCAGCCGCGAAAAGATCTCTTCGCTGTCGATCAGGTTTTCAGTGATGGTATCGGTGGCGATCGCCGACATCTTGGCGGCCTTGCGCGGCACGATGCCCTGCCAGCCGAGAAAGGGCTTCCAGACACCCACGAACTCGATCGGATGAAACATCATCCAGATCGCGACCCGGTTGGTGATATAGCCGATTATCGCGCTGATAAACGGCATGGACGCATACTTCCAGAACGTTGCCGTTCCTAGAAACGCCAGGTCCATCATGCCGATCTCCTCGTATCCTGCACTGACGGGTATTTATTCTTGTAGTCGCGATTCGACGGCCGGTCACCGGCTCTAAAAAGATCGCGTTTTCAAATCAACATACAGTTATTAAACGGTGCTGTCGCCTGCTGCGGGCGATTTTTCCCATAATCGGCAGTCGCGGCCTGGGCAGCGGCGTCAGCACAGCCCGTTACGCCGACGCCAAGCACGTTCCCAACGCGACAACGCCACCGGCCTTTAGCATGGCGAGCGCCCCGGGCGGCCCGCGTCCGGCGATCGACATGCCCCCAATGCACAGCCCGCCGTGAACGCGGGCACCCGCAATAAAAAAAGGCCCCGCAGAGCGGGGCCTCGAGTCGCAGGTCGTGTTTCGTACCGGTTAGCGTAGAACGCCAGGAACGCGTACGTTCTCGACCAATTCCCGCACTTCTGCCGGCGGCGGCGCGGTCGCCCGCGATACCAAAAACGCCACCACGAAGTTGATCAGCGCACCGATGGCACCGAACGACTCCGGCTGAATGCCGAACATCCAGTTCGCCGCGCTATCGGCAAACAGGTTGGTCCCCGGCACAAAAAATATCCCCTTGTACAGGAAGATATAGACGATGGTCACGGTCAGGCCGGCCAGCATGCCGGCAATGCCGCCTTCGCGGTTCATGCGCTTGGAAAACACGCCCATGAGCAGCGCCGGGAACAGCGAAGACGCAGCCAGGCCAAACGCCAAGGCCACCACCTCCGCGGCAAACCCCGGTGGATTGATGCCCAGATAACCGGCCACCAGAATCGCGCCGGACATGGCGATACGTCCGGCCATGAGCTCGCCCTTCTCGCTGATATCGGGCTTGAGCATGCTCTTGAGCAGATCATGGGAAATGGCCGACGAGATTGCCAGCAGCAGCCCGGCCGCAGTCGACAACGCCGCGGCCACGCCGCCCGCGGCCACTAGGGCAATCACCCAGGCCGGCAACTGTGCAATTTCCGGATTGGCCAGCACCATGATGTCGCGGTCGACGTTGACCATCTCGTTGCCCTGCCAACCATAGCCTTCGGCCGTGGACGCGAACTCCGGGTTCTTGTCGTTGTAGTACTGAATCCGGCCATCGCCGTTCTTGTCCTCGAAACCGAGCAGGCCGGTGCCTTCCCAGGTCTTGAACCATTGCGGGCGCTGTTCGTATTCCAGGTTCGAACCTTCGGCGCCCGCCGCCCCGGTCTGTACCGTCTCCATGAGGTTCAGCCGCGCCATGGCACCCACTGCCGGGGCCGTGGTGTAGAGAATGGCGATGAAGAACAACGCCCAGCCCACCGACTTACGCGCGTCGCTGACCTTGCGCACGGTAAAGAAGCGGATGATGACGTGCGGCAATCCCGCCGTGCCGATCATCAGCGACAAGGTGAGCATGAAGATATTGAGCGTCGAATGCTCCGGGTTCGTGAACTTGTCGAAGCCGAGCTCGGTAATCACCCCGTCCAGTTTTTCCAGCAGATACACCCCACTGCCATCCGCCATGGTCGAACCCAGACCAATCTGCGGCAACGGCACGCCGGTAAGCTGGATGGAGATAAAGATGGCCGGCACGGTGAAGGCGAAAATCAGCACGATGTACTGGGCGATCTGGGTGTAGGTGATGCCCTTCATGCCGCCCAGCACCGCATAGACGAACACCACGCCCATGCCGATGAGCACGCCCGTTTCGAACTCCACTTCCAGAAAACGGCCGAACGCCACGCCCACACCTTTCATCTGGCCGATCACGTAGGTGATCGAGGCCACGATCAAACAGATGATCGCCACCGTACGGGCCACGTTCGAGTAGTAACGCGCGCCGATGAAGGCCGGCACGGTAAAGCTGCCGAACTTGCGCAAGTACGGCGCGAGCAACAGGGCCAGCAACACGAAGCCGCCCGTCCAGCCCATCAGATACGGCGAGGCGTTATAGCCCAAAAACGCAATCAGCCCGGCCATGGAAATGAACGACGCCGCGCTCATCCAGTCGGCGGCCGTGGCCATGCCGTTGGCGACCGGCCCCACGCCGCCGCCGGCTACATAGAAATCCTCCGTGCTGCCGGCACGCGAGGCGATGGCGATAACGAAATACAGCAGAAAACTGCCGCCTACGGCGAGATATATCCAGGTTTGTGTATCCATGGCTGTGCTCTAATCCTTTTCTTCTACGCCGAATTCCCGATCGATCTTGTTCATGCGAAACGCATAGAAGAAGATCAGGAACAAAAACACATAGATGGAGCCCTGCTGAGCGAAGAAATAGCCCAGCGGATAACCGCCGATATAGAAGTTATTGAGCACGTCCACGAGCAGAATGCCGCAGCCGTAAGACACCACGAACCACACGGCGAGCAGCTTGAGAACAAGCCTTATATTGGCCTGCCAGTAAGCAGCCGCCGAGTCGGATGGCCGATCGGACATATCCCCCTCCATTGTTATGAATTGTCCTAGGCAATCGTCGGCCAGCGGGGTGAGACCAGCAATGATACTTTTGGCTATTCAACCATTTGGCTAGCAAAGACCAAATACTCGCAAATAAATAAATGTATTGAGCATGCACAGGCTGTGCGACTTCAATATCCAACTGCGAACGCGCGTGTTGTGGTTTACCGCGCGTGCTTACTAGTCCGCACCAAAATCAGATTTTCCAATAGGCGATTTTCGGGTCGATTATTCGGGTTGATAACGCGCGTGCGAAGGCAAGCGCCACGGCCCACGATCGTGAAGTGATCGGGGAAAACCACGCGCTCGTGCCGGCATTTCTTTCGGTGGCGTTTGAAAACAACGCGCGTAGTCGGCTGTTTTGATGCCGGGTTGATAATCCCGCGACGCCGCAATCGATGTGGCGCCCAGGGCCTACCCGGCCCTATGCAGCAATCACGAACTCGACTCGCCGCGGGCAGGCGATAGCTACTGCTGACCGATATCGCAAATAGAAATCAGCATCTGACGTGCCGTCACTGCCTGTTGCACGAATGCACGCAGCAACGGGCACTGGGGGGCCGATGCGGCGCTGGAAAGAGCGTTGTTGTAACCCGCGGTATGGTCGACGTCGCTATCGCCGCATCCGGTGTCGCCTCGGTAGCGCACGTCGCCTCGCACGGTCGGATCGAGGGCGAAGGCGAGGCTTGCCGCATAAACTCGGCCACAAACGTTAATCGTTCGATCATGGCGGGTCGGCATCACGGTTGCTTTCTAATCCGTGCGTCCGTGCTCGTGATCGAAAGAATGACGGTCTTAATAGTAACCGAGCATATAGCCTCGAAAAACCGGGCCTTTGACGCTGCGACAAACAAACGACCCTTGTACTAGAGTGAGTCCGGCGCGCCCGGACTCACTGTCTACGCTTCGCTCTATCTACGCCTTGAGCATCCCGCTACAGCACGTTCGACGCGCGTCGCCGACGTAGAAGCATCAATGCGGCAGCCACGCAAAGCACCAAGAACAACGGGTCGAACGGCACGTCCGCATCAGTCATGGTGCAACCACCCCCGCCGCTATCGCTATCATCGCCGTCGCTGTCGCTGTCGCCAGCGCTCGTATCAACGTCCCCGACGACAACCGAAACGCTATCGGTGTTGTTGCCATCGCCCTCGTTCGAATCGAACTGATCAGCGCTAGCCTGTACCGTTGCCTGCAAGGCAGCATTGCGATTCGGCGCGATCGCCATAAGCCGTGCGGATACGCTTTCGCCTGCATATAGCGGCCCGTTGAGCGTGCAGCGGACCGTACCACTCTCCGGTTGGCTGCAGCGGAGCTTACGATCGCTTGGAGCAGTGGTACCGCTCACGGTCACGTTGCTTACACCTGCTGGCAACCGAGCGGTCACGGTCAGACCGGTGGCGCTGCCGATGGCACGGTTGAAGATTTCCGCGCCCGGCAGCGTACTAAGCAGAGGGGCCACGGGGTCGTGATTGTTATCCACAAGCACGTCGAAAGCGATAGTCGAGCCCTGGGCGACGGCGCTCGAATTGGTCGTGATACGCGCGGCGAGATCGACATTTTCGCTCCCAGCAAAGCGACGCAGGAAAACGCTACTCTCCTCGTTAGTGCCGTCTTCGCTCACCAGCGATGCAAAATCGCCATCAGCATCGGAAGAAACGCGAACGAGGTCAGGGTCAGGATTGTCGATCTCGTCCCGGCTGTATACCTCGACCAGAGCCGACAGTGTTCCGTCGCTGCCGACACGACGAACGAACATATCGTCGTCACCCTCCAGCCCGACGACGAATTCGTCGTCGCTGGCGGCAACTTCGTACGACGATTGCAAAGCCGTGAAAATCGTAAACGGGTCGCCCAGTGCCGCACCTGCGGTAGAAAGCAGTTGACCGACGACCATATCGAAATGGGGCTGCCATAACACGAGTATCGTGCCGTCACCGGCAATCTCGATGATCGGCTGGTCCTCAAAATAATCGGCCCCGGTGACGTCAACGATGCCCAGCGATTTCCCGTCCGCTGCAAAACGCTCCAGTTTGACCGGTTGCTCAGCCAAGGGCGCCGTAAGATACACGGTCGCGAAAGCACCGGATTCCGCTATCGCGACATCGCCGAATCCGGCCACCTGTTGAGGGGCACCCACAGCGGCGCCGTTCGCGTCGTAACGCTGAACGACGTCCGCGCGCGTGGAACCATTACCGGTACCGTGAAGCACGGCGAACTCGCCACTGCTATTCATGTCGACCTTTACGCTGCCGCTACCGTTGGGGTCGAGTACCATTCGATTGCCGATCGGGGCGAGCCGGGAATCATAGAACTGGGCATACAGCGCAGCCCCACCGGCGTCGTCATCGCCAACCCAAACAAGTACGAAATTACCGTTCGCCTGGCCTGCGGCAGCGACG
>DJIE01000267.1 GCA_002433465.1 Salinisphaera sp. UBA6602
GAAATGGCTGTCGCGATCGCGGAAGTTTAGGTGCGCCGAGCAGATTTCCGGATTGACCATGAGCACGGTCCGGGCGCTGCCGGACTTGATCATGTCGGCCGCGGTCTGAATGCCGAACGCGGCCGATGCACAGGCCACATTGATGTCGAACCCGAACTGGCCCGCACCCAGATACTTCTGTATCTCGACCGCGAGCGCCGGATAGGGGCGCGGCAGGTTCGAACAGGCCACCAGCACCGCGTCGATATCCTCCGGTCGCTTGCCGGCCTTTTCCAGACAGGGCTCGATGGCGGCCATGGCCATTTCGCACTGAAGCGACGGCTCGTCGTTGCCCCGGGTGCGAATCCATGGGTGCATGACCTCCGGATCGAGGATGCCGCTCTTTTCGACCACATAGCGGCTCTTGATACCGGACGCCTTGTAGATGAAATCGGCGTTCGAAGGCGAAAGCGCCTCAAGCTCACCACGCTCGATAGCGGCCGCGTTGTCGCGATTGTAATTCTCGACGTAGGCGTTGAAGGCGGTGACCAGTTCTTCGTTGGAAACCGACTCCGGCGGTGTATAGAGCCCGGAGGCCGAGATAACGACGTTGTTCACCTGTATTCCCCTTCCATGACCGACAAAGACAGCGTTGCGCGGCATTCTCGCGCGCGAGCGGCTGTGTCACAACCGTGTCTTATTCGGCCGGGCGCTTGTCGTCGTGGATCAGGCCGTGGCGCGCAAGCGCGTTTTCCACAAACGGCAGCAGTTCGGCCTCGCGGCGTACCGACAGATGCGAGCCGTGATACCAGTGCATGGCCGGTTCGTCCCAGTGGCGCCACAGCCGCAGGGGCTGATCGGGCGCTACCAGCTGATCGGCGGTCGCCGCGAATATATAGCGCCGCTCTTTTGGCACCAGCGGATCCAGATGCAGGGGCGAAACCGGCGCCATCAGCTCGCTCAGCGCGCCTTGCGACAACCCCTGCGCTTCCAGAAACCGAAGGTGTAGCGTAGGCATATGCGCCCATAGCGCAGCCGGAATATCGGTGAGCGGAATACCGGCAATCACGCAGGCCAAGTCGGCTTCGAAAGCCGCCAGCAGCGCAGCGTGATAGCCGCCCAGACTATAACCGAGAGCGCCGACCGGCTGGTCCGGTTGATCGGCCTGGATCCAGGCCTTGAGACGGCGCAGATCCCACAGACCCTGGGCCTGGGCATGGATAAGATCGGCCATCGGCCCATCCAGGAATTCACCGCCGGTCACCCGGGCGATACTACGGCTGCCATGCAGCGGCAGAATCGGCATGGCGACGTTCATCCCGAACTTCAGATGCAGGCGTTTGGCGCGAAACAGCGACAGGTCGAGTCCGTCGATGCCCATGCGATAGCCATGGATACATATCAACCACGGCCGCGGCGCGCCCGCATGGCGAAAGATACGCGCGGCCATATTCTGGTTGGGCCGATGGCCTTCCCAGCGCGCTGCGCCCGGCAGGGCCGGATCGGCTTCGAACTCGCTGTCGAAATACAGCCACTCGAACTCGCAGCCGCGCGATCGGGTCGGGCGCAGCCGAAAGTCCGCCGGCGCGTGCGGCGTTCGGTGCCAGTGCTGGGCACCGTTGGCCCAATAGCCGTTCTCTGCCACCGCCTGCAGGGCTAGCAGCTCGTTATAGTCGCGCTTGACCACCGCACCCCGCGGAATACGCGCGCCGGCAACGAACAGGCCCAACAGGGCTTCATCGGTAGCCACTTTTCGGCACACACCCAAGGACAATGGCGGTTGCGGCACCGCCGAGGGCCGTACCGATTCCAGCGTGGCGACCCAGCCGGCCACCATGAAACAGGCTGCCGCGCCGGCCAGCAACGCCAGCGCCGACCAGCCCAGCCAGGGTGATAGCAGCACCGCGATCGGTGCGCTGACAAAGGCGCCAAGGGCCAGATACTGGGTGATCTGGCGATCGCCGGGCCATAGCGCGATGGCGGTACCGCAGCCAAGAATCGGCACGCCGGCGAACGCGGCCGGGATCGCCACCGCCCACGCGTGGCCCCAACCACTGGCCAACCAGAACAACCCCACCGCCAACGGTATCAACGCGGCGAGCTGCCAGCGGGGTTGGTCGCGCATGGCTTGCTGTTCGCTCATATGATCAACCTGGCATTGAACGGTCTGGAATACGGTGCGCGGCGACGTCCATCAAATGGAAGGTGAAGGCCGGCACGGCACGCCGTTGCACGTTCGCTTCGCTATGGGCCGATGCACGCATGCACCCGCCGGGCCACCGGTCGGCGATCAAGCGGTCAATAACGCTGCGCCACGGCAAAGATGACCACGCCGATCAGCGCGACCAGCAATACGCCCTGCCCCAGCCACAGCGCGGGGTGACGCTTTTGCACCAGCCAGGTCGACAGAGCGGCCGCCGCAGTAAAGCCTGCGGTGACCAGCGCGATCTGTACGACATGGTCGAAATCCCCGCCGGCATCGGCTACCAGCTGCGGGTAGGGCCACATCATCAGACAGACCACCGCATAGAGCAGCGTCGTCACCGCGCCGATGCCCAGGGCAGCCCAGTTGAGAAAAGACAGAAGTTTCAGCGTCGGTCCCCGTGCTACGGATCGAACAGCGCACGATGAGACCGTGCGCCGTGGCATAGTACGACGCCCTGCCAATCAACGTCCATTCGATGTCCGAAATGTCCGAATCCCGTGTTGTTTTCGCCCACGGCAAGGAGAGCGGTCCCTGGGGCAGCAAGATCCAGCATCTGGCAGACATTGCGCGCGCCCATGGCTTTGCCGTCGAGAGCCTCGATTACAGTGATCTGATGGACGCAACTGCCCGGGTCGAACGCCTGCTGGCGCATGCGCCCACCGGCGCGCCACTGGTGCTGGTCGGTTCCAGCATGGGCGGCTATGTTGCAGCGATGGCCTGCCAGACGCTCGCCCCGGATGCACTGCTACTGATGGCGCCCGCGCTCTACCTCGAGGGCTATCCCGGCGATCCGTCCCACTGTCCCGACGATACCGTGGTCGTCCACGGCTGGGACGACGATATCGTGCCGCTCGAGGGCAGCTATGCCTTCGCCAGTGCGAGGCGCGCGGCCCTGCATGTCGTCGCCGATGGCCACCGCCTCGGCGAATCGATCGAGCTGATCGGCGACCTGTTCAGCGCCCAGCTGCAGCGCGCGCTCGATCGCGGTTGACCACGCTCTTGAGCGCCTTGGCACGCTGGCCGGCATACACCCGCTGTGCTGCCCGCGCGCAGTCGGCAATCAGCCGTGGCCCCTGATAGATCAGCCCCGTATACATCTGCAGCGCAGTAGCCCCGGCTTCGAGCTTGTCGGTCGCATCGCGCGCGCTCTGGATACCGCCCACGCCGATGATCGGCAGCGTTGCGCCCAGGCGCGCATGCAACGCGGCAATCACCCGCGTGGCCTGCGCGCGTACCGGCACCCCGCTCAAGCCGCCGGCCTCGCGAGTCCAGCGTAACGGCACCCCGTCGCGGGCGATTGTGGTATTCGTGGCAATCACGCCGTCGATACGGTGGTGAAGCAGGCGATCGGCAATCGCATCCAGCTGTGATTCGGTCAGATCCGGTGCGATCTTGACCGCCAGCGGGACGTAGCGCGACTCGGCCTCGGCCAGGCGGTCGCGCTCTTCGCACAGCGCGCCCAGCAGCTCATCGAGGCTTTCCCGCCCCTGCATATCGCGCAGACCCTTGGTGTTGGGCGAAGAAATATTGATCGTCACGTAGTCGGCAATGGCGTAAACCGACTTAAGCGCGGCCAGATAATCGGCCACCGCCTGTTCCGGCGGCGTGATCGCATTCTTGCCGATATTGATGCCCAGCGCGGTCGTGCCCTGCCGACGCTTCGCGCGTTCCACCAGCGCCGCGACGCCGTCGTTGTTGAACCCCATACGGTTGATCAAGGCGCGTTGTTCGGGCAGACGGAACAGGCGCGGCCGGGCGTTGCCCGGCTGGGGCTCGGGCGTGACCGTGCCCACTTCGACAAAACCGAAACCCAGGGCCGACAGGCCGTCGATACAACGGCCGTCCTTGTCCAGGCCAGCAGCCAGCCCGATCGGGTTGGGCAGCTGCATACCCATGAGATCGACCGGCACGTGCGGCATCTTGTCGGCATAGATTCGCTGCACCAGAGCGGTGCTGCGCGACAGCGTGCCCAGGGTCAGGTCGTGTGCCGTCTCCGGTTCCAGCGCAAACAACGCACGCCGGGCGAACGCGTACATAACCGCTCCTGCAGATCGAAACAATGAAATCTATCCGAACGCCTATTGTGACGGCGATTCACGGCCCGTGCGAGTTCGCAGCGCGACGTCAGCCGGCCCGCGCTTGCCGACCCGTCGCGCCATTAGGGCCACCCGGCCTGCAAAAGCGCGTAAAATATGGCGTAATGACGGCAACAGACACGCAAACGTCGATTCCGGCCAGTGGCGGCCCGACTCCGGGCACGCGCATAAGCGTCGCCCCCATGATGGCCTGGACCACGCGCGAACAGCGTTACTTCATGCGCCAGATTACCCGCTCGGCCCTGCTCTACACCGAGATGGTGACCACCGGCGCGTTGATTCACGGCGATCGCGAGCGATTTCTGGCCTATCACGCCGACGAACACCCCGTCGCCCTGCAGCTTGGCGGCAGCGATCCCGCGACCATGGGCGACTGCGCCGCCATGGCCGAGGACCACGGCTACGACGAGGTCAACATCAACGTCGGCTGCCCGTCGGATCGGGTTCAGAATGGCACCTTCGGCGCCTGTTTAATGGGCGAGCCAAAGCGCGTGGCCGACTGCGTGGCAGCGATGAAGGCCCGGGTTTCCATCCCGGTGACGGTCAAGACCCGTATCGGCATCGATCATCAGGACAGCTACGAATTCCTGCACGCGTTCGCCAGCGCCGTTGCCGCGGCCGGCGCCGACGCGCTGATCGTGCATGCGCGCAAGGCCTGGCTATCCGGGCTCAGCCCCAAGGAAAATCGCGAGATCCCGCCGCTGGACTATGCGCGCGTGCATGCGCTCAAGCGCGACTTCCCGGCCCTGCCCATGAGCATCAATGGCGGCTTCGTGGATCTGGATAGCGCCGCTGCCCAGCTCGCCCACGTCGACGGCGTGATGATCGGCCGCGAAGCCTACAAGAATCCGTACGTGATGGCGGATGTCGACCGGCGCTTCTTCAACGCCAACGCGGCGGTACCAAGTCGACGCGCGATCGTCGAAGCCACGCGCGGCTTCATTGCCGATCATCTGGCAGCCGGCGGCGCGCTCAAGGACGTTACCCGCCATATGCTGGGTCTGTATCATGGCCAGCCGGGCGGTCGGGCCTGGCGACGCGTGCTCTCCGAGCAGGGTCATCGAAAGGATGCCGACCTGAACGTTCTCGATGCGGCACTTGCGCGCGTCGAACCAACCGAGGCCGTTGCCTGATGAAGTTGCTCGCTACTGTTTTCCTTTCCATCGCGCTCTGCGCGCCCCTCGCGTTCGCCTTCGGCGACGCCAGCAAGGATGATTCCATGGTTGTTATGCATACCAATCTCGGTGATATCACGATCGAGGTCTTCGAAGACGATGCGCCCAAGTCGGCCGCGAATTTTCTGCAGTACGTGCGCGACGGCTTTTACGACGGCACCATCTTCCATCGCGTGATTCCGGGCTTCGTGATTCAGGGCGGCGGTTTCACCGAAGACTATCAACAGAAGAAAACGCGTGACCCGATCGTCAACGAGGCCGACAACGGCCTGAAGAACGATCGCGGCACCCTGTCGATGGCCCGCACCAGCGATCCCA
This sequence comes from Salinisphaera sp. UBA6602, assembly GCA_002433465.1. Taxonomy (GTDB): domain Bacteria; phylum Pseudomonadota; class Gammaproteobacteria; order Nevskiales; family Salinisphaeraceae; genus Salinisphaera. The sequence goes on from DJIE01000267.1 coordinate 5,775, forward strand.
ACTCGGCCACCTCGCAGTTCTTCGTCAACCTCACCGACAACGCGCCGCTCAACCCGAGCCGCGGCAATGCCGGCTATGCAGTGTTCGGCAAGGTCACCGACGGCATGGACGTGGTCGACAAGATCGCCGCCGGCCCGACCGGCTCGGCCGGCCCGTTCCGTCAGGACGCGCCCCAGAACCAGGTCGTGATCGAGACCGCCGAGGTCGTCGAAGACTAGTCGAGGGTGGCGGTTCATCTACTCGCCGATGTCCATCTGACCGGCGACGACGACCCGAACACCGAACGCCTGATTCGTTATCTGGACGGCCCAGCCCGCGCGGCCGAGGCCGTCTACGTGCTGGGCGACCTGTTCGATGTATGGGTGGGCGACGACGGTTCCCTGCCCGTTCATGCCCGCGTGATCGACCGTTTCGCGGCCCTGGCCCGAACCGGCGTGCCGCTGTATTTCATGCGCGGCAACCGCGATTTCGCGGTCGGGGAAGCGTTCGTGGCCGCCAGCCATATGCAGATCCTCGACGACCCGCTGGTGGTCGACCTGCAAGGCACGCCGACGCTGCTGTCGCACGGCGATATCTTCTGTACCGACGACACGGCCCATCAGGCCTTTCGTGCCCGCTATACCGATCCGCGCTGGCGCGCGCGCATGCTCAAGATCCCGCTATGGCTGCGGCGGCGCATTGCGCGGCGCGCACGCAAGCGCAGCATGCGCGGCAAGGCGAGCAAGCCGGCCCACATCATGGACGTCAACGCCGATGCCGTACGCCAGGGCCTGCAGACGCATGGCGTGTCGCGGCTCATTCACGGGCATACCCATCGCCCCGATAGCCATCGTTTCGATATCGATGGCCAGGTCTGCGAACGCATCGTGCTTGCAGACTGGCGCCCGGAGCGGGCCGAGGTGCTCGTCGCAAACGGCCACAGCATCGAACGCCTGGATGTGGCGTAGCAGCCGCTCTGCGCGCGCGCGATCGGCCGTGGTAATGTGAAATCCTCTCATTTCACAACCAAACCACAGCATGAGCCAGTACACCTTGATCACGGGCGCCAGTTCCGGGATCGGCGAAAGCCTCGCCCGTGAGTATGCCGAAAGCGGCCACGACCTGATCCTGACCGCGCGTCGGACCGATCGATTGGAAAAGCTTGCCGGCGAACTGCGCGAGCGGCACGGCCGCAGCGTCGAAGTGGTCAGCGCGGATCTGGGCGATCCCAGCGGAGTGGCCGAGCTGGCCGATACGGTGATCGCTCGCGACTGGGGCCTGCAGGGGCTGGTCAACAACGCCGGCTTTGGCGATAGCGGACCCTTTGCCAAGCGCCCGCGCGAAAAACAGCTGGCCATGATTCAGGTCAACGTCACCGCGCTGGTGGATCTCACCCATCGGCTGCTGCCGCTGCTTCAACGGGCCCAGGCACCCTTCATCCTCAACGTGGCCTCGGTAGCCGCCTTCCAGGCCGGCCCCAACATGGCGGTCTACTACGCCAGCAAGGCGTTCGTGCTGTCGTTTTCGGAAAGCCTGGCCGAAGAGCTGCGCGGGCGTGTCTCGGTGAGTGCGCTCTGCCCCGGCCCGACCGATTCCGAGTTCGCCGAACGCGCGGAGGCCAGCAAGGCCAAGCTGTTCAAGATGGGCACGATGACCAGCCAGCAGGTCGCCGAAATCGGCGTCAAGAATCAGAACCGCACGATCGTGATACCGGGCGTGCGCAACAAGATGATGGTCTGGAGCGGCAAGGTCACGCCGCGTGCGCTGCTGCGACGCGTGGCCTATCGCATCAATCGCTGACCGCGCCTATGAATGGCGCTTGGCGAGCCAGTCCAGTTCGTTTTCCGAAAACCGGGCTTGCCGCCGGGCGGGAAAGTTGTACGGGCCCGGCGGGCCGCCGTTCATGTATTCGTCGAGCAGCTGGGTAAAGGTGCTGTCCGGCTCGAGCCCGCGCGGCTCGGCGCAATAGCGAAACCAGCGGGTGCCGATTTCTACATGCGGCACTTCTTCTTCGAGAATGACTTCCAGGATGGCGACGGTTTCATCGTCGCCGGCCTGGCGCAGTTTCTCGATCATGCCTGGGGTAACGTCCAGGCCTCGGGCTTCGAGCACGCGTGGCACCAGCGCCATGCGAATCATCACATCGTGGGCGGTCTTGACCGCCATTTCCCACAGGCCGTTGTGGGCATCGAAATCGCCGTAGGTGAAACCGTAGTCGGCCAGCCGATTGTTGAGCATTTCGAAATGGCGCGACTCGTCGGCCGCCATGCTCAGCCAGTCGGCATAGAAGGCCGCCGGCATACCGCGAAACCGATAGGCCGCGTCCAATCCGAGATTGATGGCGTTGAACTCGATATGGGCAATTGCATGGATCAACGCCGCCCGCCCGGCCGGTTTACCCAGACCCCGCTTGGCCAGCCGGGCCGGATGCACCAGCGCCGGCGCGTCCGGGCGCCCCGGTACGACCACGGGCTCCGGGGTGCCGCCGGCATCCGCCAGCGCCGAG
>DJIE01000003.1:0-161 GCA_002433465.1 Salinisphaera sp. UBA6602
GCCGGTGCGGCTGCGCCGCCCCGTTCAACCGCGCTGCGCGCGGTTGTCGAACTCTCTTGTTGTCTGTCGGGAGTTCGAATTGCGTCGTTGCAAATAAAAAAGGCTCCCCATCTCTGGGAAGCCTTCTTTGCATGGCGGGCCCGGGAAGATTATTCGCCGCT
>DJIE01000003.1:557-4021 GCA_002433465.1 Salinisphaera sp. UBA6602
TGGCGGAGAGGGAGGGATTCGAACCCTCGAAGGGGCTATAAACCCCTTACTCCCTTAGCAGGGGAGCGCCTTCAGCCACTCGGCCACCTCTCCAAAAATCGTTGTCCTGCGAAACGCAATCGCCGTTCTGAAGCCGTTTGCGTCGACTGTTTCGACAAACCGACTCACCGGAGTAGCGGCCTTGCGAAAACGAACTCTCATTCGTTCAAGGCCGCGAATAATACCCGGCTAAGCCTTGCGGGTAAACCCCTTATGCGACTTCATTTGCGATCGATCGACGATTCGTTGTGCTCGCACGACTCGTCGACGCTTTCCACCCGTACGTCCCGCGGCGCTTCGACGGCGATACGCACGCGTTCGCCGTCGGTATCCAGCACCCTCACCTCGATTTCGTCGCCGATGTGCAGGCGCTCACCGGCGCGACGTTCGAAGATGAGCACGGGTGCGATCTAGCCCTGTTCCGCGCTCGGCGTGAGCTCGCTTTCGACCTTCTTCGGCTCTTCGTCGAGCTCGAACTCGTCGTGCAGCGCGCGCACGGCCAGTTCCAGGTACTTGGTTTCGATCACGATCGAAATCTTGATCTCGGTGGTCGAGATCATGCGCAGGTTGATGTTCTCGCTGGCCAGGGCCTTGAACATGCGCGCCGCGACGTTGGCGTGCGAACGCATGCCCACGCCCACCAGCGAGACCTTGGCGATCCCGGCCTGGCCCGAGACTTCACGCGCGCCCAGGTCCTTGGCGGCTTTCTCGAGCAGCTCCTTGGCCGCGTCGAAATCGCGCGTATGCACGGTGAACGTGAAGTCGGTCAGGGTGTAGTCGCTGGACGAATCGCCCGACACGTTCTGCAGGATCATGTCGACTTCGATATTGGCTTCGCCGATCGGGCCGAGCAGCGCATAGGCAATGCCGGGCTTGTCGGGCACGCCGAGCACGGTGAGCTGGGCTTCATCCTTGGTAAAGGCGATGCCGGAGATGATCGGTTCTTCCACTTGTTTCTCCAATGTAATGAGCGTGCCGGGGCCGTCGTCGAAGGTGGACAGTACGCGCAGAGGCACGCCGTATTTACCGGCGAACTCGACCGCGCGGATCTGCAACACCTTGGAACCTAGGCTGGCCATTTCCAGCATTTCTTCGAACGTAATCTGCTCGAGACGACGCGCGCCCGAGACCACGCGCGGATCGGTGGTATAGACCCCGTCCACGTCGGTGTAGATCTGGCATTCGTCGGCGCCAAGCGCGGCGGCGAGTGCGACCGCCGTGGTATCCGATCCGCCGCGGCCGAGGGTCGAGATCTCGTTGGACTCGGTAATACCCTGGAAGCCGGCGACAACGGCCACATCGCCTTCGTCGAGCGCGCTGCGCAGGTTGTCCGGTTCGATCTTCTGGATACGTGCCTTGGAATGCGAATCGTCCGAGACGATCGGCACCTGCCAGCCGGTGAACGAACGCGCCGATACGCCGGTATGGCGCAACGCCATCGACAGCAGCGAAATGGTGACCTGCTCCCCGGTCGAGAGCAGCACATCCATTTCGCGTGGAATCGGACGGCCGTCGAGCTCTTCGGCCAAGCCCTGCAGGCGATCGGTTTCGCCGCCCATCGCCGACACCACGACCACAACCTGGTCGCCGTTATCGCGATAGCCCTTGATCTTCTGGGCGATGCGCTTGATCTTGTCGACGCTGCCGACGGACGAGCCGCCGTATTTCTGAACAATCAGTGCCATGGAATATCGTTTTCCTTGTCGGGCGCTGGGTCGCGCCGGTCTTGAATACTGATACGACTAAGCTTACCCGAGTCGCTGCTCGATCCAACCGTAAACGCTTTCCAGCGCTTCATCGAGCTTGCTGGCGTCGCTGCCGCCGGCCTGGGCCATATCCGGCCGGCCGCCGCCCTTGCCACCGACCTGTTCGGCCACGAAATTGACGAGATCACCGGCCGGCAGCGCCTTGCTTTGGCTCTTGGCCACGCCCGCGATGAGCGCAACCTTGCCGTCGGTGGCGGCCCCCAGCACGATCACGCCGTGGTCGAGCTTGTTCTTGAGCGCGTCGACGGTATCGCGCAATACCTTGCGATCGGCGCCGTCCATGCGCCGGACCACCACCTGAGCACCGCCGATCTCGCGGGCCGCGTCGGCGAGATCGTCGCCCTGGCTGGCCGCCAGCTTCTGGTTGGCCTGGTCGAGCTGTTTTTCCAGCCCGGCCACGCGTTCGAGCATGCGATCGAGCTTGTCCTCGAGCTCGGCGGGCGCGGCCTTGAGCCGGGACGCCACGCGGATTTCGCGGGCCATGGTGTCCTGAACCCACTTGAGCGCATGCGCGCCGGTGACAGCTTCCAGGCGGCGCACGCCCGCGGCTACGCCGCGTTCCTCGGTGATCTTGACCAGACCGATCGCGCCGCTGGCCGGCACATGGGTACCGCCGCACAGCTCCACCGAATAGTCGCCAAAGCGCACCACGCGCACTTCGTCGCCGTATTTCTCGCCGAAGAAGGCCAGCGCGCCCTCGGCGATGGCCTCGTCGTAGCTGCGGGTATAGAACTGGCCCTGGATGTTCTCGCGTACGCGGGCATTCACCTGCGCTTCGATATCGGCCAGCGTATCGGCGGTCACCGACTCGAAATGGGCAAAGTCAAAACGCAGCCGATCGGGCGCGACCATCGAGCCTTTCTGGCGCACATGCGTGCCCAGCGTTTCGCGCAGGGCGGCATGCAACAGATGGGTGGCAGTGTGGTTGAGCTCGATATCCTGGCGGCGAGCCGTATCGACTTGGGCATCCACGGTCATGCCGGCGGCGAATTCGCCGGATTCGACCCGGCCGAAGTGCAGGAACACGCCGTTTTGTTTCTGAGTGTCCGTTACCACGAAGCGAGCGCCGTCGGCGTCGATGACGCCGTGATCGCCCAGCTGACCACCGGATTCGCCGTAGAACGGGGTGCGATCGAGCACGAGTACGCCCTCGGCGCCCGCTGCCAGCCGGTCCACCGGCTGTTCGTTCTGTACGAGGCTGATCAGCTGTGCGCGGCCGCGGGTTTCGGTGTAGCCGATGAACTCGGTTGGCGACTGCACGTCGATCTTGGCGTGGTAGTCGGCACCGAACTGGCTGGCCGCACGCGCGCGCTCGCGCTGGGCCGACATTTCGGCATCGAAGCCACGCGTATCCAGGGTCAGGCCGCGCTCGCGGGCCACGTCGTTGGTGAGATCGACCGGAAACCCGTAGGTATCGTAGAGCTTGAACACCGTCTCGCCCGGAATCTCGGTACCACTCATGGCACCGATCGCATCCTCGAGGATCCGCAGGCCCTGGGCGAGCGTGAGTGCGAAGCGCTGTTCTTCCTGCTCGACAACGCGCTCGATCTGGGCCTTCGAATCAGCCAGCTCGGGAAAGGCGTCGCCCATGAGTTCGACCAGCGGGCCGACCAGCTTGTAGAAGAAGGTGCCAGTCGCGCCCAGCTTGTGTCCGTGGCG
>DJIE01000003.1:4405-7179 GCA_002433465.1 Salinisphaera sp. UBA6602
ACCCCGTCGGTAATCAGGAACGCGGTGGCACGGATATGATCGGCCACCACCTTGAGCGACGACTGATGCGCCGGCTCGGCCTTGGCCGCGTCCATGCCCACCGCGTCCGCCGCTGCCTTGATCAGCGTCTGGAAGACGTCGATGCCGTAGTTGTCGTGGGTGCCCTGCATGACCGCGGCGATACGCTCCAGGCCCATGCCGGTATCGATCGACGGGCTGGGCAGATCGACCATGGTGCCGTCGGGCTGACGGTCGTACTGCATGAACACCAGATTCCAGATCTCCACGAAGCGGTCGCCGTCCTCTTCCGGCGTACCGGGCGGCCCACCGGCGATATGCTCGCCGTGGTCGTAGAAGATTTCCGAGCACGGCCCGCAGGGGCCGGTATCACCCATCTGCCAGAAGTTGTCCTTGGCGCCGATGCGCGAGAACGTGGACTCGGACACGCCGATTTCGTCGAGCCAGATACGCGCGGCTTCTTCGTCTTCCTCGTAGACCGTGACCCAGAGTTTTTCCTTGGGCAGGCCGAGTTCGCCGGTGAGAAATTCCCAGGCGAAATGAATGGCCTCGCGCTTGAAATAATCGCCGAAGCTGAAGTTGCCCAGCATTTCGAAGAAGGTGTGATGGCGCGCGGTATAGCCGACGTTTTCCAGGTCGTTGTGCTTGCCGCCGGCGCGCACACAGCGCTGCGACGACACGGCACGACTGTAGTCGCGCTTGTCGCGGCCCAGAAACACGTCCTTGAACGGCACCATGCCGGCGTTCGTAAACAGCAGGGTCGGATCGGAGGCCGGTACCAGGCTGCTCGAGGCGACGAATCGATGCTTGTGCCGTTCGAAATATTCGACGAAACGCGCACGCAACGCGTTGGTGGACATCATGGGCAGGCGCCTCTTACAAATTCAGCTGGGAGCAAATAGCGCGCTAGTTTAGCAGAGCCTTTTGGCTGGCCCTACCGGCGCCGGCGTAGTCGATCACCGTAGCGCGCGAACGCTATCGACCTTGTCCTGATTGCTCTGCACACGATCGCTGCGGCTGCCCAGCTTGATGGTGGTGAACACGCGCGGCGCGCCCAGCTCGTGAATGGTCTGATGGCATTGCTTGAACGCCGCGAACACGTCGTCCCACTCGCCTTCCACGTTGGTGCCATAGGCATGCACGACGGGATTAAGCCCCGCCTTTTCAAGAATCGGCTGACAGGCCGCGATATAGCGCGATACGGACACGCCCGCGCCCATGGGAATAACGCAGATTTCGGCGGTGATGTTCATGAGTCATTCCTTTGCGGCTTGGGCTGACAAGTCATTATCTTGGCCGTGTATGAAACGTAGTCGGCGATACTCAAGCAAGCAGTTTGTCCGCAAATGAACGCCAAGACACGCGAATAACCCGAAACACAAACTGCGCGAGGCTGCGTGGCTTGCTGTTCGCGTTGCCTGCTCAACGGGCTACATGAGCAGGCCCTGGTTCGTGGCGCTACTGAGCAAGCATTCTCGGAACGCGCGCGAACGAACGCAGACAAGGCCAACGGCCCATCGCTGGCAACGCGCGTGATCTGCTGTTCACGCCGCATGCTGACCCTTGCGCTTAATCAAGCGTTACTTTGCACCGACAGGACTGGCGACGCGACGCCCGGGCCGGCCGGGCGCCGACGTTCGTTCTCTCAGTCGTCGAAGGCGGCGTTGAGCATGTCCATATCGAAACCACGGCGCTGCAGAAACCGCATCTGCTTGGCCTTGGCGGGGAAATCCTCGGGCTGTGCCGCGCCGAAACGTTTGGCGCGCACCTCTTCGGCGAGCGCGTTCCAGTCGGTTTCGCTGTCGGCGAGCGCGCGTTCGATCTCGGCCTCGTCGATGCGCACCGCTGCCAGCTCCGCGCGAATGCGCACCGGCCCGATACCGCGGGAGGCGCGCGACGACACCATGGCATCGGCATAACGGGCGGCCGACAGCAGCCCGTCGTCGATCAGTTCGTCGAGCACCTCGGCCACCTGTTCGCGGTCGTGATCGCGTTTGGCCAGCTTCTGCGAGAGCTCGGCCGGCGCATGCTCGCGGCGCGCGAGCATGTCCATGGCCCGTTTGCGAATGGCGATGCGCTCGGCGGCCGGGTCGAGCGGTTGATCGTCGTTTTGCGCCTGCGTCATCGCTTGCTTTACAGCGCCCGATCGACGCGCCTAGCTGTTCTTGCCGCCCTGTGCGGAGCCGAGCAGATCGTCCGCGGCCTCGCCTTCGCCTTGCTCGGCGGCTGCCTCGGCCTTCTCGTCCTTTTTCTTGCGTTTGGGCGCAAGCAGCTTCTCACGCAGCGCGGTTTCAAGCTGCTGGGCGATTTCGGGGTTTTCCTTGAGGAAGTTACGGGCGTTGTCCTTGCCCTGCCCGACACGGTCGCCGTTATAGGAATACCAGGAGCCGGCTTTTTCGATGAGGTTGTTGGCCACGCCCAAATCGATGATCTCGCCTTCGCGCGAGCTGCCCTCGCCGTAAAGGATCTCGAATTCCGCCTTGCGGAACGGCGGTGCCATCTTGTTCTTGACCACCTTCACCCGGGTTTCGTTGCCGATGACCTCGTCGCCCTTCTTGATCGCGCCGATACGACGGATATCCAGGCGTACCGAAGCATAGAATTTCAGAGCGTTACCGCCCGTGGTGGTTTCGGGGCTGCCGAACATCACGCCGATCTTCATACGGATCTGGTTGATGAACATCACCGTGGTGCCGGTGCGCTTGATGTTGGCGGTGAGCTTGCGCAGCGCTTGGCTCATCAGGCGCGCCTGCAGG
>DJIE01000125.1:0-2428 GCA_002433465.1 Salinisphaera sp. UBA6602
CCGCTCATGCCGAGTGGGCGGGCGTGAGAAGGCCGCCCGCCTGGATCAGCTTTCTTCTTGGGCGGGCGTCAGGCGAATCAGACGTGCATCCATGCTGTCGTCGGCGGCGCCCTTGGCCTTGTCTTCGAGCACCCAGAGCGCGCCGTCCGGGCCCTGCTCGAGTTCGCGAATACGCGTGCCCCAGCCGTAGCGGGCCACTTCTTCGCTGTTGTCGCCGTCGAGGTTGACGCGAACGATGGCCTTAGCCACCAGGCCGCCGATGAAGCCGTCGCCCTGCCAGTCCTTGAACATGTCCCCGTCGTAGATCACGAACCCGGCCGGGCCGATCGAAGGCGTCCAGGACACCTCGGGGGCGTTGAAGTCCGGGCGGGTGTCGTGGTTCGGGATGGGCACGCCGCTGTAGTTGTCGCCGTTCGAAACGACGGGCCAGCCGTAGTTGTCGCCCGCTGCGATCCGGTTGAGCTCGTCGCCGTGGGCCGGGCCCATTTCATGGGTCCAGAGCGTGCCGTCGGCATCGAAGGCGATGCCCAGCATGTTGCGATGGCCGACGCTGTAGAACTGCTTGGCGATTTCGCCGTCATCGGCGAACGGGTTGTCCGGGGGAATGCTGCCATCCGGCTTGATGCGGATGATCTTGCCCAGGCTGTTGTCCATTTCCTGAGCCGGGTCCTGCTTCTGGCGCTCGCCGGAGGTAATGAACAGATCGCCGGCGTGTTCCGCATTGGCCGGTGCGAAGGCCAGCCGGTGCGAAAAATGGCCCTTGCCCACCCGGTACGGCTGTTGATGCCACAGCTTGGTCACGTCTTCGAGCGCGGGCTTGCCGTCGTTCATGGCCAGCCGGGCACGCACCACCGCCGCGCCGCGCGTGGCGCCACCATCCAGCGATTCCACGTACGACAGATAGATATGGCGGTTGTCGGCGAAATTCGGGTCGAGAATCACGTCGCCCAGACCGCCCTGGCCACCGTAAGCGACCTCGAACATCTGGGCGACGTCGGTTTTCTCGCCTTCACGGCTGACGTGTACGAGCTGGCCACGCTGTTCGGTAACCAGCATGGCGCCGTCGGGCAGGAAGGTCATCGCCCACGGCTGATTGAAGTGGGCGACGGTTTCGGCCGCAATGGCCATGTCGTCGCTGGCCTCGACATCGGGCGCATCGTCGGAGGCCGCGAAGGCGGCCAGCGGCATGGCAATCGCCGCGGCAAACAGGCCGCGCGCGTAGCGCGGCGCGAAATGGTGACGCGTCATGAACTATCCCCTTTTTATCGCTGAACTCGTTATCGTTGAACTAAACGATACGTCGCCCGGATAGTCCGCGGATGACAAAAGCGCTGCCCGCCGTCACGGCGGGCAGCGCCGTAGCGGGCCGTACCTAGAACACGTAGCCCGGCAGCCAGGTCGCGATCTGCGGGAACATCATGATGATCGCCAGCCCCACGATGCCCACCATCACATAGGGCAGCACCGAGCGGTAGATATCCTGCATCGTGATCGAGGGCGGTACCACGCCCTTGAGATAGAACAGGTTGAAGCCGAACGGCGGCGTCATGTAGCCGATTTCCATGTTGATCACGAACAGAATGCCGAACCAGATCGGGTCGAAGCCCAGGCTTTCCACGATCGGCATGAACACCGGCAGCGTGATCAACATGATGCCGACCGGATCGAGCACCATGGCCATGAGGAACAGAATGACCTGCATGGCGATGATCGTGCCCCAGGGCCCGCCGGGGATCATTTCCATCCAGCCTTCGATCATGGCCTGGGCATCCATGCTCTGATAGGCCGCGCTGAATGCGTGCGCGGCAAACAGAATCCACATGATCATGCCGGTCAGCGAAAAGGTGCGCAGCGAGGCATCGCGAATCAGCGCCCAGGTGAACTTGCGATAGACCGCGGCCGAAATCAGGGCGCCGAGCACGCCCATGGCAGCGGCTTCGGTCGGCGTGGTAATACCGAGCATGATGGAGCCCAGCACCATCACCACGATCAGAATCGGCAGCAGCACCGCGCCCAGGGACCGGAATTTCTCGGCCCAGCTGGCACGGTCTTCCGGCGGCAGGGCCGGCGCCAGTTCCGGCTGGAAGTAGCAGCGCACCAGGATATAAATCGCAACCAGCACGACCAGCAGCAGGCCCGGAAAGACGCCGGCCGCGAACATCTGACCCACCGACACGCCGGTAATCAGCGAATACAGAATCATGATGATGCTGGGCGGAATGAGAATACCCAGCCCGCCGCCAATGTTGATGGCGCCCAGGGCCATGCTCTTGTCGTAGCCGCGTTCGAGCATCGATGGCAGTGCGATGGTACCCATGGCCACCACCGCCGCGCCGCTGATGCCACACATGGCAGCGAAGACAGCACAGATGAACACCGTGCCAATCGCCAGCCCGCCGCGCGTGCCGCCCCACCACAGATACATCAT
>DJIE01000125.1:2834-12531 GCA_002433465.1 Salinisphaera sp. UBA6602
AAGCTCTCCATCGTGCCCCAGATCTGCGAGGCCACCAGATAGAAGGAATCGATCCCCCAGGTGAAATAAAGAAAGATCACCGACACGCCGCCGAGCACGAAGGTCAGCGGCAGCCCGAGAACGAGAAAAAACAGCAGTGCGCCGAAGAAGGCCAGCGTGATGAGTTCGATACTCATGCCGTTTCTCCCGGATTGCTGTCGCGCTCGGAGGCTACGGCAGGCGGCTCGATGGCGCCTACGGCAATCGCGATATCTTCAACCAGCTTGGCGATGCCCTGTAACAGCAGCAGCAAGGCGGCCACCGGGATCGCGATCTTGAACGGCCAGACCGGCGGGTTCCACGCCGAGTAGGACGTTTCCATGCTGTCGACGGCTTCCCAGGCGATGACGCCGCCGTAGTAAAGCAGCGTGATCGTGAACAGAAAGAACAGCGACGAAGTGAACACGTCGAGCGCGGCACGCGCACGCGGTGCCAGCGAGCTGTAGAACAGGTCCACGTTCACATGGCCGCGATGTGCCATGACGTATCCGCCCGACATCACCGCATAGAAACCGAACACGAACTGGGTGAGTTCGGTGGTCCATACACGCGGCGCCTCGAGCGCGTAGCGATAGAGCACGCCGAGCAGCAGCACGGCGAACATCACGAAAATAAGCATCGCCACCGCCCGGCCGATCCAGTCGTTGAGCTTGGTGATGCCGAGGATAAAACCATTGAGCAGGCGCATAAGCGACCCCCGCAGATAAGTCCGCCCCGGTGGCCGCGAAGGCCAGCGGGGCGGCAGTCAGACCGAAATGCGATCAGCCGTTGGCGTCGAGATACCCCAGATCGCTGAGCATGCGCTTGAGCTTGTCGAGCGCTTCGGCCGCGTCGTCGCTGCGCTTGCCCTGCTCTTCCCAGGACTTCTTGGCCACCTCGGTGAGATGCTGCTGCACGTCGTCCGGCAGCGTGGTGATCTGCACGTCCTGCTCGGCCATGGCCTTGGCCAGCGCGATCTGTTCCTTGTAGAGATACTCGTTGGTGCGTACCCAGAACTGCTCGTCGAGCGCCTGCTTGACCGTCTTGGCGTCTTCATCGGAAAGCTTGTCGAGGGCTTTCTGATTGATGATGAACACGTCCGTGCCCGCGATGTTGAGCGCCGGCTTGACGTGGTACTTGGCCACTTCGTACAGGCTCATGCTGGCCGCACCCTGGGCCGCACCCCAGTGCGCGCCATCGACCACACCACTGGAAAGCGCGGTGTAGAGCTCGCCGCCCGGGATATAGCTCGCCGAGGCGCCGGCTTCGGTCAAAAAGGTCTGCAGCGCGCCGGAGGAACGGATCTTCAGGCCCTTGAAGTCGTCCATGCTGTTGATCGGGCGATCCACGACCATTTCAGTCGGGTAGACCTTGTCGGTGGACCAGTACACGCCCTCTTCGGCGGCCTCGTCACGCAGCATGTCCTCGAAGCCCATGCTCTTGTGGAAGTACGCCGCTTCCCAGACGTTGCGGAACGCGAACGGCAGGCCCGAGGCGATGCCGGCCAGGCTCATCTGGTTCTGTGCATAAGCCGGCGAGATGGTGCCCATCTGGATGGTGCCGCGCTTGACCGCGTCGAAGGTCTGCTGGGCCTTGAACAGCGCGCCGGCCGGGTAGAGCTTGAGCTTTACGCGGCCATCGGTGCGCTCTTCGATGACGTTCTTGATGCGCACCAGGCTGTCTTCGTACGAGCTGCTCGAGCTCGGCCAGTGCGATTGCACTCGCCAGGTCGTGCTCTTCTGCGCCAAGGCGCTCGTGGGGGCCAGGAACGCGGTGAGCGCCAGCGCGGTGGCGCCAGCCAGCAGCCCGCGCTTGAAAGGTGTCGAAAGCATCGGATATCTCCTCCGTTATGAAACTCCGGCGCATACGGTCAGCGTTTTTTGCGTTGCTGTACCGCTCGCCGTCCAGCAGGCGCCGGATGCACCGATCATGCCTTACTTGAAACTTCGTTTCACGTCTTATTTTGCCTGTGTTTTACAGCCATTAGCGTCCAAACATACCCCGCATTCGGCCAGATTCACCTGCCGTATGTCGACCGTCGATCCCCGTGTTGAGCGCCTTCGCGGCGCGGACCCGCCGGCACATGGGTATGCCAACCCGCGTTTCGCCAAGGGTTAGCCTGCACCCATGTTCTCGGCTCGATCAGTACGGCGGGTGCGGCCCCATGGCATGCGAAGCCCGGCCGGCAACGATGCATGCATGAACGTCGCCCGCGCGCCGCGACGGCAATCGTGCCCGCCGTTCAGCCGCGCGTATGTACAACACAGTAGTCTATGGCGCGCACGGCGCGTATTACGTCGAACACCGCCTTTTCACGTTAGGCTCATGCCTTGCCCCTGGATATCCCTGATCTATGACGATGCCGAACGACAACCGCGATCTCGCTACCCTGCTCGACACCTTCGACGCCAAGCTGGCCCAGCTCGGCAACGCGGACGAAGACACGCGCAAGGACCTCAAAAGCGACGTGCTGCAACACGCGGCGGCAATTCTGGCCAGTGACGGTGGGCCCCAGGCCCTCTACGAGCGGGTGGCGCAATACGAAAGCGCGGGCGTGTTCGCCCACAGCGACTGGGGGCGGCCGGCCATCCTGCAGCCGGCCCTGGCGGTGCGTTCGTTGCGTCAGGGCGATGCCGTGCTTACCGCCATGGAGGCCTTGAGCGAACTGCGGCTGCTGGCGGTCGCCCGCGGCGATTACCGCCACCGCGGCATCACCGCCGAACGCGCCCGCAATTTTCTGACCCAGGTAATGGCGCTCAACCTCGACCTGCTCTCGGGCACGCTCAGTGAAGCCGACCGCGAACGCCCGGACCAGCTCGGCGTGGCGGTGCAGGCGCTGTATCACTACCAACTCGAGCATATGGGCTACGAGAGCATTCTCGATAGTCTGGTCGCCGAGGTCTGGCGCATTCTCGCCCAGCGCCCCATTCAGGTCGACGACGTCCGCCAGATGGTGATTCAGATCGCCACCTGCCTGTACGACCCGGCCATCGAAAGCACGAGCGGCAACGACGACGCACGGCGGCTGGTCGAATCGCTGTTTGCGCCCTCGCCCGGCTGTGCCGAAGATCCCGGCGTTGCCGTCTATGCCGAACGCTTGCAGGCCATGGATTACGAGGCGTTGACGACCGAGGCGCTGGGCTTCGCTCGGGCGATGCACGACACCGGCCTGGCGTCGGTCTATCACGCCGTTTTGTTGCGCCATCTGCGCGGGCTGCCCGACGGCAGCGGCGACGCGCTCATTCCCATTGCACTCGGCTTGAGTCAGACCGGGCAGGACGCGCTGCTGTGCTATCGCCAGTTGGTGCACACCCTCATCGACGAGACGGTGTTCGTGGAAACCGCGCAGGCGATCTATGGCCTGGCGCTGCTGCTCGAACGCGGCGTGCTGTTCTCTACCCCGGTTGCGGCCGGGCTGTGGCGACAGATCGGCCTGAAACTCTCGCCGGCCACCGAAGACAACATCCGCATGGTCTGCGGCGAGGCGCAGCCGCCGCGCGTGTTCCTGCTCGCCGGCGTGCTGGGGCTGCTGGGCCAGCCGCTGGGCGTGGGCCAGGGCAACAACCCCACCTGCCAGTCGGTGATCGGGCTGTCGATGTGGGCCGACAACGACCCGGACTACCTGCTGCAGCTGGTGACCTGGGCGGCCCGCGACGACGAGGTACTCACCCGTTTCGAAGGCGAGCCGATTTCATCCAAGGGTCTGGCCGCGGGCTTGGCCAAGGAAGCGCCGCTGGACGTGGACCCGGTATCGCTGGTGCTGGTGCCGCATCTGGACCGCTTGTATATCGAAATGGGCCGGCTCTGCGGCGAACGCGACAACGACCTGCACCGCTGGATCAACCCCGAATTCTACGGCTGGTGGGTCGGCCAGGGCTTTGCCGTGGTCGCCGATCCGAAAACCGGCGCGATTGGCGATCATGCCGGCTTCGTACGACATTTCTATGCCTGCTATCACCCCTACTACAACGGCAACGTACCGGTCATTCATTCCCAGCCGGCCGGCATCGCCGTCACCGACAGCGCGGCGCGCTATGTCGGCCGCCATGCCATCGCCATCCTGCGCGTCGCGCTCGACCCGGACGGCGATATGCGGGTGTACTTCTTCAACCCGAATAACGACAGCGGCCAGGACTGGGGCCAGGGCATCGTCACCACCACCGAAGGCCACGGTGAGCTGCCGGGCGAAGCCTCACTGCCCTTCGCCGAATTCGCCTCGCGGCTGTTCGTGTATCACTACGATCCGCTCGAACACGGCAACGCCGACCGCGTGAGCGACGAGGAACTCGAGCGCATCGTGACGCTGGCCTACGACAGCTGGGGCAAGGAGTTCGATGTCGAATAGCGTGCTGCGCCTGCGTCTGCCCGTGACCGACCAAGCGCGCTCATGAGCCAGGCATCTGCCCGAACCCGGCGCCGTCGCAAGCCCAAGCCGCGCAAGCCCGCGGCGCGGCCCGATACGCCGCGGCTGATCGCGTTCAACAAACCGTTTCGTGTGCTCACTCAGTTCACCGACGGCAACGACCGCGCCACGCTGGCCGACTATATCGATATGCCGGGGGTTTACCCGGCCGGGCGGCTCGATCGCGACAGCGAGGGGTTGCTGCTGCTGACCAACGACGGCCAGCTGCAGGCTCGGATCACCGATCCGAAGTACAAGCTGCCCAAGACCTACTGGGTACAGGTCGACGGCGCGCCAAGCCACGACCAGATCGAGGCGCTGCGCGCCGGGCCCGCGCTCAAGGACGGCCCCACGCGGCCGGCCGATGTCGAGATCATCACCGAACCCGAACTCTGGCGCCGCGACCCGCCCGTGCGCTATCGCAAGAATGTGCCCACGACCTGGCTTGAAATCACCATCCGCGAAGGCCGCAACCGCCAGGTCCGGCGCATGACCGCAGCAGTGGATCTGCCCACTCTGCGCCTCGTGCGTACCCGGATTGGCCCCTGGTCGCTCGCCGGGCTGGCCAGCGGCGCGTGGCATGAACTGGCGCCGCGCCTGCCCGGCTAGAGCCGACGCGATTACGCCTTTTGAGTCAGCTCGGTCGGCGCGTCGGCGTTGATCAGGCCTTCGCGCTTGAGCGCCTGCCAGAAGGCGGGGGCGATCGATGCGCGCATGGAGGCAGCGTTTTCGCGTGCCTGGCGTGCATCGCGCGCGCCCGGAATGGTGGCCGATACGATCGACGGCGCGGCCGTGAACTGCAACGCCGCGGTCCTCAGGTCGGTGCCGTGCACAGACGCGATTTCGCTGATCCGCGCGCGTTTTTCACGATAGCCGTCGGGGATAGCGTCGCCGCTGTAGAGCCAGCGATCCTTACCCGCGAGAAAGCCGGCGCCCAGGGGCGCGCCAATCACCACCGAACAGCCCTGCGCCTCGCATTTCGGGAACAGCCGCTCCAGGGCGTCGTCGTGGTTCATCAGCGTGTAGCGCGTGGCCTGCAGCAGCACGTTGGGCTCGGCGTTGTCGAGCGCGGCAAGCGCGGGCTCGATATCGTTCACGCCCATGCCCCAGGCCTTGATCAGCCCTTCCTCGCGCATTTTGGTGAGCTCCGGCATGGCGCCGTCTATCGCAGTCTTGAGCTGGGCATCGTAGTCGTCCAGATCGTCGTTGCTGGGCGCCAGATCGTGGATGAACACCATATCCAGACTGGGCACGCCCAGGCGCTGCAGGCTGTCCTCGACCGAGCGACGCACGCCGGCGGCGGTGTAGTCGTAGCGATAATTGAAGTTCAGATCACCCGCCCAGATGCCGTGGCTGTCCATCGAGGCATCCGGTGTGAGCAGGCGCCCGACCTTGGACGACAACACATAGTCGTCGCGCTGTTTGCCGTCGAGAAAATGTCCCATGCGACGTTCACTCAGGCCCAGGCCGTACCAGGGCGAGGTATCGAAATAGCGCACGCCCGCGTCCCAGTGCGCCTGCATCATGGCTTCGACGGTTTCGTCCGACGTTTCGACGAACATATTGCCGGCCTGGGTACCGCCCGCGCCGTATTTATGCGGCGGGCGATAGCCGGGCGCCGATACGTCGCCCGGGTTGGCCGGCATGGCGTCGGGGCTGTGCGTGGCATGCACGGCCTTGTCTGCGGCAAAGGCACGGGGCGCGAGCAGTGAGGCCGCGCCGGCCAGGCCACCGAAGGCGGCCGTGCGCAGAAAATGTCGACGGCTGGTCATGACGTATCCCTGAGGTTTGGAGAGTTGATGCCAAGTTAGCAAACGGCGCAGCCGGCATTCGAGCGTGGGCGGCTAGCAAACGCTGTCGCCCAACCGTTGCAGCGACTGGAAGCGGCCGTTGTCGTCGTAGCTCAAGCGGTAGACGCCGTGTACGCCGTCACGCGTGACCACGCGCCGTAGTGCCTGGGCCGGCAGCAGCACCCGACGCCCATCCACGCTCTGGGCGTAGACATGGTCGACCGAGCCCGCATAGTGAGCCCGGCACTGGGCGGCAGACAGTTCGATGATCAGATCGATGCTTGGCATGGGCGGCCAACGTGCTCACATGGGGGCGGGGTTTTCCGGCGGCTGGGCGGCGACGCGCTTGCAGGAGTCGTCGCGCGATTCGGGCCGGGCAAGCAGAAACCCCTGACTGTATTCGCAGCCGAACGAGCGTATCCACTCGTGCTGGGCGCGGGTCTCCACGCCTTCGGCCACCACGCCCAGATCCTGGCCGTGGGCAAGATCGACGATGCTGCGCACCAGCTCACGTGCAACCGCATCGTGCTCCAGACGCTGAACGACGCTCTTGTCGAGCTTGACCAGCGCCAGCGGCAGCCGGGTGAGATAGGCAATGGACGAGTAGCCGGTGCCGAAGTCGTCCATGGCGATTCGAATACCGAGCGTGTTCAAACGGGCCATGGTCCGGGCCGCCACGTCGAAATCGGCAATCAGGCTGCGTTCGGTGAGTTCGAACACCATGCGCCGCCCGTCGATGCCGTGGCGTGCAAGTATGCCGGCAACACAGTCGTAGAAGTCGCTTTCATAGAATTCGCGGCCGGGAATATTGATCGCGATATAAGGCAGCGGCGACGGCACCTGTTGTGCCTGCCATTGCGCAATCTGCGCAGCGGCGGTACCCAGCGCGTGTTCTACCAGGGCACGGCTGAGATTGTGTTCGGCCTCGGCCAGCGGAATGAATTCGTCGGGGTAGATATCGCCGAGTTCGGCGTCGTGCCAGCGCGCGAGCAGTTCGAAGCCGGCAAGCGTATCGCCGCGGTTGCTGAACAGCGGCTGCCAATGGAAATCGATTCCGCCTTCCTGCAGCGCGGTCTCGAAAAGACGGCGGATATGACGATCGCGCAGCAGCTGGCGATTGATCGTTTCGGAAAACAGCACCACGCCGCGCCCGATATCGGCGCGTCGGTGCGCCTGGCGCGCACGCGATACCAGCTCGGCGGCGTGGCGCCCGTGGTCGCCGTGCACGGTAAGCCCGCCAACCACCCGAAACGCCACCTGGGCCGCACCGCCGCTGACCGCGCGGTTGGCATGCTCCACCTGGCGCTCGCAGTCGGCGCGAACGGCTTCTATATCCTCTCGATCGGGCACGGCACCGACGAACTCGGTATCCGACAGCCTTGCGAGATAGCAAAAATCCGCAGCGCCCGCCTGGAGCGCCGCCAGCCAGTTCGCGACCGTGTTGCGTGCGACCTGCTCGCCGTAGGTCTGTTCGTAGTGGGCGAGGTTGACGATATCCAGATGCAGGACCGCCGTGCCCTGGCCGCTGCGGGCGCGCGACATCAGCACATCGTCAAGGCGCTCGAGCGCGATCGTACGCGTAGCCACCGGCAGCGACGGGTCGCGGTCCATCAGCCGGGCAACGTGGCGGTCGTGGGCGGCGATACGGCGGTCGAGATCGAATTCGTGTTCGATCCAGTCTGCAATTTCCTTCAGCAGCGCATGATCGCGCTTATCGAACGTGCGCGATTTGAAGCCGGCCACGCAGATCGTGCCGATGGGGCGGCCCTTGGGCCCATGCAGGGGCATGCCGGCATAGCCGCGTATATGAGGAGCCCTGGCCACATAGGGCAGATGAGCGAAGCGCAGATCCCGACTCGCGTCTTCCACGAACAGCGGCTTGTCGTGGACGATGGTGTAATCGCACACCGAGATACTGCGCGACGATTCCTTGATCTCGATACCGCAGGTGGACTTGAACCACTGGCGGTCGCCTTCCATGAGCGACATCAACGCGATGGGCATGTCCAGCAGCTCGGTAGCGAGCCGGGTGATCCGGTCGAAGCGCTCTTCGGGGCGGGTATTGAGCAGACCCAGTTCGAGCAGATCGGACAGCCGGTCGCACTCACGTCGATCGGTGTCGACAGACACCGAGCTGTATCTTCCGGCCACGGGCTGCTGCAGCGGGCCGTCGCCGCCGGTCGTTTCGCTGGTCACGTGGGCCGTCCTTTACCGCTCGCCTCGCCACATGCGCGTATCGTCACGGTTATCGCTCGGCCACGATTTTTTTTCAAGCGCCACGTCGCATGGCGGCGCTTCCAATGCCCTGACCCGAGGCGACGAAAAGCCGCCGTCGCATCGGCCCAGGCCAGACCGTGGCGCGCTTGCAGGCACCCACAGCTTCGTGCCCGGCCTGCCCGGCTCGAACGGGACGAGCGCGACGGCAGCACGGCGCTCAATCCGCCGCGTCGAGCTTGTCCTGGGTACGGCGCTCGAAATCGCTGGCGTTGTGCCGCTCGCGAAGTTGTTCGTGCGGCTCACCCCAGACACGGTTGACCATACGCCCGCGCTGTACCGCGGCACGCGCATCGATTTCCTGTGCCCAGCGCTGAACGTTCTCGTATTCCTGAACCTGCAGGAATTCGCCCGCGTCGTAGAGGCGGCCGAGCGCGAGCGCGCCGTACCAGGGCCAGGTGGCAATATCGGCGATGCTGTATTCGCCGCCTGCCAGATACTGCGATTCGGCCAGACGCCGATCGAGCACGTCGAGCTGGCGTTTGACTTCCATGGTGAAACGATCGATCGGGTACTGCATCTTCTCGGGCGCATAGGCATAGAAGTGCCCGAAGCCGCCGCCCAGATAAGGCGCACTGCCCATCTGCCAGAACAACCAGTTCATCGCCTCGGTTCGCGCGCCGTGATCGCCGGGCAAAAACTCACCGAATTTTTCCGCCAGATAGAGCAAGATCGAGCCCGATTCGAACACCCGCGTGGGGTTGGCCGTGCTGTAGTCGACCATCACGGGGATCTTGGAGTTCGGGTTGATGGCCACATAGCCGCTGGAAAACTGCTCGCCTTCGCCGATATTGATCGGCCAGGCGTCGTATTCGGCCCCCTTGTGGCCGAGTTCGAGCAGCTCCTCGAACATCACCGTCGCCTTCACCCCGTTGGGCGTGGCCAGCGAATAAAGCTGGAAGTCGTGCTTGCCGACCGACAGCTCCGCTTCGTGGGTGGGACCGGCGACCGGCCGGTTGATATTGGCGAACTTGCCGCCGCTGCCCTTCTCCCAGGTCCAGACTTTCGGCGGTGTGTAATGGTTGTTGTCGCTCATTGGCTGCGCGCTCTCGAAGATCGTGTACGCACGATTATCCGGCGGCCGGGCCTTCGCGTCGAATCTAGGGAAGCTCTGCACGACCTGTCACGGTCGCGCCGGCGTGCTTTGCGCGCGATTGACAGACAAGTGAGAGCGTAGCGTGCTTGCTGCACGGTAGCGAACACTGACGCTGTT
>DJIE01000094.1 GCA_002433465.1 Salinisphaera sp. UBA6602
GCCACATCCAAGAACAGCGGACGCAGGCGATCATCGGCCACGACCTTCCGGTAGAAGGCATCCAGCATTTCGGCAATAGCCTCGGGCGTGTCGAGATCGCGCGGAGTTGAGTGCAAGGCGGCACCCTAGCTACACGGTGACTTTCGCGGTTGCTGGCGAAGCGTGGGCGTTTAGGTGGCTCACGGTTGCGACTTTTTCTCAGACGAGGTATCGCAGCAGGCGTCGTGCTGCTTCTTGCGCCACAGCGCGTAGACAGTCAGGCCGATGAAAATGGCCAGGGCCGGCAGCAAGACGTAATCCAGATAACCGGTCAGTGCTGCCAGCCCTACGGCACCGAACAACACCACCAGAACGGGTGTAAAACAACACAGGGCAACAACCACCGTGCCAATCAGGCTGGCGCGTAAAAGTGTTTGGGATCTTTCATAATGCCTCCCTCCATCGAACGTGGGTGGTGTGATCATCCGTTACTTGTTGAAGGCCCGTAGCAGTCGGCTCAGCGACAGCACGAACAGGCCGGTCAGTGCGATACCCACGATTACCCAGTGCTCCCCGAGAAAAGCACCGGCGCCCGTGCCGGCCAGCACGATGGCGAGAATCGGCAAATGACAGGGGCAACTCAGCGCGGCCAGTACCCCCCACAGATAACCGGTGAGCGGCTTGGATACCTCGGCCGGTTCGCGCGCCTTATCAGTCATGTCCACGTGTTGCCTCGGTTAGTACTTGGGTGCAGCGATGCAGCGCGGCTCTTTTAACAGCAATTGTGTGTTGTATTTGCCGTTCGACGGCTCGGCACTGCCGATCATCTCCGCTGTCCAGCGCCTGAATAAATTCGGAAATCTCGGGCAGACCGAGACCGGCCTCTCGACATGAACTGATCAGTTTCAGCCGCGCAACGCAGCTCTCGTTGAATAGGCGGAAACCACCTTGGGTAGTCCCGCAGGCGTACACTAATCGCATATCCAGATAGGTTCGGATCTGATGAACAGACATGCCACAGAAGCGGGCCGCCTCCGAAATGACGTAGCCTTCTGTTTGTGGCCCCGGCCCACTTTCAATGCCGAGTTTTACCGTTCGAGTATTAACCGTCATGCTAGTGGCTTCTTGCTCTGTCGAGCATAAGGTGCGCAATCTGCTGACCCAGTTCGAAACCTTCCTGAACACTCACAATGTTCGCGCGCGGTCTATCTCGGCACCAGGCCTCGCCGGCCTGTCGAGAGGCAAAGAAATGAACGTCGCAACAAAAGGCACTTCGAATGTCGCCCTCTGCGGCCACCGACACTAAAGAGATGACCGCGTCCTCTGGCTGGAGTGAAAGCACCTCCTGTGGCGTAACGGTCAAGGTCACCGGTGTGTTGGTATGCGGACAACGCGATTGAACCTGCGCGCGCTCACCTATGACGGTTGGAAACATCAAGGCATCCAGTGCGCACCAGGCGTAGAGCGGCTGGTCATTGACGACAAATGCATGCGGTGTTTCACGCCGTGTGATGCCGTAGCCGATCAGCCGTCCTTGACAGTCATACTCGATGGTTCCGCCAGGCAGCTGCTCCAGCACCAACACCGCCTCGCCAGTCGTCCAGTTGAGTGACTTCGCGAGCCGCTCCGTGGTGACCGGTTGACCTCGGGCTAACTCACGCAACAGTGCCACATGAAGCGCGGCCTCCATTTCTTCGACCACACCTAGCCGTTCCACGATCTCACGACGGATATTGTTCATGGGGCGTCCCTGCGTGTCCCGCACAGCAGGACAACTGTTTGACATCCTTGTTGAACGGCTGGGAACACGGTCTGAGCCTCCACCTTGGTTAGGTACGGAAACCATTCATCGGCAATGTCCTTGGCGGTCATCGACGCTCGCAAGGCATCATTGCGGCCTGAATGAGTTGACCTACTTCCGTTGTCACCACCGCCCGAATGCTCAGCGAAGATTTCGATGAACCCCTCAAAACTGCGAGGACGGTGTCATGTCTTGATGTTTTGCCTCGGAGCAGACTTCGTTACAGCACAGTGACGCTTAGCGGGGCGCACCATGTTCCAGACCGACGACGCCATCATCAATACAAGACCCGTGTAAAAGACAAATTGCGCATAGGCCGCAAATTGGCCCAATCGGAGTTGGAAGATCGCAACGCCTGCCAGTACCAGCAGCGGTCCGAATACTCCTAGCAGGCCTCGATACATTTGGCGGTGGGTGCGCCAACTCACGATATTCGCGATCAGTGCGATCACGGCAAAAAAAGGCAGCAACGTCGTGATGAAGATGCGCTCCCAAGCCGTCAAGAACCCAAGGCCCAGGGTCGCGCCGATACTTGCCAGCGCCGGAAAGCACATGGCGCAGCCCATGCCCGAAACAACGCTACCTATCGAACCTGCTTTGTCGGAAAGTTGTGTTAAAAAATTCATTTGTCACCATCTTTTGTCGTACGCTAGGACTGGCTAAATGGCCCCGTCTATGACGACGAAGGATTAGTTGAAGCCGGCCGTTATCGGTCGAGATAGCGCCCAACCGAATACGGCGTTAAGCGAAAAGTGCTCTGTCGCAATTTCCCGATGTTTTACTTGTCCCTATGTGTCGGCCCTTGACCGATCAATAGGCGTACCTGGCGCTTCGGCACGCACCGGGCGTATTCACGCAACGGTCTGATCATCGCGCTCTCGCTAGCCGGCACAGCAGGACAGCTGCTCGACATCCTTGGTAAAGGTCTGGGCACAGAGCTTGAGCGCTTCCACGTGCACCAGATAAGGAAACAGCAGATCGCCCAGGGCCTCGATGGTCATGCCGTGGTGCACGGCCAGTACGGCGGTCTGGATCATCTCGCCGGCCTCGGGAGCCAGAATCTGGGCCCCCAGCAGGCGATGACTGCCGGCCTCGGCGACCAGCTTGACAAAACCGCGGGTCTCGAAGTTGGCCAGCGCCCGTGGTACGTGCTCCAACCCAAGCGTGCGGGTCTCCACGTCGAGGCCGCGCGCCTGGGCCTGGCGTTCATCCAGCCCCACGGTCGCCACCTGCGGATCGGTAAAGATCACCGCGGGCATGGCGGACAGATCCAGCCGGGCTTGTCCGCCGGTCATATTGATCGCCGCCCGGGTACCGCCGGCAGCAGCCACATAGACAAACTGGGGCAGCGTCGTGCAATCGCCGGTGGCATAGATGGACTCGGCGCTGGTGTGCAGTGATGTGTCCACCACGATTGCACCGCTTTCATCGGTCTTTACCCCAACGTTGTCCAGCGCCAGATCACGGGTATTCGGGGCGCGTCCCGTGGCGACCAGCAGCCGGTCGCCTTGGATCGGGCCGTTGTCGGTATCGAGGATGAATTGCCCGGCCTCGAAACGTACGGCATGCGCCTGGGTATGCTCACGTACGTCGATCCCTTCGGCGTAAAATGCCGCGGCGAGGCCTTCGCCCAGCGCCGGATCCTCGCTGGACAGCAACGTGCTTCGGGCCAGCACGGTGACCTCGGAACCCAGACGGCGAAACGCCTGGATCTGTTCGACGGCCACCACCGAGGCGCCAATGACGATCAGATGCTCGGGCGTGTCCGCACTGAAGACCGCTTCATCGGAGGTCCAATATGGCGTCTCGGCCAGGCCTGGTATCGGTGGAATCGCGGGGGAGGCCCCCGTGGCGATCAGGATCCGATCGGCCGCCAAGCGCGCTTCGCTTCCGTCCTGGGCCGCGATAATCAGATTATGAGCGTCCTCGAAACGGGCCCGCCCGCGACGCAGCGTGATCGCCGGATTATCATCGAGGATACTCTCGTACTTGGCCGCGCGTAGTTCTTCGACCCGTGCCTGTTGCTGGCGCTGCAACCGGGGCCGGTCGATCATCGGCTCGCAATCTGCCAGGCCCTCGAACGGGTTGTGGCGCTGATGCTGGGCCAGTTCGGCGGCGCGAATCTGGATCTTGGACGGGACGCAGCCGACGTTGACACAGGTACCGCCGATGATGTCGCCCGACTCGATCAGGGTCACACGCGCTCCGGCCTCGGCGGCGCGGATGGCAGCGGCAAACGCGCCGCTACCGCTGCCAATGATGGCGACATGGAGATTATCGTCGCCGCCGTCTTGCGCGATCCGCGACGGCGCGGCCGTCGATGAGTCGTCGTTCCAGGCGCGCGCCTCGTAGCCGCGCGCACGTACCGCTTCGATCAGCGTGGTTTCGTCTGTGCCGTTAGTTATCTGGACTTCGGCACGGCGTTCGGCATAGGACACCGCAGCGCTGACCCCAGCGAGTGCATTCAGGGCGTCCTCGACCGTGCGGGCGCAGTGCGCACAGGTCATGCCGGAAATCGCGAGTGAATGTTGCATAGCAACTCCTTATTGATCTCGAACAATGATTAATTCAGCAGTCTGTTTTCTGATGCCGATAAACGGCGTAGACAGTCAGGCCTAGGAAAAAGACCAGCGCCGGAAGCAGCACATAGTCGAGGTAGCCGACCAGCGCCGACAGGCCGACGACGCCGAACAGGATCACCAATACCGGCGTGAAACAGCACAGCGCTGCGATGACGGTGCCCACGATGCCGGCACCAAGCAGGGTGTTGTTGCGGTTCATTGGGCTTGCTCTTTTGGTTTGGACGGATAGCCGGCGCGGGTCGTGGCAGCGGTCAAGTCCGAGACCGACGCGACCGCCGGATCGAATACGACCGTGGCGGTCTTGGATTGGTAGTCCACGCGCGCCGACCGGACGCCGTTGACCTGCTGGAGCGCCTTGCGCACCACGAAGGGACAGGTCGCGCAGGTCATATGCTGCACGGCGAGCGTCACGCTCCGTTCGGCCGCCGCAACAGCGCCTTGTGTCCAAAACATGCCCAGCAGCAGCGTGGCGGCCACAAAGCTCATGAATTGTTTTCGAACCATGTCGATCACTCCTTATAGAAACGCCGGCGCATACCAGGGAAAGGTGAGCAGTGCCAGCACGGGTACAACGAGCAGCCAGAAGATCAGACGTTGACGGCGCCTGACCGCGGGTCGTGCGCACGCTG
>DJIE01000001.1:0-2209 GCA_002433465.1 Salinisphaera sp. UBA6602
AGCCGTTGCTTGGGCCGGCGCGGCATCGGTTTGCGACGCGGCGGGCGCGGCTTTTTTCGACGGCTGACGGGTGGCGCCCGCTGCGTCGGCAAACCCTTCCACCAGTGAATAGACTTCGCCGAGCGTTTCATGCACGCGGGCAAAGCCGGGGGCATCCCCGTCGAGCTTGTCGTCGAGCGTGCTCTCGAGTTCCTGCACGGCAGAGCGGCACTCTTCCAAGTCCTCGATCAGATCCGCATAGAACGAGCCCGAGGTATCGCGACGTGCGGATTCGAACTGTGCGAGGCGGTTCGCAGCCTCGGCATTCTCTTCGGCGTCGTCCTCGTTGCCCCGCGTCTGTTGTACCGCCCGTCGTGCGCCTTCGAGGTCGGCCAGGCTGAATCGACCGATATCGGAAGCCGTTACCGGCTGCTGTTTCATCAGAGGCACCGACAATTGCAACAACCGGGCAAGATTGTTGATACGGGCCTCCTGGTCACCGTCTTCTTCATCAGGTAGCGGATGCAGGCTGTCCCAATCAGTCGCGCACAGCTGCGAAAGCACGCGATAACCGCTGGCAATGCCCGAGAAGCCGTTCAGATGCGCCCAGGCCTCGGTCAACCAGACACAGACACGGATGTCCTTGGTCTTGTCCGCGAGCAGCTGCGTGCACAGGGTATCGACACGCGGCCAGTCGGCAGCCTTGAGATCCTTGATCCAGTCGCCCTGCTCCAGGCTCGGATCGTCGGCCCGGCGCGCCTCGACAATTGCGTCGAACTCGGGCGACAGGGACATGTCCTCGCCGCAGGGATCTTCTTCGGTAATAGGCGCCGTCAGCGCTGCAAGATTGGGCATGCAAACTTCCCCTGAATGCTGGTAACACCCATATACTCCAAGGCCGGGGCTTATTAATCAATGCTTCTAAATCGATCCGGCCCCGACAAGCCGCGCGCGACTCGAAATTTAGCCGACACGGCGGGACACTTACGCGGGTCGGTGGCGATCGACCCTGCATTAAACACAAGGATGTTCGGGTTGTTATAGCCGGTATGCGAACGCCGACGCGCGACGACCGCAGGCCGCGAAACCATTTGGAGCACCTGGCCACGCCGGCTGTTTTCTGCGGCCCGGCCAAGAAAGCACCCCTCTGCCCTTCGCGCCCATCTCCAAAAGGCGCTCGCCCCGAAGCGCCGCGCGAGATCTACGGCCAAGCGTCGAGTGTATCGCCGACTGAGCCAAGCCGCGCGAGCGCATCCGATGTTCGACCGCGGACCGTTCGCCAGCGCTCGCATCGGTGCATTCCGACCCGATCAGGGTGCTTGTCGCCAACGCGCCGTTCCGATCGATCGAGTTCAGCGACGAACTACGCGGGCAAAGCGCCCCCTTCGACAACTGGCCTTGCGCAATCTTGGAGCCACCGGGACGCGGTATCCGGCACCCTGACGAATGCACGCCGTCGCCCTCGCAGCCCTCGCGCTCGCAAGCCGACGGTCGCTGTGCCCTGCTCTGAAACAAAAAAAGGGCGCCCCGTGGGACGCCCTTTTTGACACAGCTGTCGGTACCGACAGCGTAATGTCGGCTATCAGCCTTCGTCGGACGTCTCTTCCGACGCCTTTTCGGCCAGTTCCTTCATCGACAGACGCACGCGGCCCTGGCGGTCGACTTCCAGCACCTTGACCTTGACGGTCTGGCCTTCGGAAAGCTCGTCGCTGACCTTTTCGACGCGGTGGTCGGCAATCTGGGAGATATGCACGAGGCCGTCGCGGCCCGGCACCAGATTCACGAACGCACCGAAGTCGACGATACGTACGACCTTGCCTTCATAGACCTGGCCGGCTTCGATATCGCGGGTGATGTCCTCGATACGCTTGATCGCCATGTCGGCAGCCGACTTGTCGACCGCGGCGACGTGGATCGTGCCGTCATCCTCGATATCGATCGACGCACCCGTTTCCTCGGTGATCGAACGGATGGTCGCGCCGCCCTTGCCGATCACGTCGCGAATCTTGTCGGAATCGATCTTGATGGTGAAGATGCGCGGCGCCCACTCGGAGACTTCCTGGCGCGGCTTGTCGATCGCCTGGCTCATGACGCCAAGAATGTGCAGACGGCCTTCCTTGGCCTGCTCAAGCGCGGCTTCCATGATCTCGCGGGTGATACCGGCGATCTTGATGTCCATCTGCAGGGCGGTGATGCCGTCGTTGGAGCCGGCCACCTTGAAGTCCATGTC
>DJIE01000001.1:2525-3728 GCA_002433465.1 Salinisphaera sp. UBA6602
TTGAAGTCCATGTCGCCGAGGTGGTCTTCGTCGCCGAGGATGTCGGTAAGCACCGCGAACTTGTCGCCTTCCTTGATCAGGCCCATGGCCACGCCGGCCACCGGCGCCTTGATCGGCACGCCGGCGTCCATCAGCGCGAGGCTGGTGCCGCAGACCGAGGCCATCGAGGAGGAGCCGTTGGATTCGGTGACTTCCGACACCACGCGCATGACGTAGGGGAATTCCTTTTCCAGATCCGGCAGCACGCCCATGATGGCGCGCTTGGCCAGCTTGCCGTGGCCGATTTCACGACGCTTGGGGCTGCCCATGAAGCCGGTCTCGCCCACGCTGTAGGGCGGGAAGTTGTAGTGCAGCATGAACGGGTCGTCGTACTTGCCTTCGACCGCGTCGATCATCTGCGCATCGCGGCCGGTGCCCAGCGTGGTGACGACCAGTGCCTGGGTTTCGCCACGCGTGAACAGTGCCGAACCGTGGGTGCGCGGCAGTACGCCGGTCTTGATATCCAGCGCGCGCACGGTGCGCGTGTCGCGACCGTCGATACGCGGCTGACCTTCGAGAATGCGCGAACGCACGGTGGTCTTCTCGAGGGCGCCCAGCGCCCCCTTCACGTCGTCGCGGCTCCAGCCTTCTTCGCCTTCCTCGACGGCCAGCTCGGCCACGACGGCTTCCTTGATCTCGCCCAGGCGCGCACCGCGGTCCTGCTTGTCGGCGATCTGATAGGCCTCGACCACGTCGTTCTTGGCAACGCGCTCGACGGCTTCGGCCAGGGATTCATCCTTGGCCGGGGCCTGCCAGTCCCATTTCGGCTTGCCGGCTTCGGCGACCATCGCTTCGATGGCCTGAATGGCAGCCTGGATCTGCTCGTGGCCGAACAGCACCGCGCCCAGCATGATTTCTTCGGACAGCTCCTTGGCTTCCGATTCCACCATGAGCACGGCGTCCGAGGTGCCGGCGACCACCAGGTTCAGATCACTGGTCTTGAGCTGGGTCGCGCTCGGGTTGAGCACGTATTCGCCGTCGGCATAGCCGACGCGCGCGCCGCCGATCGGGCCGGCGAACGGCAGACCGGCCAGGCTGAGGGCGGCAGAGGCGCCGATCATGGCCGGGATATCGGCATCGATCTCGGGATCGACCGACATGACCGTAGCCACGATCTGAACTTCGTTATAGAAGCCTTTCGGAAACAGCGGACGGATCGGACGG
>DJIE01000153.1 GCA_002433465.1 Salinisphaera sp. UBA6602
GGCCGGCATGCGTGGCCTGATGGCCAAGCCGGACGGTTCGATCATTGAAACGCCGATTACCGCGAACTTCCGTGAGGGTCTGAACGTACTTCAGTACTTCATCTCCACGCATGGTGCGCGTAAGGGTCTGGCTGATACCGCGCTCAAGACCGCGAACTCGGGTTATCTGACCCGGCGTCTCGTGGACGTCTCCCAGGACGTGGTCATCACCGATCACGACTGCGGTACCGACCAGGGCATCATGATGTATCCCATCGTCGAAGGCGGCGATGTGGTCGAGCCTCTGCGCGAACGCGTACTCGGGCGTGTGCTGGCCTCCGACGTGGTCGATCCGGCCACCAACCACACGCTGCTCGATGCCGGTCAGCTGCTCTCCGAAAAGGAAGTGGATCTGCTCGAGGTCAACTCGATCGACGAGGTCCACGTCCGCAGCCCGATTACCTGCGAAGCACCGTTCGGCGTATGTGCCCAGTGCTACGGCCGCGACCTGGCCCGTGGTGAGCGGGTGTCGATCGGCGAATCGGTGGGCGTGATCGCCGCACAGTCGATCGGCGAGCCGGGTACCCAGCTGACCATGCGCACCTTCCATGTGGGCGGCGCCGCCTCGCGTGCGGTCTCGGCCGACGGTGTGGAAATCAAGTCCGCGGGTACCGTCAAGCTGCACAACATCAAGACGGTCGAGCACGCCGAGGGCGGACATCTCGTGGCCGTATCCCGCTCCGGCGAGATCGGCGTCATGGACGAGAACTACCGCGAAAAGGAACGCTACAAGATTCCTTACGGCGCGCGCCTGCACGTCGCCGAGGGCGACTCGGTGGAAGCCGGGGCGCGTCTGGCCGACTGGGACCCGCATACCCATCCGATCATCTCGGAAGTCGCCGGCAAGGTGAAGTTCGAGGAGTTCATCGAGGGTGTCACCGTTCAGCGCGAAATCGACGAGATCACCGGCGTATCCACGCTGGTGGTCACCGAGCCGAAATCGCGCGGCCAGGGCAACCGCGATCTGCGTCCGGTGATCAAGCTGCTGGACAACGACGGCAACGAGCTCAACTTCCCGGGTACCGAAATCCCGGCCGCCTACAGCCTGCCGCCGAAGGCCATCGTGGTGGTCGAGGACGGCCAGAGCGTGGTTGTGGGCGACGTGACCGCACGTATCCCGCAGGAATCGTCCAAGACGCGTGATATCACCGGTGGTCTGCCGCGTGTCGCCGATCTGTTCGAGGCACGCAAGCCCAAGGTGCCGGCGATTCTCGCCGAGGCCGCGGGTACGATTCGCTTCGGCGAGGCGACCAAGGGCAAGCAGCGGCTCAAGATCGTGGACTCGGAAGGCTACGAGAACGAGATCCTCATTCCGAAGTGGCGCCAGATCAACGTGTTCGAAGGCGAGCACGTCGAGAAGGGCGAAATCATCTCGGACGGCGAGCCGATGCCGCACGACGTGCTGCGTCTGCAGGGCATTCCCAAGCTGGCGGACTACCTGGTCAAGGAAATCCAGGACGTCTACCGTCTGCAGGGCGTGCGCATCAACGACAAGCACATCGAAGTGATCGTGCGGCAGATGCTGCGCCGGGTGGAAATCGTCGATGCAGGCGATACCTCCTTCCTGCAGGGCGAGCAGGCGGAATACCAGGCGGTACTCAACGAAAACCGTCGGGTCGAGGCCAAGGGCGAGCAGCCGGCGACCTTCGACCGGTTGCTGTTGGGTATTACCAAGGCCAGTCTGTCGACCGAGTCGTTCATCTCTGCGGCGTCCTTTCAGGAGACCACCCGTGTGCTCACCGAGGCGGCCGTACGCGGTGCCCGTGACGACCTGCGCGGTCTCAAGGAGAACGTCATCGTGGGTCGCCTGATTCCGGCCGGTACCGGCCTGGCTTACCACGAACAGCGGCGCCGTGAGCGTCTCGGCCCGCTGGACCTGGAAGGCGCGCTGCCGCGCGACGAACAGATTCCGGGCGCCAGCGAAGAAGCCGAG
The DNA here is from genome assembly GCA_002433465.1 of Salinisphaera sp. UBA6602. Taxonomy (GTDB): domain Bacteria; phylum Pseudomonadota; class Gammaproteobacteria; order Nevskiales; family Salinisphaeraceae; genus Salinisphaera. Next base: position 1,973 of record DJIE01000153.1, read on the forward strand.
GCCCAGGAATCCACGAACGAAGACTCCGCCTGAGGCGATATGGCGCGCCGTGCTTGACAGCGCGGCGCGCCACTATTAGTATCCGCCGTCCTTTAACGGCAGCACGACGTCGGGTCGCGCTGCCTTAATATTTTTCATCGATCGAGTAGGGTGACGACGTGTCTACGGTCAACCAACTGGTCCGCAAGGGCCGCAAAGACAAGCGCCAAAAGAACGACGTACCCGCGCTGCAGGGCTGTCCGCAGCGCCGTGGTGTGTGCACGCGTGTCTATACCACCACGCCGAAGAAGCCGAACTCCGCGCTGCGTAAAGTAGCCCGTGTTCGTCTGACCAACGGTTTTGAAGTCGCCAGCTATATCGGCGGTGAAGGTCATAACCTGCAGGAACACTCGGTCGTGCTCATTCGTGGCGGTCGTGTAAAGGATTTGCCCGGTGTGCGTTATCACACCGTGCGCGGTGCGCTGGATGCCTCGGGCGTCGAAGCGCGTCGCCAGGGCCGTTCCAAGTACGGCGCCAAGAAGCCGAAGTCCTAGTTCGAACGTACTAGTTCCCAGAATACCTAAAGGTTCACTATGTCCCGTCGTGCATCCGCGCCGCGTCGCGAAATCCTGCCCGATCCTCGCTACCACAGCGAGCTTCTTGCCAAGTTCATGAACATGATCATGGAAGACGGCAAGAAGTCGAAGGCCGAGGCCATCGTTTACGGTGCGCTGACCCAGATCGGCACCAAGAAGGGTACCGATGAGCCGCTGGAGATCCTCGAAGAAGCGCTGGACAATATTCGTCCCGCCGTCGAGGTGAAGTCGCGTCGTGTCGGTGGTGCGACCTACCAG
>DJIE01000204.1 GCA_002433465.1 Salinisphaera sp. UBA6602
AGGCGCGGGCCGCCGAGCGTGGCGAGCCACGGTCAAGGCCCGGAACGCCGCATGGCACGCCCAGCGCGGGCAATGCGCCGCCTTATCTCACGACGACACGCCCTATGCCAGAATAGCCGGCTTTCGCAGGCAGACCCCAACAGGCATGGCACGGCGTCCTATTCTGGTATTCGACTCCGGCATCGGCGGGCTGACCGTGCTGCGCGAAATCCGGCAGGTGTTGCCCGATCGCCGCCTCGTCTATGTGGCTGACGATGCCGGCTTTCCCTACGGCGACTGGGACGAAGACCGGCTGCGCGATCGCCTGATCACACTGATGGGCCGCCTGTTGAGCGACCACACGCCGGAAATCGTCGTCATTGCCTGCAATACGGCCGCCACACTCGCACTGGCGGATCTACGCGCGGCGTATCCGACGGCCTGTTTCGTGGGCACGGTACCTGCGATCAAGCCGGCCGCCGAGCGCAGCCGCTCGCGGCTGGTATCGGTACTGGCCACACCGGCGACCGTGCGCCGCGACTACACCCGCCAGCTGATCGCAACGTTCGCGGCCCATTGCGAGATCAACCTGGTGGGCAGCCGGCAGCTCGCCCGTCTGGCCGAGGCCCATGTTCAGGATAACGCCGACGACGACGCGGCGATCCGTGCGGAAATCGCCCCCTGCTTCGTCGAAAAGGCCGGTCAGCGCACCGATATCGTGGTGCTCGCCTGTACCCACTATCCGTTTCTGGCCGGTGTCTTCGAGCGGCTGGCGCCCTGGCCCGTGCAATGGCTCGATCCGGCGCCGGCGATCGCCCGCCACGTGCTCAGCGTGTCCACGGTCGCTCTCGGCCCGGCAGAGCCTGCGGCTGTGACCGGCGAAGGGACGGATCCTGTTGCCTTGTTTACGTCCCGACGACCCAATCCGGCACAGCGCCGGCTGATGGAGCAATTCGGTTTGCGGGTCGCGGTACCGGGCCCGGACTGATCGCCTGAAAAAAGCGTGTGTCGTCGTTTAATTGCGCGATAGCGGCATGCCGCAGCGCGGACGGCGCCGGTCACCGGTCGTTGCGCATACCGATTTAACGTCGCTAACGCGCTGAATGACGATTATTAGAGCTTAAACCGAGTTCAAGTCGTCGCCTATGCGTACCGAATCTAACCCTCTGGTTTCGCGGCACTAATCGTAAAATAATCCATTTCAAAACCCACATCCCTGATCGATAAAGACGTTTCCGGCCGGCGGGTACGATTCATCCTGGCGCAATGGTGAAAAAGCATCGCCATATCTGAAACGAAACGCCTGTGCTACAACAAACCGAACAAAATAAGCAGTCGAAGCGCGCCGTAGAGCCCACACGACTGCAACGGCCATGCCGTGCGAGGAGATGCGATGAAACCGATCGTGAGGAAGGTGCTGAAGAGCTCTTTGGCGAAGTCACTGACCACGCCGCTGTCGGTCGATCACTACCTGGGGTTGATCGACAGCAAGCTTTCCGTCAACGAGCCGCGCGGACGTATTGCCGATGTCCAGCGCCAGACGCCCGACAGCGTCACCCTGACCATCGCCCCCAACGACAACTGGATCACGCCACGCCCGGGCCAGCATATTCTCTTCGGTATCGATCTCGACGGTGTACGTCATCGCCGCTGCTTCTCGATTGCAAGCGCGGCCCGTAACGACCGGGTGGAAATCACGGTCAAGCGCAACGGCGACGGCGTGGTCAGCAATTTTCTGGTCGACCGGGCCAAGGCCGGCCAGCTGGTCTATCTGAGCCATCCCGAAGGCGAGTTCTACCCCAACGTCGAACCGCCGGCCAAGGCATTGCTGCTGAGTGCGGGCAGTGGCATCACACCGGTGATGAGTATTCTGCGCTCCTGGATCGATCAGGACTGTCTGCCGGACGTGGTGTTCATGCACTACGCCAGCACCGACGAGGACATGATCTATACCGACGAGCTGGACGCACTGGCTGACGCCCATGCGTCGCTGTCGCTCGTCATCCGCTATACCCAGGAGCACGGGCGTATCGATGGCGACACGCTCGATCGCGAGATGCACGAACTTGGCGAACGCATGACCTGGCTGTGCGGGCCGTCGGGTTTCATGGACGCCGCCGAGTCGCTGCTCGACGCACGCACCACGAAGCCCATCTTTCGTGAACAGTTCGAGGCCAGCCGCCGCGAGGCCGCCCAGGGCGAAGGCGAGGTGCATTTCATCAAATCCGACGTGGCCGCCTCCGGCGACGAAGGCTCGCTGCTGGAAGTGGCGGAAAACGCCGGGCTGAACCCGCCCTATGGCTGTCGCATGGGCATCTGTCACAGCTGCAAGTGCCGCGTGAGCGAGGGCACGGTGCGCGACCTGCGCAACAACGAAGTGCGCGAGATTCGCGATACCGACATCCAGATATGTATCCATGCCGCGGCGGGCGACGTCGCGCTGGAAATCTAACAGGCGTTCTCGATGCAAGAACGCCGTTCTACCCAACCGAGGAGCAAATCATGGGCCGACCGACACATTTAAGCGACGCCGACGTCGAACAATTCGGCGCCGAACTCGACGCCCTGCGCGACGAGGTGATGAAAAGCCTCGGCAAGGACGACGCCCGCTATATCTATCGCGTGCTCAATACCCAGCGTTTTTCCGAAGTGGCCGGGCGCGCGCTGCTGTTTGCCGGCATCCTGCCGCCGGCCTGGCTGGCCGGCACCGCGCTGCTGTCGCTTTCCAAGATCCTCGAGAACATGGAAATCGGCCATAACGCCATGCACGGCCAGTGGGACTGGATGCAGGACCCGGCGCTGGACTCGGCCACCTACGACTGGGACAACACCTGCCCCGGGCGCGAGTGGAAGCATTCGCACAACTACATGCACCACACCTATACCAATATCGTGGGCATGGATCGCGACGTGGGCTATTCGATCCTGCGCATGAGCGAAGACCAGAAATGGAACCCGGCCTTTCTGTTCCAGCCGTTCTATGTGCTCGCCCTCGCCGCATTCTTCCAGTGGGGCGTGGCCCTGCACGACCTGGAATGGGAGCGCGTGGGCAAGGACAAAAGCTATGCCGAGGCGCTATCGCAGGGGCGCGATATCTGGCGCAAGGTTCGCCGGCAGGTGCTCAAGGACTATGTGCTGTTCCCGGTGCTGGCCGGGCCGATGGCGCCGTTCGTGTTTTCCGGCAACATGGTCGCCAACTTCAATCGCAACGTATGGTCGTTTCTGATCATCTTCTGCGGGCATTTTACTGAAGAAGCCGAGATGTTTCGTATCGAGGAAACCGAAAACGAAACCCAGGGCGAGTGGTATCTGCGCCAGATGCTGGCCTCGTCGAACGTCAACGGCTCGGTGCCGTTCCATGTGCTGACCGGCCATCTGGGTTATCAGATCGAACACCATCTGTTCCCGGACATGCCTTCCAACCGCTATCGCGAAATCGGGCCCAAGATCCAGGCGATCGCCGAACGCTACAATCTTAACTACAACACCGGTCCGTTCTCGAAACAGCTCGGCGGTGTGGCCAAGCGTATCCTGCGTATGGCGCTGCCCCATCGACGCAAGCGCAAGGGGCCGATGCCTTCGAGCATTCATCACGAACGCCCGGCAGCGAAAACGCAGGCCCAGCGGCGCACGCGCACGAACGGCTCGGCGGCCACGGCGGCTGCGCATTGAGAGCGAGATACCTGGCAGGGTCAGGCGATGCTTGACCCCGCAGGCTGACCGACAGCGCGCTACCCGTGGGTGGCGCGCTGTCCATAGAGCGCTCGTGCGCTACGCGTTTCGATATTCAGCCGCGAGTGCTTCATCAACCGGCTTGGTGATCAGGCTCACGGCCACGAAGATCGCGATATTGCACAGCAGGCCGATCAGGCCGGCGTTCATGTCCCAGGGCGTGGTATCCGCCACGATCTGGTAGTAGTAGTTGACGCCGATGCCCACCACCATGCCACTGATCGCACCCACGGCGGTGCCGCGCTTCCAGATCAGCGCGCCGTAGACCGCAGGCACGAACTGGGCGATCGACCCATAGGCGCCCACCAGCAGCGCGATGATCCCGGCCGCGCCGAAAATCGACAGCCAGTAGGCCGCCGCGCCGATGCCGACCACGGCCAGGCGCATGATCCATATCTGGGCGCGCTCGGACAGATCCGGCTTGACCGCACGACAGATATCGCGCCCGAAGGACACCGAACCGCCGTGGGTGATCGCATCCGAAGACGACATGGCCGCAGCCAGCGAACCCGCACCGATCAGGCCATAGAGCCAGCCGCTGGCACCGAGCTCGTTGGTGATGAGATAGGGCAGCAGCTCGTCGGCGCTGCCGAGCGCGTCCGGGGCGACCACGCCGATACCGGCATAGCCCACGAACAGCACCGGCACCAGGAAAATACCGAACAGCGGGAAGGCCAGCGTGGTGAGCTTGATGCGTTTTTCCGTGGTGGTATAGGACTTGGTGAACAGATGCGGCCACATCAGAAAGCCCAGGGCCGACACCACGATCACCGAGGCAAAGGCCATCGCCGACATGGGCGAGCCGTCACGCCCGATGGTCAGAAAATCCGGCTGCGCGGCGTTGATGGCCGAGAACATGTCGCTAGGCCCGTCGTGCAGCGTGTTCACCAGATAAAAGCCCACCGCCCAGGCGACGATGAGCATGAGCGCGCCCTGCAGCACATCGCTCCAGGCCGCGCCGCGCACGCCGGAACTGGCCACGTAGATGACCACGATCCCATAGGCCAGCAGCGCGCCGAACCAGTAAGGGATAACGCCTTCGGTGAGAATGCTGAAGATGAAGGCCATGCCCTTGATCTGCAGCGTCAGATACTGGATGAAGGCCAGCACCGAAATCACGCCGATCAATACCGTGAGCGCGCGTGAGCAATAACGATCGCCCACGAACTCGCCCAGGGTGACGAAGTTCTTGCGCGCGCCGATACGCCCGACCTTCGGCCCGAGCACGTACCAGGGCAGAATGCCCAGCGCCAGATAGGCCGGTACGAAATACGCAGCCGCGCCTTGCGAGAACGCCATCCCCGGCCCGCCCAGAAAAGCGAAGGCGCTGAAGACCGTACCGCCCATCATGAACCAGACCACGATGAAGCCCAGTCCCCGATCGGCGACCGCATATTCGGACACCGACCAGAACGAGCGCTTGCGGCCCGCCAGCAGCCCCAGTGCGAACGCGATGACCAGATAGACCAGCATCGAGCCCAGCGCGAACATCCAGTTGCTCATGTCTCGCTCCCGCGGCCGTGTTCATAGACATAGAAGCAAAGAATGGCCACAAACGCGGCCAGCTCGACCAACACGATCCAGAACAGATTGAACGGCAGCCCGAACACCAGCGGCTCGACGCGATCCGCAAAGGTGAATACGGGCACGGTCATCAGCGTGACCGCCGCGATCAAGAACACGATATAGGCGCCGGTCGCACTGCGACGCCTGGGTTTATTTTCCATGATGCTCCCTGCGATGAAAAGCCCGGCCGGCCCCAATGCATTTGGCCGGGCCGCGGCCGATTACGCCCCCTGGGCGAGCGTGTCCCGGGCCAGCTGCACGAACAGCGCAATGCCGGGCGCCATGATGCGGTCGTTGAAATCGTAGGCCGGGTGATGCAGCCCGTGCGTATGCGCGTCGTCGCCCGAACCGACATGGATATAGGCCCCCGGGCAGACATCCAGCATGTAGGAGAAATCCTCGCCGCCCATGCACGGCGGATAGTTCGGCGCGAGGGCAGCTTCGCCAAACGTCGAGGCGATCGCCGCGCGGGCCGTGGCGGTCGGGCCGGCATGGTTGTAGGTCACGCTGAACTTGTCCTCGATGGACAACTCGATGGTCGCGCCATAGTTTGCTTCCAGGCCCTCACAAATAGCACGCAGGCGTGCGCGGAGTTTCTCGCGGGTGTCGTTGTCCAGCGCGCGCAGCGTACCGGACAGCCGCGCGGTATCCGGAATCACCGCGAAACCGGCCAGATCACCGGCCTGAATCGAACACAGGCTGAGCACCGCCGGCGCCAGCGGGTCGATATCCCGCCCGACGATGGCATGGGCCTGGGTGATCAGATCGCCGGCGATACGTACCGGGTCGATACAGCCATGCGAATTGAGCCCGCCG
>DJIE01000139.1 GCA_002433465.1 Salinisphaera sp. UBA6602
CAGCGCGATGGCCAGCCATACGGCGGCCGACGCCAGCGTGGCCGCCAGCGCTGTGGTGGTGGTGACCAGGATGGCGGGCAGCTGTTGGCGCAGCCAGCGCGCGGCGGGGATCAGACGGGCCGGATCACGCATCGCCTGCAGTGCACGCCGGTGCCCGGCGACCAGCAGATATAGGCTGCATACCAGCCAGAAAACGGCAAATAGCGTCATCGCGCCGGCCGCCAAGCTCTGGACGCGGTGCAAACCGTTCGCGGCCACAGCGGGGGTGACGTCGGGCGCCGGCGCCGCGTACAGCCAGGCCATGATGCCAAGCACGATACAGGCCGCGGGCGCGATAAATCCGGCGACGACGGTGCGGGTCAGGGCAGGCAATGAGATGGTCATGGCGGTAAGCAGCCGGCGAGAGCGCCCGCGAATATAAACTATCGGTTATCGCGTGGCAGTTAACGCGCCTGGGCGTCGGACGGGCGCTTGCCTTAGGTTGAAGATTGGCAGCGGCGCCGGGCCGCGACATGCCGGGGCTTGTGCTGGGTCGGGTGCCGGCGCGCGGCGTTGTACTGGCCGGCCGGAAGAAGGCTATTGCAAGCCGCAGTCGTGCGCCGCGAAGGTACCGGGACGACGGCGACCCACTATGCCCGTCGGGCTGGCTGCGCGTTGGCGGGGCCGTGGGCGGTCACCCGGTTTCGACCGGCCGCCTTGCTTTGATAGAGCGCGGCATCGGCGCGGGCCAGGGCTTCGGTGAGCGTTTCATCCGTGCTCAGGCAGGCCACGCCCAGCGACAGCGTGGATGCCAGCGGCGGCTGGCCGTTGCGTGGCAGCGGCTGCCCGGCCACGGTTTCGCACACGCGCGTTGCGAACAGGGCGGCTTCGTCGGCGTTGGTATTGGGCAGCAGGAACAGAAATTCTTCTCCGCCCCAGCGGGCCACGGTATCGCCGGCCCGACAGCATCGTTCGAGAATGCCGGCGATATGTACCAGCACCTGATCCCCGGTTTCGTGCCCGTGGCTGTCGTTGATTTGCTTGAAGTGATCGATATCGGCAATCGCCAGCGACAGGCCCGCGTTCTCGCGCTCCGCTCTACGCTGCTCGCGCCCGGCGAGTTCGAGCAGATAACGGCGGTTGAACAGGCCGGTGAGTACGTCGCGGGCCGCGTACTCACGCAGCCGGTTTTCGCTTTGGCGCACGCGCTGGTAGAAAAAACGCGCCGTATAGCTGGCCATGGCGAAAAAGACGGTGACGTTGAACAGGTAGAGCATGAGCAGGGCATGGCCGGCGATCGGCGACAGCGCGCCGTAGTAGCTGGAGGCCAGATACATGCCGACGTAGATGCTGAACAACGCCGCCAGCGGCACGACGATACGAGAGATATAGCCGCTGACCATGATCGCCGGGATGAACATCACCAGGTAATAGTGGAAACCGGCGTTCCAGCCCACCGCGAGCGTGCCGATCACGGCATGGCCCGTGACCTCCAGCCAGATCAGCCACAGGGCAGGGGTGTTGTATCGATAGGCAAGCAGTCGGTTGGCCGTGATGTACAGCCCGATGCTGAGCAGATTGATCCAGGCCATGTAGGCCGGGCCGGACCACAGAAAGAACACGAAGAAAATGGCATCCACGCTTGCAGCGAGAATCGTCACGCGCCGGGTCATTAACCAGAACGCACGATGCGCGGTTGTGCGGCGCGCGTTCATTACCAGGTCCATGGGATTGCCTCGTCGAATGCCATTCACGCGGAGCCGGCCCCGACTGCGCGCTGGCAGAACTGATGGTGTTCATATCGGCCGCAGGCAGCCGTGTTTTATCGAACCGACCTAAAAATAGATTATTTCTTTCAGTTGATGACGCGTGTGCGAAATCACGCGCGCTCAGGCCAGCGGCCTTGAAAGCGTTGAAAGGAAAGACGGACAGGCGCCGGCGTTTATCTATCGATAGCGTTGAAAACGGCTGAGCCGGTGGACTGTGCTGGTGCCGGATCGAGTACCGATGAGTGTCCGTACCCATCGGGCCTGCCTACCTCACCACGCCGTGCGCACTGAGTACCGAGTACCTTCTGCTGCGCGCAGTCTCGGCTTGGCCGCGAAGTTCGAGCGTGCATGGTCCTGAAAGGGTGTACGGGTACGGCATACGACTCGCGATCGTCGGTTCGGCTGCGTGCGGGTTCGATTCGCGCCGGAAATCGGTTCATAATCCGCGCCCTATCCATTCGGGCGAGGCGCTCTGCTCATGCTTTTGACGGCTTTAGGCCTTGCCTCGCTCGAAGGCTATATCTATCTGCTTGCGGTCATGGCGGCGGCCAATCTCATGCCGCCGCTGCCGGCCGAAGCCACCATTCCGTTTGCTGCGGCGCTTTTCGATCAACACGCGCTGCGGGTGCCGACGGCCATCGCCGCCGCCGCTGCGGGACTGGTCCTCGGCACGCTGCCGCTGTATTTTCTCGGCCGCGTGGTCGGCGAGGTTCGTCTCAAGCGATTCCTGACCGGGCCGGGTCGCTGGCTGCTGATCAAGCCGGCGGATATCGACCGCTCGGGCGGCCTGTTTCGTCGTTATGGCGATGCGATGATCGTCGTCGGCCGGTTGATCCCGGGCATGCGTTCGATGGTCTCGGTGCCCGCCGGTTTGCACCGAATGCCGTTCGGTCGATTCTTGGTGTCCACGGTGCTGGGTTCCACGCTGTGGGCGAGTGCGTTGATCGGCGTTGGGCACGGGCTGGCGCATGCCCTGCACGGCGTGACATCGCTGCGCGTGGGCCTGGTGCTGGTGGGGGCGATGATTGCGCTCTACCTCATCCGGCTACGGGCGTTGCTCAAGGTCGACCGCGGGCTGCGCTAGCGCGGCCCGCCGTGGCCGCTGCTTCCGCGTGTGTTCTGATCGCAAAAAAGCCGGCAGCGCAGCACGCGTCGCCGGCTTTATGGGGCGGTGCAGCCGTTTACTGAATGGTCGCGATCACGCTGTCCGCGCTATAGCTGAGTCCGACGGCGGTATTGCCGCTGTCGAGCCGGGCGAAGCGCCCGGCGAGGTTTCCACCGCTTGGCAACGTCAGCCGGGTGCCGGCCGCTGGCGCGTTGGCGCTGTCGAAATCCAGCGTGAGCGTGCCGCCCTCGTTATAGACGGTATCCGTGGCGATCAGCCGACGGGCCTTGGCATTCATGACAACGGTCAGGCCTTCGCGGTTCACGGTCAGACGCCCTACGATCGCCACGGGCTCGGCGCTGTTGATGACGACAGTGCCGCCGGTGTGGCTGTTGTCGCCGGCCGGTTCGAGCACGTCGGCGCGGCCCCGACAGGTTGTGCAGCGATTTCTTGAAGCACGCTGCGATTGACGGTTCGTATTACGGGTTGAACAGGGTTTGCTGCGTGGCGAGCTGCGCGAGCGGGCGGGCGTGGCGGTCCGCGGCGCGTAGCGTTTCGCTGGCAGGGGCCGGCCGCGCGAACAGAAATCCCTGCAATTCGTGGCAACCGATGTCTGCAAGGTAGTCCGCCTGTTCGCGGGACTCGATGCCCTCGGCGGTAATCTTCATGCCGAGCCCGGTGGCGATATCGACGATGGCATGGACGATGACCTGGTCATCCTGGCGTTGGCCGATCTCTTGTACAAAGGCACGGTCGATCTTGATGCGGTCGAACGGGAACAGCCGAAGATAGCTCAATGATGAATAGCCGGTGCCGAAGTCATCGAGGGCAACGCGCACACCGAGCGCGCGCAGTCGACACAGCATGTCCAGCGCGACCTGTGGCTCCTTGATGAATACCGTCTCGGTGACTTCGATCTCCAGCCGGCTGGGCGCGAGCCCGGTTTGTTCGAGTGCGGTAACGATACGGGTATGCAGGTCGGTATCGGTGAATTGCCTGGGCGATACGTTGATCGATATGCGGCGCTCGTTCTGCCAGCTGGCGGCTTCCCGGCACGCCTGTTCGATGACCCAGTTGCCCAGTGCGAGGATCAGCCCGCTTTCTTCGGCCAGCGGAATGAACTCGGCCGGCGAGATCATGCCACGCTCGCTGTGAGGCCAACGGATGAGCGCTTCGGCGCCGGTGATCGCGCCGTTTTGTGCGTCGAACACCGGCTGGTAGTGCAAAACCAGCTCGTCGCGGGTGAGCGCTGTGCGCAGCTCTTGCATGACCTGCTGTCGAAGCTGGAGTTCGCTGTCGAGGGCCGGCGAGAAGAACCGGAATGTGCCCCGGCCGTCACTCTTGGCTCGATATAGGGCCGCGTCCGCGCTCTTGAGAATCTCCGCGGTGGTCGCCCCGTCGGCCGGAGCCAGGGCCACGCCGATACTGGCACCGACGACCACCGTCTGATCATCGACGAGCATGGGGCGACAGGCTGCATCGATGAGTTGGCGACACAGCGTTTCAATCTGCTCGATTTCCAGGCACCAGATCTGGATGACGAACTCGTCGTCGCCCAGGCGCGCGACTTCGACGAGCGTGGCATCGCCGACGGTATGGCCGAAGTTGTCGTTGATGGCCTTGAAGCCGTCCAGATCAATACTTAGCAGGGAGAACGCACGCCCGCGTGCCAGCGAGCGGCGCAACAGGGTGCTGAAGTTTGCCCTGTTGGGCAGATCCGTGAGGGCATCGTGCTGGGCCAGGTGTGCTGCACGCGCCTGGGCAAGCCGTGTATCCGTGATATCCGCCATCACGCCGCGATAGCCGGCGAAGCGGTTCTTTGTATCGTAGATCGGCCGGCCCGATATCGAAAACCACACCGCGCGCGAGCCCACCGACAGCGGGATGACCACGTCCCGAAACGAACGCCGCCGGCCTAGAGTGGCTTTCAGGTCGGCCAGCGCTTCACTGTTGAAGTCGATGCCCGAGTGCTTCAACAGGTCGGTAATCGTTTTGCCGGCGAGGGTTTGCTCGTCCATCGCCATCGCCTGCAGGAAGCGCGACGACGGCTGGTCCACGCGCAGCGCGGCATCGGTCTGCCAGAGCCAGTCACTCGACTGATTTTCGTGTTCCTTGAGCAATAACTCGATCGTTTCTGTTTTTTTCGCCAGTTCCAGCTCCTGGACAACCGACTCGCGAAACAGCGCCGACTGCTGGCGGGTGATGGTCAGCGCCGCTATAACGCCGGTGCCAAACAGCACGATGAGCGCGGCCCGTTCCCAGTCCACGCCCGCGATGCAGAGCACGCTGACCGTGACCAACCAGTGCGTGATCGTGAATGAAAACGCTGCGGGGAACAGTGCGGTGAGCGTGAATGACGCCGACCAGTACGTGCCCAGATAGAGCGAAAGTATGTAGGCCAGCGCCAGCCCGTCCGCGTGTACGATGACCCAGGCAGGAAAGCTTGCGAGCAGCGTCGCATTGATTATTGTCGCGATGATGACCGGCCGGATGCTTCGGGGCGGCAGCGGAACCGGCCCCCGTGCCGTCGCGCGGCGCAGCATCCACATCCGGGCAGGGAATACCACGAGAACGGCAAGCACCCAAGCTATCGCGATCATCCCCCACTGTTCGTAAAACAGCAGGCCCGTGACGATAGCGGGCACGAGAAAGCTAACCAGCCCGCGCAGGGTACTCAGCTGCACGGCATGGATCTGGCGACCGCGTATGATGTCGGTGTGTTGCTGTGCCTGCGGTGTGTCGGGGTCAAACCTGGGCATTGGGACGCGTCAATTGGGGCCTGCGGGGCTAACGGCGGGCTACGCATTTCCGCGCTCGGTGGATCAAACGCCTGATACTGCGTTCGCAGACTCGATTAACGCGTTATGAGCTGATTCAGAGCTACGAGCCGCGGCTGGTTTGGTCAGCCGTGTCAACGGCAGGAAAACCGGCTTTCGCTTGTTTTACCATGCACACAGCAATCGGCTGGAACAATTGTTTCTTTAG
>DJIE01000122.1:0-3722 GCA_002433465.1 Salinisphaera sp. UBA6602
GTTACGGTCGACGCCAATACGGCTACGACCGACGGCGGTAGCTGATACGGCAACGCCCAAGGAGATCGACAAGGCCCGCCGACGCGCGGGCCTTGTCGCATCAGGCGTAGGCGTAGGGCCCGCCGGCTTCGAGCGCTCGCTGATAGGCCGGGCGCTCGTGAATGCGTTTGAGGAAGGCGGTGATATTCGGACAGCGGGCCTGGAGATCCACGCGTGCGCAGGCGGCCTCGAGGGGAAAGCTCATCATGATGTCGGCGGCCGTGAAATGGTGGTCCACGAACCATTCCTTCTGGCGTAGCTTGTGCTCGATATAGTCCATATGCAGGTTGAGCTGTGGCCAGATGAACTGTTTCTTTACGTTCGTCGAAATCGCCTTGGCGATGGGCCTTATGAGAAACGGCGCCCGCTTTTCGACGGTATCGAACACCAGATGTAACAATAGTGGCGGCATGGCCGATCCTTCGGCGTAATGCAGCCAGTAGTCATAATTCATGCGTTGATCGCTGCCGCGCGGCGGGGCCAGCCGGCCGTTGCCGTGGGTTTCGACGATGTAATCGATAATCAGGCCGGTTTCGGCCACGGTGCGGTCGTCGTCGGTGATCAGCGGCGATTTGCCTAGTGGGTGCACTTTCCTGAGTTCGGCCGGTGCCAGCATGGTCCTGGGATCGCGCTTGTAGTGTCGAACCTCGTAGGGCAGTTCCAGCTCTTCGAGTAGCCAGAGCACGCGCTGCGAGCGCGAGTCCTCGAGATGGTGAACCGTGATCATGCGATTGTTCCTGCCGAAAAGACACCGGGCGTAAACATACGGCATTCGGTATCGGCGTGTCAGACCTTGGTCTAAAGCGCGAGACGGTTCTAGCCGCTTGCGCGACGACCGCCGCCGGGGCCAGGCGTGGTCGGCGGCGACCATACGTTGCGTATGGCCTGGCGCCCCTTGCTCGGAAAATCGCTGGAAAAGCGCAGGCGTGCCTTGCGCCCGGCACCCTTGCATTCGATTTCTCCCCGGTCGATGCCGTGCAGGCGCACCACATCGCGGACCGCGGCAAGAAAGCGTGGTGGCACACGGCCGGCTACGACCTCGACGCCCTCGGTCGTGGCGCGAAGCCGGTAGATCAGACGAAATCGGTCGAACACGCGATGGTTTGCCAGCCGTGAATTTGATGTCACAGTCTGCGGATGACGCAATCCGCGCACAATAACCCCGTCCGGGTCGATAAATGGCTCTGGGCGGCCCGGTTCTTCAAGACCCGTTCCATGGCCGCCAAGGCGGTCAAGGGCGGCAAGGTGCATGTCAACGGCAATCGGGCCAAGGCCAGCACCGGGGTCAAGATCGACGATCGCCTGGAAATCACCAAGGGCGAGACGGCGTTCGAGGTGGATGTGCGCGCGCTGTCCGAGCAGCGCGGCCCGGCCGCCCAGGCCGTGCAGCTGTATGAGGAAACGCCGGCCAGTCGCGAGCATCGTGAGGCCCAGGCCGGCGAACGCCGCGCCGCGCGCATGACCATGCCGCGACCGTCGCTCAGGCCGGACAAGAAACAGCGTCGCGAGCTACGGCGCTTCAAGCAGGGCGAATGAAGCATGCCGCGTGCTCGGCTCAGCGACAGCTTGCCGGCAGATAACGATCGGGCACGCCGCCGCTAGCGGGCGCCACACAGTTCCAGCTGATCGAGCCGTTGTTGAAATCCGCTTCCAGATAGAGCAGGTCGTCTTCGATCGGCAAGCCGCTGTAGCGGATCCGGATCGACGGATCGTCGGCGCTGTTATGCCACCAGATGCGTTTGACGTTGTTGCCCGACGCCGCGCCGGTATCGGAGCTGTTGGGCAGGTTCAGCGCGGCGAGCACGTCGGTCCAGTTGTTGTTGGCCACCGTGGGTAGCTCGCCGTTGACGCTGTAGTACTCGCCGACGGCCGTTTTCACCGGCGCTGCCAATGCCAGTCCTTCACTGACCCGTGCGCGGGCAACGTAATCGATATAGACGGGAATCGCGATCGCGGCCAGAACGCCGATGATCGCGACCACGATCATCAGCTCGACCAGGGTGAAACCGCTATCTGTTTGACGGGCCCGCGGCGGGCGGGTGAACGCGTCGGTGCACGGTGTTGCCGCCTGGGGGAATACTGCCATGATCTTGGGTAGGTCGACTCGCGGGCCGGTTTCTACTGCATCGGCCGCGGGCGGCAATCCTGAGTAGGGGTAGGGTTATTTATTATTGATCCAGCAACAAGACGGCTGCCCGTGTCAGCTGTTTTCAATGCCATCGACTGAAACGCCGGCGCCTGGCCGTCGTTTGCTCCAATGGCTTCACGGCCGCGGGGCGTGCGGGCATTCGCATAAACGCGTTATCAGCCCAAAAAATTGTGTATTTTTATACTGGGTTAGTAATTGCGAAATCGTGGACGACCTTGGAGGTCGAGCCCACCCGGTCCACTGAGGAGAACATGCTATGGCCGATCTTAGAAATGCCCGCCGTCTCGGTATCGCCGCCGCGATGGCAGTCACGCTCGTTGGCACGACCGCTTGCGGCGTGATCCTCTACCCCGAACGCAAGGGCCAGGTCGATGGCCGTATCGATCCGGCCGTGGCGGTGCTCGATGGTATCGGCCTGCTGTTTTTCATCGTGCCGGGCGTGATTGCCTTTGCGGTGGATTTCGCGACGGGTGCCATCTACCTGCCGGGCAGTGCCAGCAACACCACGCTGGATCTGGACGAGGCGGAACTGGTCAAGCTCAAAAACGGCGAGATGGATGCCGCGACCATCGAACGCATGATCGAAGAAAAAACCGGCGAGAAAGTGTCGCTGGCCGACCCCGCGCTGCGTGCCCGCCGCCCGGACAGCCAGGCCTGGCTGCCGCTGGATGCCATGCTCAACAATAGCCAGTTCGCGGCGCTCACCGGCGTTCGTCAACAGGCAGCGCGATGATCGCGCGCTCCGCGGCCCGTGCCCGGCATGGCCGCGTTTAAAAACGGCGGTCGGGCGCGGTAGCATGCGGGTACGTATCCTCATCGAGTAACGTACTCATGTCTCAACAGATCGAATACAAGCGCCCCGACGGCGGTACGGCCAGCGGCTTTTATGCCGAACCGGCCACCGCGAACGCGCCCGGCATCGTCGTCATCCAGGAATGGTGGGGCCTCAACGACCAGATCAAGCGTGTGGGCCAGCAGTGGACCGAAGCCGGCTATCGCGTGCTGGTGCCGGACCTGTATCACGGCGACAAGGCGCTGGATGAAAAGGAAGCCGAGCACAAGATGAACGAGCTCGACTTCGGCGATGCGGCCACCCAGGATATTCGCGGGGCGTTGCAGTATCTCAAGGCCGATAGCGACAAGGTCGGCGTGATTGGTTTTTGCATGGGCGGCGTTCTGGCCGTGCTTTCGGCCATGCACAACGACGAAACCGACGCGGCCGTGTCCTGGTATGGCATTCCGCCGGAAGAGGCCGGGGACCCAAGCTCGATCGCCATCCCGCTGCAGTGTCATTTCGCCGAGCAGGACACGTTCTTCCCGATCGACCAGGCCGACGCGTTCGAACAGAAGCTCAAGGCGGCGAACGTTGCGTATGAGGCCTATCGCTACGATGCGCCGCATGCTTTCGGCAACGAAGACTGGGATTACTACGATCCCGAAGCGAGCAAAAAGGCCTGGGAGCGCAGCATGGCCTTTTTCGAAAAGCATCTGAAAGGCTGAACGGCCTGGCTTGAACGGCCCCGCTTGAACGGCG
>DJIE01000122.1:4122-7910 GCA_002433465.1 Salinisphaera sp. UBA6602
GGCACGTCGTGGGGCCGGCGCGCGCTGGTCGATTGCGGTAAAACCCTGCAGAGTGTGTGCTTTTACGCCGGAGAATGCGCATGAGCGAATCGGACGAAACCGTTGTCGTCGAACACGAGGGCAGGCTGGCACGGGTCTGTCTGAATCGCCCGCGCAAGCACAACGGCATGAACATGGCCATGCTGGATGCGGTCAACGACACCGCGAGCACGCTGGCCAAGGATCGCGACCTGCGCGCGATCGTCATCCAGGGCAACGGGCCGTCTTTCTGTGCCGGGCTGGATTTCGGCTCGGTGATGAACGGGCCGTTGGCGGTCGCGCCCCTGATGGCTCAGCTGTGGCTGCCCTATGCCAATCGCTTTCAGCGCTGGAGCCTGGCCTGGCGCGATATCGGCGTGCCGGTGGTGGCCGCCATTCACGGCAACTGCTTTGGTGCGGGCATACAGCTGGCGCTGGGGGCGGATGTGCGCGTGGCCGCGCCCGACGCGCGCCTGTCGGTCATGGAGACCAAATGGGGCCTGGTACCGGATATGGGCGGCGTGGCCCTGCTTCGCGAGCTGGTGCGTATCGACGTAGCCAAGCAACTGGTCATGAGCGCCAAGATCATCAGCGCGCGCGAAGCGCACGAACTCGGCCTGGTCACCCATCTCGACGACAACCCCGCCGAGGCCGCGCGCGACATCGCGCTGGAGATGAGCGCCTATTCGCCCGATGCGGTCGCGGCGAGCAAGTTCTTGCTGCAGGAATCCTGGGATGCCAGCGAGTCGTCGGTCACCGCCGCCGAGCGGCGCTGGCAACGCCGGCTGATCGGCCGTGCCAACCAACGCATCAGCGTGATGCGTAACGGCAAGGACAGTGACAAACCCTTCAAACGGCGAAGCGTGAGCAAGTGAGCTGGCTGTCGACGCTGGGCCTCGAAGCCAGCCTGGGGGTTTTTGCGCTGATCGCGGCGGTGATCGCCGTGGTCGGCACCCGCCTGACCCATATTGCCGATGATCTGGCCGATCGCACGGGCCTGGGCGAAGCGATCGCCGGCGCGGTCCTGCTGGGGGCGGCCACGTCGTTATCCGGCATCGTCGTATCGGTCACCGCGGCGCTCAAGGGCGAGCCCGAGCTGGCGATGAGCAATGCGCTGGGCGGTATCGCGGTACAGACGGTGTTCCTGGCCATCGCCGATGCCGTCTACCAGCGCGCCAATCTCGAACATGCGGCGGCCTCGACCGCCAATCTGGCCCAGAGCGCGCTGCTGATCTGCCTGCTGGCCCTGCTGCTGGTCGCGCCCTATACGCCGGCCTATACCGTGGCCGGCATTCACCCGGCTACGCTGGTGTTGTTTGCCGGCTATGGCTTTGGTCTGCGCGTGGTCAACGACGCCCAGCAGCTGCGCATGTGGGCCCCGCGCGAAACCGGCGAAACCCGCGAAGACGAACCCGACGACGAAGCGCTGGCGCGCCCGCTGGCCTCGCTCTGGCTGAGCTTTCTGGCACTCGCGGCGCTGCTCGGTGTGAGTGGTTTCGTGCTGGAGATCGTGGCCAGCCGTATCGGCGCCCAAACCGGGCTCGGAGCGACCGCGGTGGGGGTGATACTCACCGCCATCTGCACCTCGTTGCCGGAGCTGGTGACCTCGGTCGCGGCCGTACGCCGCGGCGCGCTGCAGCTCGCCGTGGGCGGCATCATCGGCGGCAATGCCTTCGACTGCCTGTTTGCCGGCGCCGCCGATCTGGCCTATCGGGATGGCTCGATCTACCACGCGATTCCCGAGCAGACCCTGCTCTGGATGGGCCTGTCGATTCTGATGACGGGCGTTCTGCTGCTGGGGTTGATCCGGCGCGAGAAGAACGGGGTGGGGAATATCGGTTTCGAAAGTGCGGCGTTGATCGTGCTCTACGGTTTTGGCATCGCGACCGCCGTGTTCGCAGCCTAGCGGGCTGTCTCGTCGGTGAAAACCGGCAAATGGCCCAGCGAAATGATGTGGTGCCAGTTTTCGCGCTCGCCTTCGGTGAGGATCGCGGTTTCGGCGGCCACGTGCGCGCCCGCGCGATCCATGATCGCGCGCATGGCCTGGAGGGTGGAGCCCGAGCTGATCACGTCGTCGAGCAGCACGATATTGGCACTGTCGACCAGCGCGCGATCCTTGGCGTCGAGGAACAGCGTCTGCGGCTGTCCGGTGGTGATCGACAGCGTCTCGGCCTTGAGCGCGTCGCCCATATAGGGTTTGTAATTCTTGCGCAGCACGATATAGGGCTTGCCCGTGGCGACCGACAGCGCATGCACCAGCGGGATCGACTTCGCCTCGGCGGTGACCAGCACGCTGTAGTCCACGGCTTCGAGCTTTGCCGCCAGCGCCCGGCTGGCGGTTTCTACAAGCTCGGTATCGCCGAGTACGTTGAGCACCGCGATACGGGTACCCGCGGCCACTTCGAACAGGGGCAGTTCGCGGTGCAGGCCGGCAATATCAATGGGGTAGGTTTCGGTGCTGGGGGTCATGTCAAAGCCTTTGCGAAACGCTGCACACGCAAAGCGCAGCGATCGTCGGGTGATGTCGTGATGCGCATAGTCTTGCACGACTGCGGCCCGCACTCGAAGCCCGTCGGTAAAATCCATACCCCCGAAACGTCATTTCAAATGATAGATTTGGGCACAGGCTGCCGCCGGCGCCGTCTTATTCCCAGGACCAGGAGTTCTTATGCAGACCCGAGCTGCCGTATTGCGCGAAATGTCCGCGCAACGCCCCTACAGTGATTCCCAGCCGCTCAAGATCGAGACCTTCGAGCTCGATGCGCCGCAGGCGGGCGAAGTGCTCATCAAGGTTCATGCGGCCGGGCTGTGTCATTCCGATCTGTCCACCATCGACGGCAACCGTCCCCGGCCCACGCCCATGGTGCTGGGCCATGAAGCGGCCGGCGAAATCATCGAAGTAGGCCCGAACGTCAAGGGCTTCGAGGTCGGCGATCATATCGTGTGTTCCTTCGTGCCCAGCTGCGGCCACTGCGACTACTGTGCCGACGGCCGCGCCGCGCTGTGCACGCCGGGTGCACAGGCCAACAATGCCGGCACCCTGCTCGATGACGGCATTCGTATCAAGGAGCAGGGCAACGACGTGTATCACCATCTGGGTGTGTCCGGCTTTGCCGAATACGCGGTGGTACGCACCGAATCCCTGGTCAAGATCGACAAGAACCTGGATTTCGAGATCGCCGCCATCTTCGGCTGTGCCGTGCTCACCGGCGTGGGCGCGATGGTGCATACCGCCAATCTACGTCTGGGCCAGACCGTACTCGTAGTCGGCCTCGGCGGCGTGGGCCTGTCGGCCGTACTGGGTGCGATTGCCGGCGGCGCGTCGCAGGTGATCGCCGCCGATATCGACGATGACAAGCTCGAGCGTGCGCGCGAGCTGGGCGCCACCGCCACCGTCAATACCAAGGACGAGGACGCCCTCGACAAGATCAAGGAATGGACGAACGGCGGCGTGGACGTGGCCGCGGAATTCGCTGGCGTACAGCCAGCCCTGGAGTTCGCCTTCGCGGCCACCGGCAAGGGCGGCAAGACGGTCACCGCCGGCCTGCCGCATCCGGACGTGCGCCTGCCGGTGTCCCCGACGCAGCTCGTGGCCCAGGAGCGCACCCTCATGGGCTCGTATCTGGGTGGCCATGTGCCCAAGCTCGATATCCCCGAATACATCGCGCTCTACCAGGCCGGGCGTCTGCCGGTGGATCGGCTGCTTACGCACCGGCTCACGCTCGACGAAATCAATACCGGGTTCGAGCGGCTCGCCGCCGGCGAGGCCA
>DJIE01000122.1:8211-14997 GCA_002433465.1 Salinisphaera sp. UBA6602
TCGAACGGCTGGCGGCCGGCGAGGCCATCCGCCAAGTGATCGTGTTCTAGCCGCGGTCAATGGCGATGCGTCAGCCCCGATTCAGCCGCCTTCACTAGACTTTGTTGCGATTGGGGCGGCGATAGGGTGGCCTTTGCTGATGCCGTGGCGAACCCGTCACAGCTTGCGTATCGCCGGTATTGCTTGCATTGTGCATAAACAAAATCAATGGAGATAAACGACATGTTGAAGAAGACGATCCTGTTCACGCTGTTCGCTGCGCTGTCTACCCTGGCGGTTGCTGCCCAGGCCAAGACGGTCGAGATCGAAGGCACCAACAGCCTGCGGTTCAGCCAGGAATCGATCACCGTCAAGCCGGGTGAAGAAGTCACGGTCAAGCTGGTCAACAACAGCAAGCTGCCGGCTGCGGCGATGGCGCATAACTGGATTCTGCTCAAGGCGGATGCCGATGCGGCCAAGGTCGACGAAGCCGCGATGAGCGCCAAGGCCAACGATTATGTGCCGGAAGAAATGAGCGACCAGATCGTCGCCCATACCGGCCTCGTCGGCGGCGGCGAATCCGATACGGTGACGTTCACCGCGCCGGAAGAGCCGGGCGACTACACCTATATCTGCACCTTCCCGGGCCACTTCCAGGCCGGCATGAAGGGCACGCTGACGGTCAAGGCCGAATAAGCGCAGCCAGGCGAGTTCAGGCCCTGTCGCGCTGCGGCAGGGCCTTTTTTGTGCCCGGCTTTGCGTTCGGCGCAAGAAAGCGTTGTGCACGACCGACTTGATTTGCCATTCGCGACCACCAACTCCTTGGCTATCACACGATCTTTCGATCAAGGAAATCCAATGGCTGTCGACAAACTTCTCTCGCCGATCGATTTCGGCGCCCTCCAGTTGCCCAACCGCGTGATCATGGCGCCGCTGACACGTGCGCGCTGTCGCGATCAGGTGCCGGGCGAAATGCAGCGCACCTATTATTCCCAGCGCGCCGGTGCGGGCATGATCATCTCCGAGGCGACCAACATCTCGGAGTCCGCGCGCGGCTATGTATTCACGCCGAGCATCTTCACCGACGAACAGGAAGCCGGCTGGAAAGGCGTGGTGGACGCCGTGCATGACGCTGGCGGTCGCATGTGCCTGCAGCTGTGGCATGTCGGGCGCGTGGGCCATGAAATGGTGCATCCGGACGGGCGCAAGCCGGTCGCGCCGAGCGCCATTCGCGGCGAAGGCGCCCAGTCCTACGTCCAGTTCGAGGACGGCAGCGAAGGCCTGCAGAATTCCTCCACGCCGCGCGCGCTGGAAACCAAGGAAATCCCCGAAGTGGTCGAGGAATATCGCCAGGCCGCCATCCGGGCCAAGCGGGCCGGCTTCGACATGGTCGAAGTGCATGCCGCCAACGCCTATCTGCTCCAGCAGTTCATGGCCACCGGCTCCAACAAGCGTACCGACGCCTACGGTGGCTCGATCGAAAACCGGGCCCGTCTGCCGCTCGAAGTCGTCGATGCCGTCGTCGAAGTGATGGGCGCGGATCGCGTGGGCATTCGCCTATCGCCGTTCATCGAAATCTTCGGGCTCACCGACGACGAGCCCAAGGCGATGGCCTTCTACATGGCCGAACAGCTCAACAAGCGCGGTCTGGCCTATCTGCATATCAACGAGCCCGACTGGGCCGGCGGCGATATCAAGCTCACCGACGAGTTTCGCCAGGCCATGCGTGAACGCTTCGCCGACGGCGCCTTGATCTTCTGCGGCCACTACACCGCCGAGAGCACCGAGGCGCTCATCGAGAAGGGTCTCGGCGACGGTGCGGCCTTCGGTCGTCCCTATATCGCCAACCCGGATCTGGTCGAGCGCTTCCGTGTCGGCGCCGAGCTCAACAAGCCGGACGAAGCCACCTACTACGGCGGCGACGAAAAGGGCTATACCGACTATCCGTTCCTGAGCGAACAGAACTGATCGGTTAACTCACAGCCCACGTCAAAAAAAGCCGGCCGGTCGTGTGATCGGTCGGTTTTTTTGTGTCAGTTGTTCAGGTATGACAGCGCCCGGTCGCAGCCGAGCTGCGGCGTGCGGGTACACATGCGCTATCTTGACGCGGTTGAAGGTTAGTGCCCGTGAGGAAACGTCATGACGGAATTTCGAAAGGCCGCCTGCCATTGCGGCGCGGTCGAGCTGACGATTGAATTCGATAACGGCCTCGAGAATCTCAGACGATGTGATTGCTCGCTTTGCAGCCGAAAAGGGTATGTGATGGCCAGCGTGCCCACGACCCATGTCACCGTCGTCAAAGGCGAAGACGTACTTTCGGTCTATCGCTGGGGCACGCGGGTGGCCGAACATTTCTTCTGCAGCCTGTGCGGCGTGTATACCCACCACAAACGACGTAGCAACCCGTCGGAGTATGGGCTGAATATTGCCTGTATCGAGGGCGTGAACGCGCTGGCGTTCGACCCCGTGCCGATCGGTAATGGCCACATGAATCGTGCGCTGCCGCCGGTTTGAATCCGGCAGTCCGTTGTGGGCGTATTGCGGATGCGTTGATTACGCTATTCGCTACCCATGATCGATACGAACCTAATATCCAAGGTCAAAGAACTCTCGCTCGCTGAGCGATTGGAGTTCATTGAGGCGGTGTGGGAAACGATTGGTACGGAAGAGGTGCCGGTAACAGCCGCCGAGCAGTCATTACTGGATGCGCGTATCGCCGATGCTGAAGCTAATCCGGTTGACGAAAGTCCGTGGTCCGACGTTCGCGAGCGCCTCAAACGCCAGCTGCCTTGATCGACAACGTCTAGCGTCGACGCGATGTGGTTGAAGCGCAGCAGTGGTACGAACAGCAGCAGGCCGGCTTGGCAGCCGAGTTCAACGCTGAATTCGACGCCCTAGTGGACCCGCAGAAATACCGCCGTATACGGCGAGCAGCGCTGCGCCGATTTCCGTTTCTGGTTTGGTATCAGGTGCAAAAAAGCCGAATTACGATACTCGCGTGTACGCACGGCAAGGCGAATCCGAGCCAATTACCCTCGCGGCTTCGCTGACGTCTTTTCCAGCATGAAGCGTAACCGGGCAAGCGATCGCAATCCAGGCGCTATAGCACGCAATAAAGCGCAATCGGTATGACCGCCAGCGCGATTACATGACCGACGGCCACGATCGCAGCGACCTGCTGCGGGGCGATCTCGAACTGTTCGGCGAGCATGTAGTTGAGCACGGCCGGCGGCAGGGCGCCGAATACGATCAGCAGGGCGGCCAGCGGCGGGGCGGGCTGGGTGATCAATACCCAGGGCACGGCCACGATCAGGCCGGTGAGCGGGCAGGCCAGTCCACCCCAGAAGCCGGCGGACCACTGGCCCGGCGCGCCGTCGGCCAGGCGCACGCCCAGCGCGACAAGCATGAGCGGGATGGATATCTCGCCGAGCATGCGAATACCGGGCTCGATCATCGCGGGGGCATGCCAGTCCATGACCATGCCGAGCACGCCGGCAAACGTGGCCACCAGCATCGGGTTGGTCGCCAGACGCTTGATATGAATCGAGTCGCCCAGCAGCCACAGGCCAACGGTGAATTGCAGCAGGTTTTCAGTGACCAGCAGCACCACGGCCAACGGCAGGGCATCGTCGCCGAAGGCGAGGATAGCCAGCGGCAGGCCCAGGTTGCCGCAGTTGTTGAACATTGCCGGGCCGATATAGACCGCCGGGTCACGTTTCGTGAATCGTACCCAGGCCCAGGCCAGCAGGCCCGAGCCGAGTACGATGACCGTGGCGCCGATCGCGGCACTGATGAAGTGGTCCCCGCCCTGTGAGCGCTCGGTCAGGGCATGAAAGATCAGCGCCGGGGTGAAGATGTTGATGTTGAGCCGGTTCGCATCGCGTAGATCGGTCGGGCGCCGGCGACCGTAGGCATAGGCCAGGGCGATGATGCCGAACACCGGCACCGTGATTTCGAGAATACGAATCAGCAAAACGGCTCCTGGTAGGGCAGGCGCGACGGCGAGGCCCGTTCACAAAGCGCGCCATTGTAGCTGTATTGCGCAATGATCGTCGTGTCATGGGCCGCCGGGCGATGCGTATACTCGCAACGGTTTTTCATAGATGGGAGCAGGCCATGTTCATCGCCATGAACCGTTTCAAGATCAAGCCCGGCTGCGAAGAAGAGTTCCTCGCGATCTGGCGTGAGCGCGACAGTCATCTTGAGGGCGTACCTGGCTTCAAGCAGTTCAATATGTTGCAGGGCGCAACCAACGACGAGTACACCCTGTTTGCTTCGCACTCGGAGTGGGAATCGCGCGCGGCCTTCGAGGCCTGGACCCAGAGCGAGGCCTTTCGCAAGGCCCATGCGAATGCGGGCGCACGCCGCGATATCTATCTCGGCCCGCCCCAGTTCGAGGGATTCGAAGTCAAAATCTAATACGCGTCCGGCGCTTCTATGCGGCACTTATCGGCCCATCAGCGCGGCGTGCTTCGCGGCATGGCCGCAGGTGCCATCGTGGCGGCTGTCGTGGTGTGGGGCGGCGCGTTCGTCGATGTATTCGGCCCGTTCGACAACGACCTGGCCACGCGGTTGTCGATTGCCAGCGGTGCGTCCTTATTGCCGGCACTCTGCCTTATGGTCGCGATTGGGCGTATCGCAAAGCATCGCTTCTTTCATGCGGCAGATATCGACGGCGCCGGTCTCACCGAGGGCTCGTCGCGCGTGCAGTTGTTGCGCGCGCTGGCCCAGAACACGCACGAGCAGGTGATGCTGGCCGTGGTCGCGTATTTTGCCTGGGCGCTGCTCATGCCTATCGACACACTGTCGTCCGTGGTGCTCGCGGCCATCGCGTTCGTGCTCGGCCGTATTCTGTTTTTCACCGGCTACGAACGCGGCGCGCCGGCGCGCTCGCTGGGTTTCACTGCCTGTTTCTACCCCACGGCGCTGATGCTGGCCACGGTTGCGGTGGTCGGCACTTCGCGGTGGCTATTCGCTTGAGCCAGGGCTTAGGGCTGTGATTGCGGTTCGGGCGGTGGCCCGCCGGGTCGTCGCCGGAGAAAACGGGCAAACCGCGGCAGGCCGGTCGCGGTTTCGCCGTTGTATCGGTAGGTAATCCAGCTGCCGACCGGCGGTGGCTCGGCACGCTCCGCGTCGGTGAAGCCGTTGCCGATGGCGAATTCGCGGCCGTCGGGTGTACGCACGTCGAGCGAGCCCATCAGCCCCTCGAGCCGGCCCTGACCGGGGTTGATGGCGGTGACGATGGCTTCGGCGTCGTCGTAGGGCTTGAGCTTGAGCAGGTCGTCGCTGCGCCCGGAACGATAGGGCGCGTCCCCGCGGTGCAGAATGAGGCCTTCGCCCCCGCGGGCGAGCACGGCGTCGAGTGCTGCATCGAGCGCGGCCGCATCCTCGACCTTGAACTGACGAATCGCCACTACCCAGGGCTGGTCGATTGCAGCGACGGTTTCGCGAATGGCCGGCACGCGTTTATCGAAATTGCCGCCGTGCGCGGGCAGGTCAAATACGCGATAGCTGATCTGGCGCCAGTCGCTATCCTGGGCGTCGTGCGTTCGCAGGATGCCGGAAACGCGGGCGAATTCGCCGTAGTCTATCCACAGCTCACCGTCCATGGACGTATCGGGCCAGCCGGCGGTGAACCAGGCCGGCGGATCAATCGGCGTGCCGCCGCGGGTGATCAATGACGTGCCGGTCCAGTAGCCGCGTACGCCGTCGTATTTTTCGCTTACCCAGTAGTCGGCCAGATCGGTCTGGCCGTCATAACGCTCGGCGAGTGTGACCTGCGGCGGCTCGGCCGCCGCGAGCGCGCCCGCGAGTAGTACCAGCAGTACGCCGATCAGAAACCTGGGTCGCTTCGTGTGTCCAGAATGCATCGCTTGCCCCCACCCTCGACGCTAGCGCAGATGGCCGACGTATGCATCCCGCAATTACACTTGAGCAGCCATTCCTGCCTGTATTGCCATGCCACGAACCACTCGAAGCCACGGGCGCTATCGTTACAGCGCCATCGTCGACCGGCCGGACTTCGATTGGCCCGAGGGCCGGCGGCTGGCGGTGTATATCGGGCTGAATCTTGAACACTTCGATTTCGGCCAGGGCCACGGCGCCGCGCTTGCGACCGGGCGGCGCGAACCGGATGTGCTCAACTATTCCTGGCGCGACTACGGCAACCGCGTGGGGGCCTGGCGCATGCTGGAGATGTTCGAAGCACTTGATCTGCCGGTGGGGTTGATCGTGAACAGCTCGATCGCCGACTACTGCCCCGAACTGGTCACCGCCTATCGAGAACGCCTGCATACCGAGCTGATCGCCCACGGGCGTACCAACAGCGAATCCCAGAACGAATTCGACGAAGCCGGCGAGGCTGCATTGATTGCCGAATCACGCTTTCGTCTAAGCCAAACGTTCGACGAAACGCCTGCCGGCTGGCTCGGCCCGTGGATCGCGCAAAGCGAGATCACCCCGGATCTGCTGGCCGAAGCCGGCTTTGGCTATCACCTGGACTGGTGCCACGACGATCAACCCACCTGGATGGCCACCCGCGACGGCGGACGCATTCTATCGGTGCCTTACCCGCAGGAGATCAACGACATCCCGTCGATCGTGGCCCACCATATCGACTATCGCGAGTTCGCTGCCCGTATCGTCGACCAGTTCGACGAGATGCGCGAGCAGGCGCGACAGCAGCCGCTGGTCATGGGCATCGCGCTGCACCCTTATATCGTCGGCCAGCCGTTTCGCCTGCGCGTCTTACGCCAAGCGCTGGCCCATGTCGCGGCCGCGCGCGACGATGTCTGGTTGACCACGCCG
>DJIE01000122.1:15319-21629 GCA_002433465.1 Salinisphaera sp. UBA6602
GGGCGCGATCGCCCGCCATTTCGAAGCCGTTGCGCCGTAGCGTCCTTTCGAAAGCGTCATGAGCGGACAGTGCATTGGCCGTGCGTGGCTCGGTCAGGTCGGCGACCAACGCGGTCGTTGTACGGCGCCGCGAAACCGGTCCGCCACTTCCGCCTGTTGCGTTCATAGGCGGAATGAATACATCCAAGAACGACGCGCCCGCCGCGACGAGCGAACACGCAAAACTTAGTCCCGAGATTGTGTGCAGGTCAGGATGCCGCGCAGCTGGGAACTGTCGACCAGTTCGTCGTCCGGGTTCACAACGATCTGCGAGCGGGCGAGGACGTAGGCCTTGCCGGTGATGGTGTTTTCCACCACGTCGTAGCCGCCGGCCCGGGCGACGCGCGTGAACGTGCCCAGAAAGCTCGATCCGCGCAGCGACACCGTTTCCAGGGTATCGCCCGGCTGCATGCGGCCTTCGTAGTGCATCAACGCCATGCGCGCGGAGGTGCCGGTGCCCGTGGTGCTGCGACAGATCACGCCGGGGTGTACATAGGTGGCCGAGCGCGAGCGATAGTGGCCGGCTCCGGTCTGTTCGACCTCGCCCATGAAGTGCAGAAACGGCAGCGGCCCGACATCGCCGAGCTCGTAATGGGAAAAGCCGCGTTCTTGCAGAATCGCCTCGACGATCGCCTGGGCACAGTGGGCCAGCCGCGACTCCTCGTCGCGGGTCAGCGAAAAGCCCAGCTCGGCGGCGTCCACCAGCGCATAGAAGCCGCCGCTATAGGCAATGCTGTAGGTCACCTCACCAATCAGCGGCACGTGAATCGTGGCGCGATGGGTATCGATATAGCTGGGCAGGCCTTCGCAGGTGATGGCCTCGACTACGCCGTTCTCGACCCGTGCTTCGATCGCCACGCGCCCGGCGGGCGATTCCAGCACGAACTGCTGGCGGCCTTCGCGCTTGGGGATCATGTGGTTGTCGAGCAGGGCAGTGGCCGTACAGATGGTGTTGGAGCCGGAATAGATGGGGTAACCCATCACTTCCATGATGATATAGCCGGCCTGCGCCTCGGGATTGGACGGCGGCACGATCAGGTCCACCGACATCTCCGGGATGCCGTAGGGCTCTTCGAGCAGGACGGTGCGCAGGCCGTCGGCATGGTCGCGCAGGTATTCCATCTGCTGGCGTACCGTTGCGCCGGGCAGGCGGATGATGCCGCCCACGACGATGCGGCTGACGTCGCCGCCGGCATGGGTATCGATGATCTGAAACGTCAGTTCTGCGCTCATGCCACGGTCTCTTGCAAAATGCTGCTGCGAATTCGGCGTGTTTAGGCGCTCAGCGCGTAGCGGGCGCCGTGCTGGTCCCACTGGCTGTCGGGTACGATCACGATCTTGCCCAGGTAATTGCTCGACCGATCCACGAAATAGCGCTCGGCTTCATGCAGGTCCGAGAGCTTGAACGCGGCATGCAACACCGGCTGAAGCTCACCGCCGCGAATCCAGCGCATGAGCTGTTCGGCCTCATCGCGGGTACCGTGGGAGACACCGAAAATCTGCACCTGATAGAGATAGATACGCGTCCAAAGCACCTCGCTGACATTGCCGCCGCTCGCACCGGCGATGCTCAGACGCGGATAGGTCCTGCGCCGGCCCATGTCGAAGATCATCGTATCGATGAAGCGATGCGTCATGTCGCCGCCCACCAGATCCATGACCGCATCGATGGGTTCGTCGCCGGTGGCCTCACGAACCGTCTGGGTGAAGTTCTCCATATCGGCACGATCAAACACCGCTTCGGCGCCGAGCGCGCGCAGCGCATCGGCCTTGTCGGGCGTGCTCAGCGCGTAGGGAATGGCGCCGATCACCCGGCACAGCTGGATGAGTGCCGTACCCACGCCGCCGCTGGCGCCGGTAACCAGCACGCGCTCGCCGGCGACGATATTCGCCGCCGTGAGCATGTGGTAGCCGGTCTGGTAGGAGCACATGCCCAGGCTGGCCAGTTCGGCGTCGCTCAGATCGTTGTCGATGGCATGGAACTGGTCGGCGGGCACGGCCACATACTCGGCATAGCCGCCGTCGGCGCCGTGGCCGTAGTAGTCGGGGGTGAGGTTGATGTCGCGCCGAGGGCCGTCGACTGTCTCGCCGTAGATATTGAAGTCCAGCAGGCCCCGGTCGCCGATGCGCGAGGCATCGATGCCGTCGCCGACCGCTGCCACCCGGCCGACGATATCCGCGCCCTGGATACGCGGGAACGTCAGCGTGGGCGTGCCGCCGATCGCGAACGAGGTCACGTCGCCGGCTTCACGCGTCGGGTAGAGGCCTTCACGAGCCTTGCGGTCGGTATTGTTCTTGGCCGTGGCGGTCACACGGACCACTACTTCGCCGGCCCCGGGTGTGGGGGTGCGCACATCGTCCTGGTAGACGAGCTTGTCCACGCCGCCGTGGCCGGTCAGCCGCATCGCGTGCATGGTGTCGGGCAGTGCTTGCGCAGTCATGGTGGGGCTCGTCGGTCGGTGCATCCAATTCATGACCGACGGTATCAAAGACGGCCGCGCTGCCCGTAATCCGATATGCGAAACGCGCCGGGCATAGCCGCCAACAGCGGCGCGTGCCGGCGCCGCCGGCTTCAACGCGCCTCGGCGACCAGCTCGGTCAGGCGTTGGGTGACCATCTTGTAGCGCTCCCGCGCGGCCTGGCTGCCCAGCGTGGTGGCCATGGCGCGATCCTGGGCCGGGACCACCGAGCGCACGTAGCTGATGCGGGCATCGCGATACGCGCGGTAGACGTTATCGCAGGCCGACTGCGCCCTTGCGGCCGCGCTGCGCGGGCTTACGCTGTAGTCCGCCGCATAGGGCATGGCCGCAGCATAGGCACACTGCCAATAGCGCTGATAGGCCGGCTCGGTTGGATCCTCGGGCGGGCCGCCCGCGCAGCCGGCCAGAAGCACGGCCGCGAGCATTGCGAGCAGCCCCGCGCCGCCTGCGCGTAGCGAATACGGCTCATTCATCGTGGCTGGCGGGGGCGTTGCGCTCGGTGGGTCGCTGGCCCTGTGGGCCCTTGGTGCCGGCGCTGGGAGTTTTGCGGCCTCGCGGCGCTGCTGGAACTTGCCCCATACGTCGCGCGCGGTGCGCTTGATACGTTCCTGGTTTTCCGGTTTGCGCAACCAGTTGGCGGCCATCGCGCCCAGTGCTCGTTTCATGACTCGGCCTCTATCGGCGGGTCGGGTTGATGAAACGATGATGGTGGCATGGACGGGCTGGTACAACGCCCCGGCTCGGTTTTTTCGCAATAGGCCGACGGCGGGGCCTGGCTGGACTACGCCTGTACTGCCTCGATACGAAAACCGTCGCGCGGGAAATGCACGCGAACGGGCTGTCCGTCCGGGCCGTCGCGTTGAATGGTCATGCTCTCGGCCGCGATCGATACCAGCTCGCCCTGGCTGGGTTCGGTGCCGTAATCGGTGGCCGCGACCGAAACCCGTGTGCCGGGCTTGAGTCCGGCTTCGACTGCGGCCGGCAGCGGTTGCCATTGCTCGCAGCGCGCGGCGATCTGCTGTGCCTGGCCGGCATCGATCTCCTCGCGGGTGCCGTGTCCCAGCGCGCGGATGCGATCGGCCCAGCCCAGCAGGTTCGGGTAATCATCAAGCAGGGGTGCTACGCCGGGGTTCGAGCGGATATACCAGAGCGGGTGATAGATCGAGAAATCGGCAATGCAGGGGCGCTCGCCGAACAGAAAGTCGCGGTCGGTCAGCTGTCGATCCAGCGCATCGAGCGTGGGCGGCAGAACGGCGTCGGAGTACGCCGCGTCCGGGCGTACGACATGGCCGCCCTTGAATAACGCCGCGCGGTCGGCACCAAAGCTGGCCAGATAGTCTTCGCCGAGTTTTTCGATGAGCACCTTACGACCGGCTGGACGAAACATCACCGGTACGGCGGCCAGGAACAGGCGCTTGTCGCCGAGCTGTTCGAGCCCGATGACGCTCGCGATATCGGTCTCCGGAAAAAGGCCGGGTGCCGGCGAGAGTCGCTCGATCTGACGTGTGATCAGATGCGTATCGGCATAGATGTCGCGCCCGATCTGCATGACCGGCGTCTTGCGATAGCCGCCGGTCAGGGCGACCAGGTCGGGTTTGGGCATGATGCGCGGAATCAGTACCGACTGCCATTCGAGCTGCTTGTAGCCCAGCACGGCCCGGACTTTCTCAGAAAAAGGCGACGCCTCGTAATGGTGAAGAATGATCATGGGCATATGCCGGCTCGAAACGAAAACACCGGCGCAGTCTGCCGGGACGCAAAGCCAGGCGCCAGTAATTCAGGCGCCCGATTCAAACGCTAGCTTGCCGATGCTGGCCTCGGGCCGCGGCATACACGCAATAACCGGCTACCGCAGCGAAGACCAGGCAAATACCCATCACCACGCCCCAGCCGGCCCATTCGTAGAGCGACACCATGACGCTGGAGCCCAGCGTGCCACCGGCGAATACGGCGGCCACGAACAAGGCGCTCACCGTGCCGGACTGCGAACGGGCGAAGTAGTCGTTGAGCAACACGATCTGTGTGGCCTGCTGAAACACCATGCTGCCGCACAGAAGCACCACGCCCACGACGAGCGCCGGGAACGAGCCCTGAATCACGCCGCATAGGCCGACGACGAACAGAATGGCCGCCACCAGTGTGGCATTGGGCAAGCCGCGGCTGATACGCGTGATCGCGGGTGCGCCCAGCGATGTGGCAATGCCGACGGCGTAACCGCCGTAGACGATGGCCAGCATCAATGCGCCGCCCCGCTTGTAGCCGATTTCGAATGGCAAACAGGTGAGTACCGTGGTCAATACGCCAAAAGCC
This sequence comes from Salinisphaera sp. UBA6602, assembly GCA_002433465.1. GTDB lineage: Bacteria > Pseudomonadota > Gammaproteobacteria > Nevskiales > Salinisphaeraceae > Salinisphaera. The sequence continues at coordinate 20,149 of DJIE01000122.1, forward strand.
AGTGCCAGGCCTGGGTAGGACAGAGTCACCTGGCAGCGCCAGCTCTTCTTTTGTTCGACCGGCGCGATCGTCGTATCGCCAGCGGTGGTCGGCCGGCGCGGTATTTCGCTGGCCAGTTCGGGCGGGTCGCGCAGCAGCCAGGCCGAGAAAAGCAGCATCGCCGTGATCGCGAGGCTGCCGATCTGCCAGTGTTCGAAGGTGACCGAACCGACCGCAATCAGCCGGCCGCCCACCCCGCCGACGATGGTGCCCGCGGTATAGAACGCCAGGTCGCGGGCGCGATTGTCCGAGCCCTGGATATTGGATGAACCGGTGATCACGGCCGGAATGAGCAACGGCAGCAGAAACACCTGCAGCGCGCGCAGGGTGAAATAGGGCAGCGAATCGAACGCCACGGCCTGTGCCGCGAACAGCGCGGCCAGCAGCAGTTCGGTGACGATGACGATACGCATCGCCCGCGCCACGGTAATGAAACGCCCGAACAACACCGGCCCCGAGGTAAGCACGATGAAGGCGAACGTCATCGGCATCGCGGCCCACAGCACCGATACATCGAAGCTGGTCTGGATACGCGCGGCCAGCGGCTGCGGAAAATAGATCGCCGCGGCCGCGGCCGCGCCGGCAACGCCCAGGCGTATGCCGTCTCGATAAGCACTCATGTGAGGGGTCCGATGAAACCACGAGACCTCTAGCAAGCCTGAATATGTCTGCTACATCAAATAACCGTGCGCGGTCTTTCAAGAAACGAACGCTCGTTCGGTGGTAAGTTGCCTGCACAACAACGAATCGCCTGATGCGCTGAGGAGCCCCATGGCCGCGAACGCCGACGTACTCGACCCCGACCGCCCGATCATCGACCCCCATCATCATCTCTGGGATCGTTCACGGCTGGCTCTGGGCGCCATGCCGTTTGCCGAGCATGGCTTCAGCCGCATGCTGCGCGATCGCTCGCGCTACATGCTCGACGAGCTGCTGGCCGATACCGACAGCGGCCACGACATCCGCGCGACGGTGTTCATCGAATGCCGGGCCATGTACCGCGCCGAGGGCGCGAAAGCCCTGCGCAGCGTGGGCGAAACCGAGTTCGTCAACGGCGTGGCCGCGGTGGCGGCCAGCGGCGTCTATGGCGATACGCGCGCCTGTGCAGGCATTGTCGGCCATGCCGATCTGCGCCTGGGCGCGGACGTGGCCGAGGTGTTGGAGGCCCATCTGGCGGCCGGGCAGGGGCGCTTTCGCGGCATTCGCCATAGTGCGGCCTACGATGCCGATGACAACGTGCTGGGGCCGTTGTCCACGCGGGGCACGCCGGCCCACTTGCTGCGCGACGCGGATTTTCGCAAGGGCTTTGCCGAGCTCGCACCGCGCGGGCTGAGTTTCGATGCCTGGCTGCTGGAGCCCCAGCTGCCCGATCTGGTCGACCTGGCGCGGGCGTTTCCGGACACCGCCATCGTGCTCGACCACGTCGGCGGACCGGTCGGTAT
>DJIE01000042.1:0-565 GCA_002433465.1 Salinisphaera sp. UBA6602
GTGCCGGCTGCGCATGCCGGGCGGTATTTTCTCGTCGCACCAGTTCCGCGCGGTCGCGGACCTGGCTGAAACCTACGGCGGCGGCTATACCCACGTCACCACCCGCGCCAATCTGCAGATTCGCGAGATCGGCGCCAAGGACCCGATCAACGTGCTCACCGGTCTCGCCGATGTCGGCCTGGTGGTCCAGGGCTCGGGCGGCGACAACATCCGCAACATCACCGGCAGCCCGCTGGCCGGCATCGACCCGGACGAGCTGATCGATGTCACGCCGTACTGCAAGCAGATGCACCACCACATTCTCAACCATCGCGAGCTCTACGGGCTGCCGCGCAAGTTCAATATCGCCTTCGACGGCGGTGGCCGTATCAGCGCGCTCGAGGGCACCAACGACATCGGCTTTTCGGCCGTGCTGCCGAAAGCCGACGGCCCGCTCCCACGCCGGCCCTATTTCCGGATGGGTCTGGGCGGGATCACCGGGCACAAGGATTTTGCCCGCGATACCGGCGTCATGCTCAAGCCCGAGGAATGCGTGGCCGTGGCCCATGCCGTGCTCCACGTGTTT
>DJIE01000042.1:904-3246 GCA_002433465.1 Salinisphaera sp. UBA6602
GATCGCACCAGCCGCGACAAGGCCCGCCTGAAGTACGTGCTTGATCGCTGGGGCTTCGACAAGTTCATGCGCGAAGTGCAGAAACAGCTGCCGTTCACGCTGCGGCGCTACCCGCTGTCGCGCTGCGAAGCGCGGCATCCGGTAGAAAAAGCCGGCCATATCGGTATCCACGATCACGGCGACGACAAGCAATATGTCGGCATCGTGCTGCCGGTCGGCAAGCTGACCATTCCCCAGATGCACGGCCTGGCCGATCTCGCCGACCGCTATGCCGATTCCAAGATGCGCACGACGGTCTGGCAGAACCTGGTGCTGGGCAACGTCGACAAGTCCGACATGAACGCGCTGGTCGGCGGTATCGAGAAGCTCGGCCTGCACGTCAACGCCAGCCCCGCGCGTACCGGCATGGTGGCCTGTACCGGCAGCTTCGGCTGCAAGTTCGCCAATGCCGAAACCAAGGGCAACGCGCTCAAGCTGGTCGACCATCTCGAAGCCACGCTCGATCTGGACGAACCGCTCAATATTCATATGACCGGCTGTCCGAACTCCTGTGCCCAGCATTATGTCGGCGATATCGGCCTGCTCGGTGCGCGCGTGGCCGACCCGGAGGCCGACGATCCGGAAGAGGCCGACCAGGTCGACGGTTTTCATGTCTATATCGGCGGCGGCTACGAAAACGAGCAGGGCATCGCCCGCGAGCTGGCGACGGCTATTCCGGTCGTGCACCTGAACGCCTATCTGGAAAACCTGCTCGGGCTTTATCTCGACGAGCGCCGCGCCGGCGAGCGCTTCGTGGCCTACGCGCGCCGGCAGGATATCGACGAACTCAAGGCCCGGCTCGCCGAACGCTCGGAGAAAGCGGGCAAGGCACAGCGCGAATCCGAAGAGAAAGCCTATTCCGAAGCCGAAGCCCGGGCCGACACGCCCGAAGCGGTCAAGAGCGAACGCGACGACGCGGCCACGGATGATTACGACCGTACGCCGGACGACGCCAGCGAAGATACGCAACGCACGGCCTGACTTTGAAAATCGATCAATCGTTCTTGGATGAACGCAGACGAAGACGACAAATGGTCGCGAGAAGCGCTTTTGCCGGCTGTATGCGTAGGTCGGATTAGCCGAAGGCGTAATCCGACAACAGCCTGTTAGCGAGCCGCTGTCGAGATGAATATCACCGCTTTCAACTCTGTGTCCATCTACGAAAATGTTTGAAGCGGACACGAGACAAGGCCCCAGCACGAGGTAGAACATGCCCACACAAGTCGATCTGATTCCCGAGGACGCGCCGTTCGAAGCCGAGCAGCGCGAATGGCTCAACGGCCTGATCTCCGCGCTGGCCGGCTGGGAAGGCTCGCTCGGCGGCGCCGAGCAGGGCGGCGGCGAAGCCAAGGAATCCTTCCCCTGGCACGATCCGGGCATGGAAATGGAAGAGCGCATGGAGCTGGCGGAAGGCAAGCCCCACGAGCGCCAGCTCATGGCCGCCATGGCCCAGCTCGACTGCGGGCAGTGCGGCTATCTGTGCAAGACCTATGCAGAAGCCATCGCTTTCGAAGGCGAGGACTTGAACCGCTGTGTGCCGGGCGCGAAGGAAACCGAACGCAAACTCAAGGAGCTGGTGGCCGAACAGGAAGCGGCCAAGGGCGGCGCGGCCGAACAAGAGGACACGCCCAAACCGCAACCCAAGCCGAAGAAAAAAGCGCCGCTGGGCACCCGCGACAACCCTTACATGGCCAAGCTCAAGTCGAGCACGCCGCTCAATGCCGAGGGCTCGAGCAAGGATACCCGCCATGTGGTGATCGACCTTGGCGACTCCGGCATCGAGTACGAGGCCGGCGACTCCATGGGCATCTATCCCGAGAACGACCCGCGCACGGTGGACGCGATTCTCGCGGATATCGACGCCTCGGGCGGCGAAAAGGTCAAATCGCACGACGGCGAAAACAAGCTGCTGCGCCAGGTCCTGCTCAAGGACGTCGATATCACCAAGCCGACCGACGACGCGGTGTCGGTGCTCGCCGCGGCGGCCACCGACGCCGACGAGGCCGAGGACCTGCGCATGCTTGCCGAGCGCGGCGTGGAAGAGGGCCAGACGCTGCTCGAGATCGTACGCGTCTATCCCAGCGCGCGGCCGAAGCTGCAGGATCTCATCGATGCGCTTGGCCCGCTCCAGCCGCGGCTGTATTCCATTGCGTCGTCATCGCGTCCGTATCCCAAGGAGATCCATACGACCGTCGCCGTGGTGAAAACGGCCGTCTATGGGCGCGGCTACAAGGGTGTGGCATCGACCTTTCTGGCCAAGCGCCTGTCGCGCCACGGCGAAGTGCCGATGTATATCCAGCCGA
>DJIE01000042.1:3624-10019 GCA_002433465.1 Salinisphaera sp. UBA6602
ACCGGCATCGCGCCGTTCATGGCGTTCCTTCAGGAACGCGAGGCGCGCGGTGACGCCGGCAGAAACTGGGTGTTCTTCGGCAACCCGGAATCGGCCAAGGACCATATCTACAAGGATCAGCTGGAAAAATGGCGCAGCGAGGGGCTGATCAGCCGGCTGACGCTGGCTTTTTCGCGCGATCAGAAGGAGAAGGTGTACGTGCAGAACCGCATGCGCGAACAGGCACGCGAATTCTGGGCCTGGCTGGAAGCGGGCGCGGTGATTTATATCTGTGGCGATGCCGAGCGCATGGCCAAGGACGTGGACACGGCCCTGCACGATATCGTGATGGAGCAGGGCCAGATGAACGAGGCCCAGGCCAAACGCTATGTGGAGACGCTGGCCTCCGAGCATCGCTATCTGCGCGACGTGTACTGAGTTCAGTTATCGAAGCGCGGGTCGTCCCAGACGCTGTGCATGCCGCCCGGCAGCGCGCGCAGGCGGCCGAGCGCGAGCCAGAACTGTTCGGGCGCATGGAAATCGGAACCAACGGAGCCGGCCAGACCGTGTTGGTCGGCATCGCGTGCGGCGGTGACTTCCTGTTGACGGTCGGTGGTGCCGGTACAGATTTCCAGCCCGTCGCCGCCGGCTGCGGCGAAGGCGGTCACCGCGCGCTGGCGCCATGCGCCCGAGAAGTTATAGCCGAACGGGTGGGCCAGTACCGCAATTCCGCCAGCGCCCTGAATCCATTGCACGGCACGGATCAGCGTGGTCCATTCCACGGATACATGGGCGTCGCGGCCGGGGCGTAGATAGCGTTTGAACGCCTGGGCATTATCACGGCAGATGCCGTCTTCGATCAGCAGTCTGGCGAAATGCGGGCGCGTGATCTGACCGTCGCCGGCCAGCGCGCGGGCGCGATCGAGCGCGTTCGCAACGCCCTGTTTCTCGATCTTGGCGGCGATGCGTTCGGCCCGTTCACGCCGGACCTGCTGAAGGGCGGCCAGACCACCGGCAAGACCGGCGTCGGTTTCGTCGAAGGCCAGGCCCACGATATGCAGCGTGCGTTTTTGCCAGGTCACCGAAATTTCGACGCCGTTTATCAGATGGATACCGTGGGCCTGCGCGGCCACGCGGGCTTCGGCCAGGCCGTCGATGGTGTCGTGGTCGGTCAGCGCCAGAGTTTCGACGCCGGCTTCGGCGGCACGGGCGACGAGTTCGGTCGGTGTCAGGCGACCGTCCGAGCGGGTGGAATGGGAGTGTAGATCGATCACGGGTTGTATGGTCGCATGGACAGCGATGCGAAACCTCAAGCAAGAATTCGCCGCGAGTTGATTGAAGATGTGAACGGATAGGGCCGCGCGTCTTTCGGCGCTCACAAGTTCGTCGAACCTTTCGTTTCGCGCTTCAGCGCGACTCCCTTTCGTTTGCTCGTCCAAACGAAAGGAAGCAAAGGAAAAGACGCCCGGGTTACGCGTCGGCGCTGCGCGCCGAACCACTGCGATGCTCGGTCCGAAGGGATGCGCGCAGAACTCGGATCGCTTTGGCGATCCTCTAACATGCTACGCGCACCGGCGCAGTGCGCCGGACACCCTTCGGTCCTGCGCTTCTCGTTCGCTCCACACGGGGCCCGAGTACAGGCAGCTAGCCCGTAGCGCGGCGTCCATACAACCATGTACTTGATGCTGGGGCTGTGGCTGCGTTCTTGTCGGCTTACGCTTCGCTAAGCTGACCTACAGAAGACGTGACCTTGAGCGAGCGATAGCGACGCTTGCCTGTATTAGGGCCCCTTGGGCGCAGCGCCGTCCCGCTTGCCGGCTGCGATGGGAGGGTATCGGCGCGTAGCGCCGACGCAAGACAGGGTGTCCTTTGCTTTGGTGACTTACCTGGACAAGCAAATGAAAGTCACTCGCGCAGCAGCGCGAAACCCCAAGCCGAAATTAACCCGCAACGTCGATTCCGCAAGCGAACGGTTCGGATTTTAAGTCTTCAAGCCTTGACCCATTGCTCGAGTTTTTCCCGCGGCGCAGCGAGGAAAACCCATCTCAGCTTGAACTCAGCGTCGATTGGGAACGTGCGGCGAGCATCCCGCTCCGAGACGGTGACTGAAACAAAAAACCCCACGGCACGTTTCCATGCCGCGGGGCAGTCTGTCGGCCGTAATTCACGGCCGATCCTCAGGCGAGTCTACCGACTATCACTTCTGATAATCCTCGGCGTGATCGGCATGCAGCACCCAGTCGGCCGCGCCGAAGCGGTCGCTGGCGGCCATGGCCTGGTGCCAGTACGGGTAGATCAGCTGCGGCCGGCTCACGCGTTCGATCGCTGCATGCTCGTCGGCGCTCAGTTCGAGCTGTGCGCTGGCGAGGTTGTCTTCCAGCTGGTGGGCCTTGCGGGCGCCGATCACCGCCGTGGTGACGCCGGGGCGTTCGGTGATCCAGGCCAGTGCCACCTGGGCAGCGGACACGCCGTGGGCATCGCCGACCTCGATCAGGGTTTCGATCAGGTCGAACAGCCGTTTTTCGTCGTGGATCGGCGGTTCCTGCCAGCCTTCGGAAAAGCGCGTGCCTTCGGGTGCATCCTTGTCGCGGCGATACTTGCCCGAGAGCAGACCGCCTGCCAGCGGGCTCCAGATCATGGTGCCCAGGCCGGCATCGTGGGCCATCGGCATGAGCTCGTATTCGGCTTCACGCGCCTGCGGCGTGTAGTGAATCTGCTGGCTGATCGGCTTGGTAAAGCCCTCGCGTTCGCAAACCTGCATCACCTTCATCGCATGCCAGGCCGAGAAGTTGGAGATACCGTAGTAACGGATCTTGCCGTGGCCGACGAGCGTGTCCATGAGCTGCAGCGTCTCTTCCAGCGGCGTGGTGCCGTCCCACATATGCAGCTGGTAGAGATCGATATGCTCGGTATTCAGCCGCTTGAGGCTGGCTTCGACCTGTTCGCGAATATGCAGGCGCGACAGGCCCCCTTCGTTGGGCCCGTCGCCCATGGGAAAGCGCACCTTGGTGGTCACGAGTACGTCGTTGCGCTTGTTGCCCAGCGCCTTGCCGAGGATTTCCTCGGAGACGCCGGCCGAATACATATTGGCGGTATCGAACAGATTGACGCCGTGATCGATACTCATGTCGATGAGCCGGCGGGCTTCATCGACGCCGGTGTTGCCCAGCTTGGACATGAAGCCTTCGCCGCCGAAGGTCATGGTGCCGAGGGTGAGCTTGGAGATTTTCAGGCCACTGTTGCCGAGGGTGCGGTACTGCATGGCGGGCTCCGTCTATAGATGTAAGCTGAAGTTTGGTATGACGAGCCGGGTTTCAAACCCGATTTCTGCTTCGTTATCGAGTTGTTGCGGCGCAGCAGAATCGCCTAGACTTCGGCCTCCTTCGAGATCGAGGCGTTACCTCCATGTCCCTGCTATCCGCCACCCGCGACCGTGTCGGCCGCGAGCTCGTCCGCAGTCGCGCCCGCCTGCGGCATCTGCGCCAGCGCGTTTTCGATCGGCAGGCGCTGGTGCAGGCAGGCCAAACCCCGTTCGACGTCATCCATGACGATGGCCTGGTATCGCTGCGCTATTACCCGCCGCTCGCGGAAAGCGAAATCGAGCTGGCCGACGGCAGCCGCGTCGAGGTCGCGAAAACGACCCAGCGCACGCCGTTGGTGATCGTGCCGCCGCTCGCCGTGAACATGCTCATCTACGACCTGTTTCCCGAGCGCAGCCTTGTGCGGTATCTGCGCGCCCGCGGCTTCGAGCTGTATCTGGTCGACTGGGGCCGGCCCCGCCGTGCCCAGGATGATCTGCAGCTGGCGGATTATTTCGATCGCCTCCTGCCGGCTGCCCTCGATCGCGTGCGCGCACACAGCGGGGTAGAGCGCCTGAACCTGCACGGCTGGAGCTTCGGCGGGCTGTTCAGCCTGTGCCATGCGGCGATCGCGCCAGAAGGTATCGCCAACCTGGTGCTGGTGGGCGCGCCCGTGGACTATCACGACAACGGCGTGCTCGGTGAACGCTACAAGGCGCTCGCCCGTGCCGGCCACTGGACGCACGACAAGACCGGGCTGACCGCCCACCACATACCGCCGACGCTGCTGCGCTCGCCCGGCGTGCTCAATTCGCTGGTGTTCAAGGCCACCAGTCCGATGGCAGCGGTTCGCAGCTATGCCGGGCTGGCGGCGAATCTCCATGACGAGGCGTATGTGAGCAACCATGCGACCAACGCCGCGTTTCTGGACGACATGGTGGCTTACCCGGGCGGCGTAGTGGCCGACTTCATCGATTATCTGTGGATCGACAACGTGCTGGGCGAGGGTCGTCTGCCCATGTCCGATCCGCCGGCTGATCTGTCGAACGTGCAGGCGCCGATTCTCAATATAAGCGGCCGCGGCGATCCGATCGTTACGCCGTCCTGCAGTCAGGCGATGACGAAATTCGTGGCCAGCGACGATGTAACCTGCCGTACCATCCGCGGCGGTCATGTCGGCATCGTGTCCAGCGAAACCGCGTTGACCGAAACCTGGGGCGAGATCGCTGACTGGCTGATCGCCCGGGATTGACGACGCCGCGCCCGACGCGGGCCGGCCGGGCGCAATCGACTGGCCGCCTATGGGCCGGGTGGCTACACTCGAATGCACAACAGCGATTTCGATCGCGCGTGTAACACGGGCCTGTGCGACGAGGAGCAGCGGATGACTCAAAGAGCAGACAGTATCGTGGTTGGCGCGGGCCTGGCCGGGCTGGTCGCAGCCGCTGAGCTGGCCGATGCCGGCAAGTCGGTGCTCATCGTCGAACAGGAAGGCGAGAATTCGGTCGGCGGCCAAGCCTTCTGGTCGCTCGGCGGGTTGTTCATGATCGATACGCCCGAACAGCGGCGCATGCGCATCAAGGACAGCCCGGAACTCGCCCTCAACGATTGGTTGGGTTCAGCCGGTTTCGATCGCGACGAGGATTACTGGCCGCGCAAGGTCGCCGAAGCCTTCATCGAATTCGCCGCCGGCGAAATGCGGCCCTGGCTGTACGAGCAGGGCATGCGCTGGTTTCCGGTCGTGGGTTGGGCCGAGCGCGGCGGTTCGCTGGCCAACGGACACGGTAACTCGGTGCCGCGTTTCCATCTGACCTGGGGCACCGGTCCGGGCACGGTCGCGCCGTTCGAGCGGCGGGTGCGCGAGCATATGGCTACGGGGCGTATCACGCTCAAATGTCGCCACCAGGTCAGCCGCGTGGTGATGACCGACGGTGCCGCGACCGGCGTGGCCGGCGAGATTCTTGCGCCGAGCACGGTTGAGCGCGGCCAGCAATCCAGCCGCGATATCGCGGGCGATTTCGAATTCAGCGCAGGGGCGGTGCTGGTCACGGCCGGCGGTATCGGCGGCAATCATGATCGCGTGCGTGCGAACTGGCCGGTCGAACGGCTCGGACCTGCCCCCGCACACATGATTTCGGGCGTGCCCCATCACGTGGACGGACGCATGCTGGATATTACGCACGACGCGGGGGCGGCGATCATCAACAGCGATCGCATGTGGCACTACACGGAAGGCATCAAGAACTGGGACCCGATCTGGCCCATGCACGGCATTCGCATCATCCCGGGGCCGTCCTCGCTGTGGTTCGATGCCACGGGGCGGCGTCTGCCGGCGCCGTGCTTGCCGGGCTTCGATACGCTGTCGACGCTGCGCGAAATTCTGGCGACCGGCCACGACTATTCCTGGTTCGTGCTCACCCAGAAGATCATCGAAAAAGAGTTCGCGCTGTCCGGCTCGGAACAGAATCCGGACATGACCTCACAGCAGTGGCGCGAAGTGCTCAAGAGCCGGCTGTCCAAAGGCGCGCCGCCACCGGTCGAGGCCTTCAAACAGCACGGCGAGGACTTCGTCGTGGCCGACAACCTCGACGCGCTGGTCGCCGGCATGAACCGGCTGGCCGGCAACGAGTTGGTCGATCGCGCCACGCTCGAAGCCCAGATCGTCGCCCGCGATGCCCAGATCGACAACGCCTATTCAAAGGACGCGCAGGTCACCGCCATTCACGGCGCGCGCAAGTACCTCGGCGACAAGCTGTTTCGTACCGCCACGCCGCACAAGATGCTCGATCCGGCCAACGGCCCGCTGATCGCGGTTCGCCTGCATATCCTCACCCGCAAGACGCTGGGCGGGCTGCATACCAATCTGGACGGCCAGGTGCTCGATGCGGCGGGCTCGCCGATTGCCGGCCTGTATGCCGCAGGTGAGGTGGCGGGTTTCGGTGGCGGCGGCTATCACGGCTATAACGCGCTGGAAGGCACGTTTCTTGGCGGCTGTATCTATTCCGGGCGCTGTGCGGGCCGGCACGCGGCCGCCCAGATCTAGGGAAGCTCTGCATAACCTGTCGCGGTCGCGCCGGCGTGCTTTGCGCGCGGTTGACAAGGAAGTGAGAGCGTAGC
>DJIE01000034.1:0-3524 GCA_002433465.1 Salinisphaera sp. UBA6602
CTCGATGCGCTCGTTGCGGCGCTGCGTGAGCCCTTCGATTCGCGTGTGGGGTTGCTGCTTCGGCCCAGCGTGAAGCTCGGCGTCACGATGCTGCGCGAACACGACAGCGCCGGCGCGGAAGAACTGCTGCGCCAGGCCTCGGTGGCCGCCGACGATGCCTGGCAGCACTGTCGTTGCTGGACGTTCTACAAACCCGACAGCGACGTGTTGCGCCAGCGCAAGCTCCAGCTGCTCACCGAGCTGCCGGCCGCGCTGGCGTCGCAGGAACAGCTGTATCTGGTGTATCAGCCCCAGATCGACCTGCGCACCCGCAGCTGTGTCGGTGTCGAAGCACTGCTACGCTGGCAACATCCGACGCTTGGCTTTGTGTCCCCGGTGGAACTCGTCGAAGCGGCCGAAAAGACCGCGCTCATTCAGCGCTTGACCGACTGGGTGCTCGACGCGGCCATGTCTCAATGCGCGCGCTGGCGCAACATGGGCCTTGATCTGCGCGTAGCCGTTAATCTGTCGGCTCACGATCTGGCCGACGACCATATCGTGGAACGAGTCGCGCAGCGTCTACGACGTCACGACTTGCCGGGCGAAAACCTGGAGTTGGAATTCACCGAAAGTACGCTCATCGACGATCTCGATGCCAGCCTGCCCAAATTGCGGCATCTGCATATGCTCGGTGTATCCACGGCAATCGACGACTTCGGAACCGGCTACTGCAACCTGTCGTATCTGCAAAAGCTCAACGCCAGCCGGGTGAAGATCGACCGCCGTTTCGTACAGAACCTCGAATTCGACACGCGCGGGCAGACGCTCACGCGTGCGATCGTCAATCTCGCCCACGATCTGGGCTACGAGCTGGTTGCCGAGGGGATCGAAAACCGGACCACCCTGGCGATGATGTCGCAATGGGGCTGCGAGCAGGCCCAGGGCTTTCTGTTCAGCCGCCCGCTTGCCCCGGACGACCTCGCCACCTGGATTGCCGATAACGGCGTCCAGCAGGTGCTTGCACGCCAGGTCGCCGATCACTGCGGCGAATAGCGCCGCGGCATCGCGGCCGATCAATCCTCGGCTTCAATCCGCCAGCGCCTCGCGACGGTGTTTCTCGACGATGCGGGCCAGCGCCGGCACCGCCGATCGCACCTCCGTGATCGCGCGGGCACGCATGCGCGCATAGGCCGAGCGTATCGGCCGGCTCCCGATACGTTCGGCCCGGCGATCGGCCACCTGCAGTACGGCTTCGGCCACGCGCTCATCGCGCGCCGCCAGATAGGCGCCAAAATCACTGCCGTCGGTGGCCTTGAACTCGGCATGGCAAGGCTCGAGCTCGGCGAGGAACTGCGGCATGAGCTCGCGCACCGTGCGCTGCACGATCTCGGGCTTGATCTTTTTAACCATGCGCACCGCCGTGCGTACGGTCATCCCCTTGCGATCGATTTCGGTTTCGACGAGCCGCTGGCCGTCGGCCACCAGGCCATCAAAATACGGCTGTGCGAGCAGCATATCCGCGAGTGTGGGGTCGCTCATACGGGCATCCGTGGAAAAATATAGGGCAAATATCGCGCACTTTAGTCAATGCATGACCGCCGGGCCAGCGCGGCCTGTCGTGCGACTATTCGAACCGACCGTGCAACACGTGCGGCGGCCGCGCGGGTTGCGCCCAAAGCCCGGCCATGCGGCGTTGCGCGGCTTGGCTCTGGAATAACCAGAGCCGGCGCCACGCGCGTTGTCCGGCACGATTTTGCGCAGCAACGCGGCGGTTGGCATTAGCGTTAACAGAAGACCCTAGAAATCCAGCAAGGCTTTTTCGATGAGCTCGCGGCGCGGCTCGTACTGCGGCGGAAGCTTAAGCGAGCTGCCGAGCTCATGCGCCGGCTCGTCCACGGTGAATCCCGGCCCGTCGGTGGCAATCTCGAACAACACGCCGCCGGGCTCGCGAAAATAGACCGACTGAAAGTACTGCCGATCGATCTGGGGCGTTGCATGCAGGCCGTGGCCGGCGAGCCGTTCGCGCAGCTCGAGCTGGTGCGCGGTATCGCGGGCACGAAACGCCACATGATGAATACTGCCCACGCCCTCACGCGCCGAGGCAAACGCGGGGTCGATATGTAGATCCACCACCGAACCGAGCCCGTCGCCGGCCTCGGCCCGCAGGCGCAGGCGATCGCCTTCATGCGCTACGCGCTGAAAACCCAGGACCTGTTCGAGCACGGCCGCGCTCGGTTCGAGCTCCGCGAGCGCGAGCGTAACCCCGTGAAAGCCGCGAATGGCGTATTCGTCTGCAACCGGCGCGCCGGCCCACGCCGGCATGCGAGCCGCCCAGTCGCAGGCCACCAGAGCCAGCCTGTTGCCGTGCGGGCCCTCGAAGCAGAGCGCCTGTTCGCCAAAGCGGCGTTCGCGACGCGTCTGGATACCGTGATCGGCCAGCCGCGTCTGCCAGAAATCCATCGCATGGGCCGGCACGGCGAAGGCAATCTCGAGCGCCGCGCCCAGGCCGGGCTGGCCTCGGGGTGCGCCGGCGAATGCAAAAAAGGTCAGCGCGCTTCCGGGGCGGCCCAGCTCGTCGCCGTAGTACAGATGATAAGTGCCCGGGTCGTCGAAATTGACCGTTTTCTTGACCAGGCGCAGCCCAAGCACGTCGACGAAGAATTGCCGGTTTTCGGCCGGATCGCCGCATATGGCGGTGATATGGTGCAAACCCTGAGTGGATGACGTCATCGCAAAACCCTCGCCGCATCGCGGCATGGCAAAGTCTGTGCGGTGGATGTACGGGCGGCGTGGTGATATTGCAACTCGCCGCGCGTCTGGGTCGTATCCCGTCAGGGTTGTTCTGTTAAGGAAGCTCTGCATAACCTGCGCTGTTACAACCGGTTCGAATCATGGCCAAGAATCCCAATCCCCAGGGCAAGGGCGGATCGCTGGTACTCCACACCCTCGATGCGCATCGTGACCTGGCCGCCACGCTGCCGGCCAAGCCGGTGGATCAGGTCAGCGCCGAGCTATTTACGTCGCTGTTCGTGCTGGAGAGCCGCTTCCGTTTCAAACCGGTCCCTGGCCAGCGCTATTTTCTCTATCGGCGCGACACATCCGGCTACTGGCTGAGTCTTACGCCGCCGCGCATGCTTGGCGAGGCGGTCGCCGGGCGTTTTATCGGCGACTGTATGCTCCAGGCCGACATGACCTGGACACTCGCGCTCAGCGAGGACGCCAGGAACGATACGGTCTTCCTGGACGAACTCGAGGCAAAGCGTCGCGACTTCGACCAGCGGCTGCGATCGGCGACGCGAATCGAGGATGTGTTACCGATCTACGAACGTGGCTTCGATTTCTACCGGCGTGCGTCCGCGTTCGCGCTGGCCTATTCGCTATCCCATTCGATGAAACGCGCCGGCATCCACGGGCTGTCCTACGATCAAGCACGCGGCCTGCTTGGCAAGCCGGAGGAGCCTAGCGGCTGAGTCGGCGGGATCGCCTCGGTCTCAACGGCGTTCGATAACGCAACGGCGACCGGCATGGGCGCGGACTCGGCCTGC
>DJIE01000034.1:3935-13108 GCA_002433465.1 Salinisphaera sp. UBA6602
TCTTGCGCGTTGGTGGGAAATATGGCCGTGCCCATGCTCGCGGAAATATCGAGTCGATGCTCGCCGAACGTGACCGGTTCGTTGATGACCTCGACGATACGCTTTGCCTGAGCTTCGGCATCCTTATCGTGCGCCACATGCCATTCGATGATCGCGAACTCGTCGCCCCCGAGTCGGGCGACGATGTCCTCGCGGCGGGCGACCGTTTTCATGCGCTCGCCCACCTTCTTCAGCAACTCGTCGCCGGCGACGTGGCCATAGGTATCGTTGATCGGCTTGAAGCGGTCGAGATCCAGCATATGCAACGCGAACCGCTCGCCGCTGCGGCGACAGTGGCTGATGCGATCGGACATGGCCTGTTCGAACGCATAGCGGTTGGCCAGGCCGGTCAACGGATCGAGATAGGCCAGTTCCTTGTGTCGCGCGGCCTGACGGTATTCGTCCAGCGCATCGCGCAGCTCTTGGGCTATTTCCAGCGTCGCCTCGCCCCAGCGCTTGGCACGGTAACGCACGTTCTGTGCCCAGGCCTCGAAGGAACTGCGCGGGGTCAACGCCGGCGGCGGATCGGCATCGGACGAGGCCTGCTTGCCCGCCCAGGTAACCTTTTGAATCTGCTCCTTGCGTACCGCGAGCAGCTCGCATTTCGGACTGATATGCAGGTTTAGCACACCGGCCGCGTTGAAGCGCAGCGTATCGTGGTGGCGCAGCGGTTTTGGCAGTTCGTCAAAATGAGAACTGACGCCGGGTTTGGTCTGAAGCAACCAGTCGTCGAGCGCGGCCAGGCCGTCTGCGTTCGGCAGCTCGCCCTGACAGTATTCCTCGCTGCCCCAGCGCAAGCGCACGCCATCGGCTTCGAGCATGTTCTGCAACCCGGCGAGCTGGCCCACCAGCAGCTGCTTGGGCTGCTCGGCGGCCGGATCGAGCGCCCGGCTCATCACCGCCAGCCGCTCGCGCAACACCGAACGCAGCGACTCGGTTTCAAGACGGCAGATATTGGTCAGATGCAGGCAGGCCAGCCGTGCCATCTCCTCGAACGCCAGCCGTTCAACGCTGTTGAGTGCCTTGCCCGAGTAGTCGTGGCAGGTCACCAGTCCCCAGAGCTGACCTTCGACCAGCAGCGACACGCTGAAAGAACCGCGAATGCCCATGTTGCGCAGATACTGGATATGCACCGGATGTACGGCACGCAGCATGGCAAAGGTCAGATCCAGCGGCTCGTGGATATCGGCCGCGGCATAAAGCTCGACGTTGGTGCTTTCCGTGTCGGCGATAATACGCTGCCAGTTGAGCGTATACAGACGCCGCGCGTTTGCCGGAATATCGTGGGCGGGAAAGCGCAGCCCCAGAAACCCCTCCACGCCGGGCTTGCAGCACTGGTCTATGACCTCGCCGTCCCAGTCCTCGAGAAAACGATAAACCATGACGCGGTCGTAGCCGGTACAGTCGGCAATGGCCGCGGTGAGCACGCCAGCCACGTCTTTGGGCGTGTAGGCGTGCGACAGACGATTGATGAAGTCGATACGCGCCGCTTCGTCCCACCATTCGGGGTCTGCAATCGCCGCCGGCTCGAACTCCAGCACGTAATACTCGCCTCGGCGATGGGCCACGGCCGTGACCGGTGCGGCGAGTTCGATCTGGCCGATACGGTTGCGACCCGCGCTTTCAGCCAGTCTTTCGAGTTCCGGCCAGGCCGCGCCGAACACCGCCGGCGCCGAACGACCGAGCACCGCATCCGGCGTATCGCCGAGCCATTCCGCAATATTAGCCGAACAGTAGTTCACCCGGCCGGTGTCGATATGCACCGCCACGAGAGCGCCCAGCGGCTGCAACGCGCCGATCAGATGCAGATCGCCCTCTTTACAGTCGGCGACCACGGAGGGGTTCATACCGACCTCGGCAAACGTGGCTGCAACTCGCAAGCGAAAAGTTCGAAGGTCTGCCGCGCCGCGCGGGCAGCCGCCGCCGCCTCGTCACGCGAACCCAGGCAGCGCAACGCCGCGCACAAACGCCGCCACTCGGCGGGCGATACGAACGAAGTGGACCAGAAACCCGGCCGCTGCGCGACCACCACCGCCGCGGGCGAACGCGCCAACGAGGCGGCAATGACCCGATGCCCGAACTGGGCTCCGTCGATGACATATCGAACGCCAAGATAGGCTGCTACCCCATCCAACTTCGGCGCGCGGGCCGGCGTCTTCGCGGCCACATCGCACCAGCGCTCCGTTTCAAGCTCTAGCAGAGGCGAACGTAGCCGGTAAGGGGCAACGGTACAGGGGCGCCAGCACTGGCCCGCGGTCAGCTTACGGTCAACAGCCGCATAGATGCGCGTCAGCGGGCGTAGTACGGCGCAATAGTCTTCGAGCGTGCAGTCAGGCGCGACCAGGCGCGCCATGGGCGTGCCGTGCTCGACGAAAGCATGCAGGCGCTGGGTGCTTCGACGCACCAGACCGAGCGGGTCCGGGTGCACCGTATCGCAGCAATCGAGGACGCTAGGAACCTGCATGACTTGGGGTACTCTTCAGTTCCACGATCCCGCATTGGAATAACGCGCGGAGATAAAACCGGCCAGGCTGACACAGCCAACAACCGACGGTGCAGAATCATCAGGATATAATATAGCGCCGGGCGTTTAATATACGTTCTAAAATAACTGCACACGATTCAATAGGCCGCAACATTACGCCTGGAGTGGCGACGGCTACCGTATCGCCAGATAACCCGCCGTGTTCCGCCTAGCCTTGCCCGCCGGTAAGGGCACCTTGGGCGTCGTTGCTGACACGCGCAGCGGGCAGTTCGGCGTCTACCACAGTATCGGCATGCGACCAGGTCCCCACCGCCACAATCGCGCAGCCGAGTGCCAGACAGGCCAGCGAAGCGTTGCGGCCTACCCGTGTATAGCTATGGCGTTCGTTGAACCAGCGCAGGGCAAACACCGCACCGGCCACAACGCAGAGCGCCATCGGTACCCAAACCAGCGGCGACGCCAAGGCGCCGTGCAGCATCTGTTGCAGATACTCCATGTCGGCCATGACCCTTGCCCATTGTGTGTCGGTCATACGGGTTCGAATGCACTATTTGAATGACGGTGAACTTATCGGCCGAAATCGTATTGGCTTGAAAACACGCAAATCGGCCTTGTGCCGGGGCATGCCACCAAGCGCAGGCCGGCGTTGCCGAGTTCAAGACACCTCGGGCGCCGTTGTGCGATAGGATCGGGCATGGCTTTGAACCGCTGGCCCGTTTTGCCGGCATTGACGACTCATGAATCGCGAACGAACTCTCTGGCTTGCCCTCGGCGCGGGTACCGCGATTGCGGCCGGCATGCTCGCACGCCGCGGCGTGGCGGCGGCCTGGCGCCATACGCTCTCGGAAGAGCCGCCGGTCAATCTCGAGGATCAGGATCCCGGCTGGCCGCGGATTCTGGCCTGGGCCGCCCTGAGCGGCTTCTGCGTGGCCTTTGCGAGGGTCGCCGGTCGCGGCGTCGCCAGTCGTGTATGGCAACGTCGCCTGGGACAGCGGCCGCCCGGTTACTGAAGCACCGCTTGGCCGCCCGACGGCCGTTCAGCGGCGCAGATTGTCGAGGCGGGCGTCGAGTTGCTCCAGGCGCAGGCGCAACAGGTCGGGAAAGCGTTTGTACCAGGTTGCATTCAAGGGCGACGGGTGCGGCAGCGGGCGAATATCGAATAGGGCCGTGCGGCCAGTCGGGCTCGTGAGTTCGACTTCGATGGCGCTTTCGAAGCGGTCCTCGCGTGCCCAGAATGCCTCGATGCGGGCCCGCTCGTCCTTCGATTGGCCGATACCGAACCACAGAAACGCCTCGCGTCCGAGCGTAATCAAGGATCGCCCCTGCCAGGCCTCAACCAGCAAGGAAATCATGGTGGGCTGAAAAAGCCGTTTGATCTTCATCGACCAGGCTTTGTTGCCGACCGGCTTGTACGGCACCGTGTTGATCCAGAAAAAGTCGTCGCCCAGCGCCCGCGAGGTGTCGAAATCCGGCAGCGGCACGCCGTGAAGATGCTGATACACCGTCTTGCGCACCAGCTGCCCCCCGGCGCCGATGAACGGTTCGCCGTATTTGACCTCGTCGGTCCCCGGGTCGCGGCCGAAAAAGCCGATTCGTGTATCGGCATCACCCAGGCCGATGATCGGCTCCAAGGGATCCTTGTCGAAGCGCGCATAAACGGCGCGGTCGATGCCGTCGATACGCCCGGCGATATCGCGCAGGGTCTGGTGTTGTTCCCGGCTTAGGGACATGGCAGTAAACTCGAGATGCAAACGCAGCCGGCGAGCCTATCGATGCGTGCGCGCTCCGGCAACGCACACGCGGCTGCCATCAGCGGCGCCGCAGATTCACCACCACGAAGATCACGCCGGCCACCAGCGCCATGAGAAACCACTGCGAGGCATAGGCATAGTGGCCGAATGGACGCAGGCCGACCCTGTCCTTTTCGTCCGCCCAGTCGCGTACGAAGCCGTACGGCGCCTTGGGATCCAGTAACAGCAGGCCGTCGAGCACCCGCCCGTCGTCGTACTGACAACGCACATCGGCGATCTTGGGGTAGCTCAGAACCCGCGGCCAGCCGGCCTTGTCGCAGGCCTGCGCCCCGCCCCAGTTCAGCGCCGGCGCCGGCAGCGGATGCCATACACCCTCGATGCGTACGCGTTGACTCGGGGCCGACGGGTTGGGCAGGCCGGCATCGGCAGGCGAGCGTGCCACCCAGCCGCGATCGACCAGCAGCCGCGTGCCGTTGTCCAGGCGCAGCGGAGTCCATACCCGATAGCCGACCTGGGAGGCATGCACCTGATCGGCCAACAGAATCTGGCGGTCGGCCTCGAACACGCCGCTCGCGTAATACGTGCGTCCCTGTACCGGTGCCTCGTCGCCCAATGTGACGATATCCGCCGGCGCCGCCGCCTCGGCCGACGTCTGCGCGGCAAGCAATCGCGCCTTGTAGTGGGCGCGTTCGATCTGCCAGATCCCGAGCGAACAGAAAACAAGCGCGCCAACGCCGAACAGCAGCACGCCCCACCAGGGCGGCGAAAATCGATAGGGGCCGATATTCATAGCCATACAGCCTTTTGTAATGACATCAGGGCTCGCTGCCCGAGCCTGCCGGGCCGAACGCGAAGCACGACGCAGGTCATTGCCCCATCCCGTTCGGCGGCGACGAATGCGCGGCCGACGCAGCCCGGGCGACCTTGCGAACCCCTCTAGCGTACCGGGCACGCCGAGCAGCGGCATGACAACGGTTCAAGTCTTGCCGTCTCGCGGCCGTTAGCAGCGTTGCATGACCACGCTCATGCCGGGCCTGGAGTGCGCGCATGCACACGGCGCCCGTGGGTCGAGAACCTTTAAAAAAACGGCCGCGCACACAAGGCGCCGCCGTCTTAGCACGCCTCGAACGAGGCAGGATCGTCGTCATGCCGTCCCGCAGCAAACCTGTTTCATCGCCTGTGCCAGGCACGCCCATGCCGGCTCGAGGCAGCCGTCGAAGCGCCGCGCCCCCGCTGGTGCCGAATACGCCCCGCAACCTGGCCGTACGGCTGCTCGACCTGGACTACTTCTAGGCGGCGAGATACCGCGCGACGTCGAGTCGCGCGGCGTCTATCACCCGCGGGCCAACCGACGCAGCAGCGCTGCGGTGGGCGCCCAGCCCAGACAGGCATCGGTGACCGACAGGCCGTAACGCAGCGCCGGGCCTAGCGGCTGCTTGCCGGTTTCCAGATGGCTTTCAAGCATTAGCCCGGCAATCGCCTGCGAGCCCTCTCGGCGCTGGGCCAGCACCTGCTCTGCAACTTCGGGCTGGCGTAGCGCATCCTTGCCGCTGTTGGCATGGCTGCAGTCCACGATCAGGCGCGAATTGTTGCCGGCATCCCCCAGGGCACGGGCGGCGGCCTGAACGCTGGCGCCGTCGTAGTTCGGGCCCTGGCGTCCGCCGCGCAGGATCAGATGTGCATCCGGGTTGCCCGTCGTAGTCACCAGAGCGCTCTGGCCGCTGTCGTCGAGGCCGAAATGACGGTGCGGGCATGACGCCGCCTGGATCGCATCCAGGGCCGCACCGAGTTCGCCGTCGGTGCCGTTTTTGAAGCCCACCGGCATGTCCAGACCGCTGACCAGCTCGCGATGGGTCTGGGATTCGGTGGTACGAGCACCGATCGCAGCCCAGCTGAGGGTGTCTTCGAGATAGTTGGCCACTGCCGGGCTGAGTATCTCCGTGGCGATCGGCACCCCCAGTTCGGCCAGCTCGATCAGCAGCCGGCGCGACACGCGCAGCCCGGCTTCGAGGTCGTTGCTCTCGTCGAGGTGCGGGTCATGCAGCAGGCCTTTCCAGCCGACCGTGGTTCGCGGCTTTTCTACATAGGCGCGCATGACGATCAGCAGCCGATCGCCCACTTCGTCGGCCAGCGCGGCGAGCCGGCGGCCATAGTCGAGCGCGGCCTCGGGGTCATGCAGTGAACAGGGGCCGGTTATCACCAGCAGGCGATCGTCTTGGCCGCCGAGTACGGCACGAATCGCGTTGCGGTGTTGCTGAATTCGATGCGCAAGCGCGGCGGATACAGGCAGCGCCTGGCGCAGGGCCGCCGGCGTGCTCAGCCCCAGGGTGCGGCGTGCTCGGCTCGGGTTATGGCGCTCGTGATCAAGCGTGGCAGCGGTGGCGGTCATGGGTTTTTCCTTGAAATACATGCGCGTTGCGCAAGGGCATGGATTGCTCGAAATCGGGCGCGGCGTTGTAGACGCCGTCGATAAACAGCCAGTCGCGGTAGCGGATATCGGGATACATGGATGACTCCGTGATGTTCGTGAATAAAAAAGGGGCCGAACGAAAAAACCCCCGGTTGGCACGCCAACCGGGGGTTAAGAAACTCGTCGGCAGGCGTCCCGTGATCGGGCGCCTGTCCGGGACGGATCAGACGCCGTAGCGGCTAAACCAATACCCGTAAAAATACGCGCGGGCCGCGCACACTGGCGCGCCGCGGTTGATCGATAGCGTGTTGTGTTGTTCTGAACGCATCGGTACAAGGCCTCTTTAGCTATCGCAAGAGCCTACGCCCTGTTGCAGCGAAGCTCAAGCGTGGTGCCCGCACCCGCCTTTCAAGCGTTGCTCCGCACGGCCGATAGTCCCTGACAGGACATCGGCGGTCGCTTTCGGGCCGTTCAGGAAATCGGACATGGCGGCCCGCAACTTCAACACATCCGCGCATCGCAGCCAGCTGCTGGGCCGGGCGCACGGTGCGCCGCGCCAGGTCGAACGCTCGTTCTGGCGGCTGTTGTTTCGCACCTCGATCATGGCCGGCGTCACACACATTCTGTTCGTAGCGCTGTTCTACAAGCTCGACGTCGAGCCGCTGGCCATCATCAATATCGGCAGCAGCGCGTTGTATCTGCTGATATGCCTGCTGATGCTACGCCTTCGAACCCGCTTCCTGGCCCTGGGCCTGTTCGTGTTCGAATTTCAGGCCCATGCGCTAATTGCCGCGTATCTGATCGGCTGGGACTCGGGCTTTCACTATTACGCCTTGCTCACCATCCCCCTGATCACCCTGGCCTATTTCCGTGACAAACGGATGAAAGGCGTCGCCATCTTCCTCGTCATCGCGCTCATGGTCGTCACCGACGCCTTGTCGCGTGGCGCAGCGCCCGCCTACGTATTACCGCGGTCGGTCGTCGACGCCCTGCATTACGCCAACCTGATCGCCAGTCTGACCATTCTTGCGGTGATCGTGGCGTTCTACTTCGGCCTGATTACCCGTACCGAAGACAAGCTGCGCAAGCTGGCTACCACTGACCCGCTCACCCACCTGCTTAATCGCCGCAGCATGCTCGAGATCTGGAATCTCGAATGTGCCACGCAACGGCGTTCGGGTAATCCGATGTCGGTGATTCTCTGCGATATCGACCATTTCAAGCGTATCAACGACCGGTATGGACACGACGTCGGCGATCAGGTGCTGCGCGTGGTCAGCGACACGCTCGCGAGCAAGACCCGCCAGTCCGACCACGTCGCCCGCTGGGGTGGCGAGGAATTTCTGGTGCTCATGGTGGGTACGCCTATCGACAAGGCCGAGCAGCTCGCTGAACACCTGCGGCAAACCGTCAGCCACCTGGACGTGTGCATCGATCCCGAGAACGACGTGCAGTTAACGGTTACGCTCACCTTCGGCGTCACCGACATGCCGCCGCATCAACTCGATTCCCAGGAGGCTGCAATCACACGCGCGGACGTCGCCCTCTATGCCGGCAAGCACGCCGGGCGCAATTGCGTACGCTGCCAGGCCTACGACGCGCCACTCACGCGCCATAGCGCCGCATGACCGACACACGCCCGTCGATTGCCTGTTGGCCGCAAGGCCTGCCATAACACCGCCCTTTCAGCCGGAGCTCACCATGCATCGTCGCTTTATCGTTTCCTTGCTCTGTGTAACGGCCCTGGTCGGCGCCGGCTGTGCCAGCGGCCCGCAGGAACACACTGCCCGTTACGAATGCAAAAGCGAACGCCCCTTCACCGTGACCTATCGCGGCCCCGAAACGGCGATCCTGCAAATGGGCCCGCGCCTGATTGAAATGCAGGCCGCACCCAGCCCGGTCGGCCAGCGCTATGCCGGCACCGAGCTACAGCTGCTCATTCAGACTGAGGACGACGATCGCCACGCCACGCTGTTTACCCGCGGCAACGATGGCGGGCCGGGCGAAATCGTCGAGCAATGCCGCGAGACCGAACGCGACTGACCGGGGATCGCGCCGACGCAGGATCGCTCGCCCGCAATACAAGCGTACAGGGCCGAATCGTATCCCTATACTCGGAGCTGAATTCAGCCATGCCCGTCGAGACCCGCTCATGAAACCGGAAACTATTGCCCTGCACGCCGGCTATGCGCCGGACGAACAGCACGCCGTTGCCGTGCCGATTCACCAGACCACCTCCTTTGCCTTCGACAACGCCCAGCACGCGGCCGATCTGTTCGATCTCAAGGAAGCGGGCAATATCTATAGCCGGATCACCAATCCCACCTGTGGCGTGCTCGAACAGCGCGTGGCCGCACTCGAAGGCGGCGTGGGCGCGCTGGCACTGGCTTCCGGCATGGCGGCGATCACCGCGGCCATCCAGACCATCGCCGAAGCGGGAGACAATATCGTGTCGATCAGCGAACTGTATGGCGGCACCTACAACCTG
>DJIE01000034.1:13412-14336 GCA_002433465.1 Salinisphaera sp. UBA6602
CTGTATGGCGGCACCTACAACCTGTTCGCGCATACGCTGCCGCGCCAGGGTATTACCGTACGCTTTGCCGACAAGGACGATCTTGAAGCCATGGCGGGCCTGATCGACGAACGCACGAAGGCGCTTTACTGCGAATCCATCGGCAACCCGTCGGGCAACATCTCGGATATCGCGCGGCTGGCAGAAATCGCCCATGCCCACGGCATACCGCTGATGGTCGACAACACCGTCTGCTCGCCCATGCTGCTGCGCCCCATCGAACACGGTGCGGATATCGTCGTGCATTCGGCCACCAAGTATATAGGCGGTCATGGCACCACCATCGGCGGGCTGATCGTGGATTCCGGGCGTTTTCCCTGGCTCGATCACGCCAAGCGTTTTTCGCTGCTGACCGAACCGGACGTGTCGTATCACGGCATCAACTATGCCAAGGACGTTGGCGAGGCCGCGTTCATCACCCGTGCCCGCGTGGTGCCACTGCGCAACATGGGCGGCGCGATGAGCGCGATGAACGCCTGGCTTTTCCTGCAGGGTCTGGAAACCCTGGCCCTGCGCATGGAACGCGTCTGCTTCAACACCCAGCGCATCGCCGAGTACCTGGATGCGCACGCGCGGGTGGCCTGGGTCAGCTATGCCGGCCTGACCAGCCACCGCGATCATCACCTGGCCGAAAAATACATGAACGGCCAGGCCTCGGGCATTCTCAGCTTCGGGATCGTGGGCGGCTTCGACGCAGGGGTGAAGTTCTACGATGCGCTCGGGCTGTTCGCACGGCTGGTCAATATCGGCGATGCCAAGAGCTGTGCCGCCATGCCCGCAGCCACCACCCACAGCCAGCTCAACGAAGCCGAGCTCGAAAGCGCTGGCGTCACCGCCGACATGGTACGGCTGTCGGTCGGTATCGAGCATATCGACGACCTGATC
>DJIE01000114.1:0-163 GCA_002433465.1 Salinisphaera sp. UBA6602
CTTGTCGCTGTGCTCGCGCATGGTGAGCACGTCGGCCAGCATCTGGGTGGGATGATATTCGGCGGTCAGACCGTTGAAAATCGGCACGCCGGCAAACTCGGCAAGCTGCTCGACGGTGTGCTGATCCGCGCCGCGGTATTCGATGGCGTCGTACATGCGCCCG
>DJIE01000114.1:471-705 GCA_002433465.1 Salinisphaera sp. UBA6602
GATGGCGTCGTACATGCGCCCGAGTACACGCGCGGTGTCCTTGATCGTTTCCTTGTGCCCGATCTGCGACGAGCTCGGGTCGATATAGGTGACGTTCGCGCCCTGCTGATAGGCTGCCACCTCGAACGCACAGCGTGTGCGCGTGGAGGTCTTTTCGAAGATGAGCGCGATGTTCTTGTCGCGCAGGTGCTTCTGCTCGCTGCCGGTATAGCGTGCGCGCTTGAGATCACGCGA
>DJIE01000114.1:1032-2170 GCA_002433465.1 Salinisphaera sp. UBA6602
AGGTCGAGCAGATAGATCAGCTCGCGGGTGCTGTGATGCATCAGGCTGAGCAGGTGGCGGTTATGCATGTTGAAGGCCATGAGCGGCACTCCCGATTGAAAGGGTTGGAGACAGGCCGGACGGCCGATCAGTAATCGACCGCGTCCCGCGCGATCGGGCAGGTCATGCAATGACCACCGCCGCGACCGCGACCGAGCTCGCTGGCATCGATGGTGATGACTTCCACGCCGGCCTTGCGCAGCAGCGTGTTGGTGTGGGTATTACGGTCGTAGCCGATGACCACGCCCGGCTCGACGGCCACCACGTTGTTGCCGTCGTCCCACTGTTCGCGTTCCGCTTCGTAGCTGTCGCCGCCGGTCGCGATCGTGCGCAGCTGCTTGAGGTTCAAGGCCGCGGCGACCGTGTCGACGAAGGACTTGTCCTCACGCCGCACGTCCAGACCGGCCGGTTTCGAGTCGTCGGGCCGGATACTGAACGGGGTGATCGCATTCACCGCTTCCGGATAGATCGTGACCAGATCGTGGTTGCAGAAACTGAACACCGTGTCCAGATGCATGGCCGAACGGGCCTTCGGCAAACCGGCGACGATCACGTGCTCGGCCGCGCCGTGGTCGAACAGCGATCGCGCCAGCTGACCGATGGCCTGGTGCGAACTGCGCTCGCCCATGCCGATGAGAACGACGCCGTTGCCAACCGGCATGACGTCGCCGCCCTCGAGCGTGGCCATGCCATGGCCGACGGTCGGATCGCCGTACCAGATATTGAAATCGGCGTTGGCGAAGGTCGGGTGGAATTTGTAGATGGCGGCGGTCAGCAGTGTTTCCTGGCGACGCACTTCCCAGTACATGGGGTTGAGGGTGACGCCGTTGTAGATCCAGCAGGTGGTGTCACGGGTGAACAATGCATTCGGCAACGGCGGCACGATGAAGCTCGCATAGCCGAGATATTCGCCGAACATGCGCACCAGCGAACTGCCCAGGCTTTCCGGCACATCGCGCGCCGAAACGCCACCCAGCAGATACTCGGCAAGCTGGCGTGACGGCTGCTCTTCGAGCCAGGCGCGAATCTCGCCCATGAGGCTGATACCCACCTGATCGGCCGTGATCTTGTGATCCAGAATCCAGGCGCGGGCCTCGGT
>DJIE01000114.1:2502-3594 GCA_002433465.1 Salinisphaera sp. UBA6602
TTATCGAGCACGTCGGTGAGCAGATCGCGCATTTCCAGCACGTCCACGCCGCGTTCTTCGAGCTTGTTGACGAAATCGAAGTGATCGCGCTTGGCTTCGTTCACCCAGATCACGTCATCGAACAGCAGATCGTCGCAGTTCGATGGCGTCAGGCGCTGGTGCGCCAGGCCCGGTGCGCACACCATCACCTTGCGCAGCTTGCCGATTTCCGAATAAACGCCGAGAGGTTGCGACATGAGAACTCCTGTCAGACAGATAGGATGAAAGGGCTATAGCGAGAGAAAACCGGCATACAGGCCGTAACCGGCGAGCACCGCCCCGGCCAGCACGACGGCGAAGATCGCCCACTCGAACGGCTGGAACACCGGCTTGGATTGCTCGTGCCGAGCCTTGGCAAACAAGGCCGCGCCCGGTGCGTAGAGCAGCGCCGACAGCAGCACGTACTGGATGCCACCGGCATAGAGCAGCCACAGGCTGTAGGCCAGCGCGACGGCGGCAATCGTCATATCCTTGCGCCGACGCCCGGGCTCGCCTTCGTAGGTTTCACCGCGCCAGCTCATCAGCAGCGCATAGGCGGCCGACCACAGGTAGGGCACCAGAATCATCGACGTGGCCAGATACAGCAGGCTCAGGTAGGTCGACTCGCTGAACAGCGTGATGACCAGAAACAGCTGGATGAAGCCGTTCGACAACCACAGCGCGTTGCTGGGCACATGGTTGTCGTTCTCGTGCTTGAGAAAGCCCGGCATGGTGTGATCGCTGGCCGCGGCGAACAGAATCTCGCCGCAGAGCAGCGTCCAGGCCAGCAGCGCACCGCCCAGCGAAATCAGCAGACCGATGCTGATGGCAAGCGAGCCCCAGTGGCCCACCAGATGCTCGAGCACCCCCGCCATCGACGGATCCTGCAGGTTGGCCAGTTCCGGCTGGCTGAGCACGCCCATCGAGAGCACGCTGACCGCCACCAGCAACAGCAGCACGCCGAGAAAACCGATCACCGTGGCCTTGCCGACATCGCTGCGTTTCCGGGCACGCGCGGAGTAGATGCTCGCGCCTTCGATACCGATGAACACCCAGACGGTGACCAGCATCATG
>DJIE01000014.1:0-1939 GCA_002433465.1 Salinisphaera sp. UBA6602
GCCAATGCCGGCGTGGCCGAACGCCTGCCGCTGGCCAATCGGGGTGATTTCGATGCCGCCAAGCGCGGCCTGATCGCGCGTGATCCGGCGCTGGTTATAAAAGACAGCGACGGCCAGCCGGTCTGGGACATGACGGCCTACGATTTCATCGAAGGCGCCGCGCCGGCCACGGTCAATCCCAGCCTGTGGCGACAAGCCAAGCTCAACGACCTGCACGGCCTGTACAAGGTCACCGATCGGGTCTATCAGCTACGCGGCTACGACCTGTCGAACATGTCGCTCATCGAGGGCGACAGCGGCTGGATCGTGGTGGATCCGTTGACCACGGCCGAGACGGCCGCCGCGGCCTGGCAGATGGCCAAGGCCCATATCATCGACGACAAGCCGATCGTCGCGGTGATCTTCACGCATAGCCATATCGACCATTTCGGCGGTATCGAGGGCGTGCTCAGCCCCGAGCAGGCCAAGCGCGATAACGTACGCATCATCGCGCCCAAGGGCTTCATGGAGGAATCGACCAGCGAAAACCTGCTGGCCGGCCCGGCCATGGGCCGGCGCGCGACCTATATGTTTGGCGGCGCCCTGGCGCGCGACGCGCGCGGCCATGTGGATTCGGGGCTGGGCAAGGCGCCGTCCAAGGGGCATTTCAGCATTCTCGCGCCCACCGATATCATCGACCATACCGGCCAGACGCTGACCGTCGACGGGGTCGACTTCGATTTCCAGTACACCCCCGAATCCGAAGCACCCGCCGAACTGACCTTCTATCTGCCCCAGTTCAAGGCCTTCTGCGGGGCCGAAATCGTCAGCCATACCCTGCACAACGTCTATACGCTGCGCGGTGCGAAGGTGCGCCATGCCCTCAAGTGGAGCGGCTATATCGACGAAGCACTACAACGCTACGGCCAGCGTGCCGAGGTGGTATTCAACAGCCATCACTGGCCGGTGTGGGGCCACGACGAGATCGTCGATTATCTCAAGGTACAACGCGACACCTATAAATACATCCACGACCAGACCCTGCGCCTGGCCAATGCCGGCTACACGCCGCGCGAGATCGCCGAGCAACTCACGCTGCCGGAATCGCTGGCCAAACCCTTTCACAACCGCGGCTACTACGGCACCGTCAGCCATGACGCCAAGGCGGTGTATCAATGGTATTTCGGCTGGTTCGATGGCAACCCGGCCCATCTCAACCCGTTGCCGCCGACCGAATCGGCCCGTAAATATGTCGATTACATGGGCGGCGCCGACGCCGTCGTCGCCAAGGCCCAGCAATCGTTCGATGCCGGCGATTATCGCTGGACAGCCGAAGTGCTCAATAAAGTGGTGTTTGCCGAGCCGGACAACGCCGCCGCCCGGCAATTGCTCGCAAACACCTACGACCAGCTCGGCTACCAGGCCGAATCCGGCCCGTGGCGCGATATCTATCTCACCGGCGCCAAAGAGCTGCGTGACGGGCCGCTCGGCACATCGCTGGATCTATCGCGCGGCATCGGGTTGCTGCGCCAAGTGCCGATTGAGCGCTTCTTCGATGCCATGGCCGCACGCCTGAACGGCCCCGAGGCCGCCAAGCGCGATCTCACCATCAACTTCGACTTCACCGACCTGGGCCAGAACCACGTTCTCGCCATCGAAAACGGCGTGCTCCACCACTGGCAACGCCCGATTGCCGAAAATGCGGATGCCACCGTGCATCTCACCCACCCGGCGCTGCTGGCGTTGATCGGCGGCAAGCTCTCGCCCAAACAGCTCAACGTCGAGGGCGACCGCGCCAGTCTTGGGCGCTTCTTCTCACTGCTGGAAACACCCGATCGCGG
The DNA here is from genome assembly GCA_002433465.1 of Salinisphaera sp. UBA6602. Lineage (GTDB taxonomy): Bacteria > Pseudomonadota > Gammaproteobacteria > Nevskiales > Salinisphaeraceae > Salinisphaera. Next base: position 1,821 of record DJIE01000014.1, read on the forward strand.
CTTTGCGATCGTCACGCCCTAGAGAATCTCTGCACAACCTCTCGCGGTTCGCGTTCGCCCTGAAAAGACTTTCAAGGTCAAATGCGTTGCGAGAAGGCGTCCGAGCGCAGCGCCTGCCT
>DJIE01000014.1:2247-6961 GCA_002433465.1 Salinisphaera sp. UBA6602
AGCGCAGCGCCTGCCTCATTGGCAGGTCAAGCTCGCACAACGCAGTCGCGGCGCATTTGAGGCCGAACCGCTTAGCGGCCGGGGGCTTTGCGAGCGCCTGGTCTGCGTCTAGGCAAACGAACCGTGTAACCAACACGCTACGTCTGCCTCTCCTTGCCAGCCACGCGCAAAGCAAGCCGGCGCGACCGCGACAGGTTGTGCAGAGATTCACTAACCGCGCCGGGCGCTATCTCACGGCCGCCCGGCGCGGCCCATGCACGCCTGCCAGCGCGAATACACGCGCTCGGCGAACCAGGCCGTTGTGAGATCGCGGCTGATCTTCGGGCTTTCGAGCTTGATCCCGGGCAGGATCACCCGCGCCACGCGTTCGCCGGCCGCCTTATCGGCCAGTGCATAGACGCGTTTATACAGCCGCGTGCGCTCGAAGTCCGGGCCGCTGCCCTCGGTGAGATCGCGACGGATCGGGCCCTCGCCCATGTCCAGGCGATCGCTGAGCGACTTGGTAGCGCGTTCGGTATTGCTCACCGAAAAGGCCCGATACGAGATCAGGTCCCCGTCGAGGGCGAGATCGGTGCCCGTGAGCTGGCTCACCGCGCGCTGAAACGCGGCGTTGCGGCTGGCATACCAGCCGGCGTTGTAGTCGGCGAAGCGATAGAGCGGGCTTGGATAATCGACGTCGTAGCCGAGCAGATGAACGATGCCGAAATACAGCCCGCCGCGACGGCTGAAAACCTCCGCGCGCAGCGATTGCGCATCGTCGTAGGGATAGTCGTCGGCGTGTTGTTCGGCGAAATCGATCGCCACCTGCATCGGCCCGCCCGTCTGTACCGGGTTGAAGCCGCCGAAGAGCGTACTGCCCAACGGCACGCGGGCGATGAATTCCTCGAACAGATCGCTCAGATCGCTTTCGGTGCGTACCGTATCCAGGCGTTCGTCATAGCTCTGGCCGTTGGCGGATTCAAGACTCAGCGCCTTGTCGAGCAGGAAATCGGGTATATGCGCGGCTGCCGCCCGGCGTTCGATCTCGCCGCGGGCGATGCGCGACAGGCCGGGCACGACGGGCGCAGCACGAAATGACGATTCTTGCGCGATGACCGAAAGCGTCGCACACAGATTCGCGCTCGACGCCTCGATATGCCGGGCGGCGAAGGCGGTTTCGATATCGGCCGCCCAGCCGGCGCGATCGTCCACGCCCGCAGGCATGAGTGACACCAGCTCGGCACGCACCTCGGCGGCCGGCCGGCGGGGCAGCTCGGTAGGGCGCAGCACGGCACAGCCGGCCAGCCACAACAGGTTCAGCACAACGACTGCGCGCAGCGCGCGGGTAGCAACGACACTCGACATGAGCGCGACTCTGCCCGAGCGGTTCGTTTTATGCGATACCCCCCGGGCATTGGGCCTGCCCCGTGCGCGGGATAAGATGCCCGCATCTATTTCGTGATCACGCCGTCGTCCTTGCGCTCGTTTCGCTTCATCCATGCCGCCGATATCCATCTCGACAGCCCGATGCGCGGGCTCTCGGACACCGTGCCCGGCGTCGCCGAGCGGCTGCGCCTGGCCACCCGCGAAGCGTTGACCGCGCTTATCGACGCGGCCATCGAACGCGCGGTGGATTTCGTGATCATCGCCGGCGACGTCTACGACGGCGACTGGCGCGACTACCAGACCGGCGTGTTCTTCGTGCGCCAGATGCACCGCCTGGCCAGCGCCTCGATTCCGGTCTATCTGATCCACGGCAACCACGATGCCCAGAACCAGATGACGCGCAGCCTGTCGCTGCCCGACAACGTGTATGTGTTCTCGCACGAACAAGCGGAAACCACCACGCTCGAGCACCTCGACGTCGCCCTTCACGGCGAAAGCTATGCCGAACGCGCGGTCACCGACAACCTGGTGCCCGGTTACCCCGCGCCGGTCGCCGAGCACTTCAATATCGGCGTGCTGCATACCGGCCTGGGCGGGCGCGGCGGTCACGCCAACTATGCGCCCTGCTCGCTCGACGAACTCACCGCCAAGGGCTACGACTACTGGGCGCTGGGCCATGTCCACGGCGCCGAAGTGCTGGCCGAACATCCGCACGTGGTGTTCTCGGGCAATCTCCAGGGTCGTTCCATCCGCGAAACCGGCGCCAAGAGCGCCTATGAAGTGATCGTGGAAGACGGCCGCGTGGCTGCATTGCGGGCCGTTCATTGCGATGTCGCCCGCTGGGCCGAAAGCGAGGTGGATATCGCCGCGGCCGACGACTTCAACGACGTAATCGCGGCCATGCGCCGGGCGATCGAAACCGGCGCCGATGCAGCGGAGGGTCGACTGCTCGCTATCCGCCTGCATCTGACCGGCACCACCGCCCTGCACGACCGGCTGGCCGCGGTCCCCGAACGGCTGCTGGCCGAAGCACGGGCCGCTGCCGCGGCGATGGGTTCGGCCCAGGTCTATGTCGAAAAGATCAAGCTGGCGACCACGCCGGCCCTCGATGCCGCCACCCGTCGCGCACGCCAGGACGCGCTGGGCGAAATGCAGCGGTTGCTCGACGAAGCCGTCGACGACCCCGATATTCGGGCGATGATCGAAAAGGATATCCGCCGTCTGGCCGAGCGCCTGCCCTACGAGATTCGCGAAAATGCCGACGATGCGCTGCTGCGTGCGGCCATCGACGGCGATACCGCGACGCTGATCGACGGCGCCGGCGATTATCTGCTCTCGCGTCTCGCGGCAGACGAGTCCATGTCATGAGGTTTGCTCAGCTCGACCTGCTCGCCTATGGCCATTTCACCGATCGCCGGCTGGCCTTCACGCGCGGCGAAACCGACCTGCAACTCGTGTTTGGCGCCAACGAGGCCGGCAAATCCACCGCCCGCAGCGCGATCGGCGACTTCCTGTTCGGTTTTCCGACCCAGACCGACCTGAACTTCGTACATGCCTACAACGCCCTGCGCATCGGTGCCCGGGTCGAGGCCGGCGACACCGAAATCGAGGCGATCCGCAAGAAAGGTCGCAAGAACACCCTGCTCGACGCCGACGGCGCGGCCGCGAACACGCTGGAAACCGAGTTGGAACGCCAGCTCGCGGGGGCGGACCGGGCCTTTTTCACCCGCATGTTCAGCCTGAATCACGAGGGCCTGCGCGCCGGCGGCGAAACCCTGGCCGCAGCCGATGCCAATGCCAATACCGCTCTGCTTGCGGCCGGCTCCGGCCTGGCGGACGTGCTCGCCGAACGCGAAGCCCTGGTGGCCGAGGCAGACGGGCTATGGTCGCCCAACGCTTCCCAGAACCGTCGTTATTATCAGGCCAAAGCCCGTCTGGAAGCAGCCGACGCGGACATCCGCGAGCACGAAGTCACGGTCGGCGACTGGCAGCGCCGCCGCGAAGCCTTCGAGGCCGCCGAAGCGCACTACGAACAGCTCGCCGAACGCCGCCGCGGGCTCGACCATCAACGCCTCGAGCTCGAACGCATTCGCCGCGTGGCCCGTCCGGCCCGTCGCTATCGCGAAATCGAAGCCGAACTCGCCGAACTTGAACAAACGCCGGCATTGGACGCCGACGCCCGGCCGGCCTTCGAGCACGCCTGCCAGACGCTCGAATCCAGCCGCATCGCGATTGCCTCCATTGAGGATCAGATGGCGGCTATCGACGCCGAAATCGAAACGCTGGTCGACGAACCGGCCCTGCGCGAGGCCGGTGACACCATCGCGCACCTGGCCGAACAGCGCGGCCAGATCGCGGCCGGTCGCGAGCGCATCGCCGAAATCGAACGCGAGCGCACGCAGCTTGCCCAGGCGCTCGACCGCGAGCGTGCCGAGCTGGACTGGCACGATGAAGACACGCCCTGGCCGGGCGCGGCCGCGCTCGCCCAGGCCCGACGTATCGCTACCGATGAAGCCACCCTTCGCCAGAGCGTCGCGCACGCGGCGAACAACCTCGAAAGCGCCCGCGAGGCCGATGCACGGCTGGCCGACGAGCTGCAGTCGCTGGGCGATATGCGCGATACCACCGCGCTCGAAGCCTGGCTGACCGCTGCCACCCGCGAAGGCGATCTCGAAGCCGAGCTGCGCAGCGCCCAGGCCAACGTCCACCGGTTGGATCGCGATATCGAACGTCGCCTGTCCACGCTGAAACCGGCGGTCGCCGACAGCGACACCCTGGCCGAGCTGTCGGTGCCGACCCGCGCGCGCGTCGATGAATTCGATACCGAACTCGCCGACGCCAGCGAGGCCTGCAAGCGCCATCAACAACGCCACGACGAACTGACCGACGAGGTCGAACGCGCCCGCGATGCGCTGGCCCGCCGCCGCGCCGACGACGCGCTGCCCGATATTGAGGCCCTGCAATCGAGCCGAGCGCATCGCGATGCCTGCTGGCAACTCATCCGCCGGCGCTATGTCGAACAGCGCGAACCCGATCTGTTCGACCAGGCCCCCACGCCGGCACTCGACAAGGCCAGCGAAAACAACCCGGTCGCCGCCTTCGAGCGCAGCACGCAGACCGCCGACGAACTCGCCGATGCCCGTTTCGATCGGGCCGAAGCCATTGCCCAGGACGCCGAACGCCAGCGCCATGTAGCCGAACGCGAACAGGCGCTCGAACAGGCCAGCACGCGTCGCGACGACGCCAGGGCCCGTCTCGACGGCCTGCGAACCGAATGGAACGCCCTGTGGCTGGCGGCCGAGATTGAACCGGCCGGCCCGGCCGCCATGCGCGACTGGCTCGATCGCCG
>DJIE01000037.1 GCA_002433465.1 Salinisphaera sp. UBA6602
ACGTGGCTACGCTGCGCCAGGCACGCGGCACCCATTATCCCGATGTGGCCGAGGCCGCGCGCGTAGCGATGGCGGCTGGCGCTGACAGCATTACGGCGCATCTGCGCGAAGACCGGCGCCATATCCAGGACGCCGACGTGGAAACGCTGGTGCAGGCCGGCGATGTGCCGATCAACCTCGAAATGGCGCTAACGGCAGAAATGCTGGATATTGCCGAGCGGCTCAAGCCCCGCGATGCCTGTCTGGTACCCGAGAAACGCGAAGAACTCACCACCGAGGGCGGACTCGACGTGTGTGGCCAGCTCAGTGCCGTGCGCGATGCGCTGGATCGGCTGCACGGCGCGGGTATTCAGGCGGCCTTGTTCATCGACCCGGACGCCGACCAGATCGAGGCCGCGGCCGAAGCCGGTGCCCGCTTCATCGAATTGCATACCGGCACCTATGCCGACGCGACCGACCCGGGCGCGCGCGATGAGCAGCTGGCCCGAATCGTCGATGCCGCGGCCCAGGCGCGGGACCTGGGTATCGAGGTGCACGCAGGGCACGGCCTGACGCGCGACAACGTGGCGTCGATCGCGGCGATAGAAGCGATCGTGGAACTCAATATCGGCCACGCGCTGGTCGCGGACGCGGTATTCATGGGCTTGCGCGAAGCCGTGCGCGAAATGCGTGCCGCCATGGACAGCGGCCGGCGCGCACTGCGCTGAGCCAGCCTGGAGCCGCTTATTCCCACTTTCGTCGGTCATTCCCCGGCATGGCCGGCACTGCTAAACTTCGCCAATGAATAGCAATGACACCCGTTACCCGACGCTCGATCATTTCGTCGGCCAGAGCGCGCTGACCCGGCTGCAGCGTCTGCCCGCGAGCTATTCGGCGCATGCGTCCAACACGCTGCTCGCGAAGCTCGAAGGCGACAATCCCGCCGGCTCGGTCAAGGATCGACCGGCCTACAGCATGATCCGGCGCGCCGCCGAACGCGGCGATATCAAGCCGGGCGACACGCTCATCGAAGCCACCTCGGGCAATACCGGCATCGCTCTGGCCATGGTCGCGGCCATGCAGGGCTATCGCATGGTGTTGATCATGCCGGAGAACATGAGCGAAGAACGTCGTGCCTCCATGCGCGCCTATGGCGCCGAAATCATCTCGGTTTCCGAGGCCGAGGGCATGGAGGGCGCACGCGATCTCGCCGCCGAAATGCAGCGCGAGGGCAAGGGCATGGTGCTCGATCAGTTCGCCAACCCCGACAACCCGCGTGCCCATTACGAAACCACCGGCCCCGAGCTGTGGCAGGCGACGAACGGCCAGATCACCCATTTCGTGGCCACGATGGGCACGACCGGCACCATCATGGGCTGCTCGCGCTACCTCAAGGAACAGAATCCGGATATCCAGATCATCGGCGTACAGCCGGCCGGGGAGTCCAAGATTCCGGGCATTCGTCGCTGGCCGGAGGAATATCTGCCCAAGATATTCGAGCCCGAGCGCGTCGACCAGGTCATCGACGTCGATCAGGCCGATGCCGAAACGGCGATGAAGCGCCTCGCCCGCGAAGAGGGCATCTTTGCCGGGCCGTCCTCGGGCGGCAGCGTATTCGCAGCGCTGAACATCGCCCGCGAAGTGGAGAATGCGACCATCGCCATGATCATCTGCGACCGTGGCGATCGCTATCTGTCCACCGGCGTCTACGACAAGCCGTGACCGTGGCCAGCGATCGATCGATAGCCGCCTGCGATAGGCAATCTCTCCGATGAGTCGTCGCCAGCGCCGGCGCAAGCCGGCCGATCGGGGCATCGTCGATATCGTGGATCTGGCCAGCAACGCCCGCGGCGTGGGCCACGTCGACGGCAAGGCGGTATTCGTGGCGGATACGCTGCCCGGCGAACAGGCGCTCTATCGGCCGACCAAGCAGAAGAAAAGCTACGAGGAAGCCGCGCTGGAAACGCTGTTTTCGGCCTCGGCCAAACGCGTCACGCCGCGCTGCGCGCATTTTGGCGTATGCGGCGGCTGCGCGCTTCAGCATGCCGGCGAGAATGCCCAGCTCGAATTCAAGCAGGGCCAGCTCATGGCCGCGCTCGAACGCGTCGGCAAGGTCGAGCCGGAGACGGTGCTCGCGCCGCTGGTGGATACGCGCTGGGGGTATCGCCGCCGGGCGCGTCTGGGCGTGAAATACGTCGAAAAGAAGGGCGGCACGCTTGTGGGCTTTCGCGAACGCGGTGCGCCGTTTATTGCGCTACTCAACCGCTGTGAAGTGCTGGTCGCGCCGGTCGGCAACCGCCTGACCGATCTGGCCGAACTCATCGATGGCCTGTCGATCCGCGAGCGCCTGCCGCAGATCGAAGTGGCTGCGGCCGACAATGCCATCGCGCTGGTCTTTCGCGTGCTCGACCCGCCAAGCGAGGCGGATCGCGAACGGTTACGCGAATTCGGCGAGCGCTTCGATTTCTCGATCTACCTGCAGCCCGGCAACGAAGACACCATCGCGCCGCTGGATGCCGATGCGCCGGCGCTCTACTACGAGCTGCCAGCCTGGGATGCAAAGCTGTATTTCAAGCCGAACGATTTCGTCCAGATCCATGCCGGCATCAATGCCCGCATGATCGAGCAGGCCTTGGCGTTGCTCGAAGTCGACGCGTCGCACGATGTGCTCGAGCTGTTTTCCGGGCTGGGTAATTTTTCGATACCGCTGGCGCGCAAGGCGCGGCGCGTGATCACCGTCGAAGGCGAGCAGGGACTGGTCGAGCGTGCGAGAGACAATGCGCGGGTCAACGGCGTGGACAATATCGAAGCGCACGTGGCCAACCTGTTCGAGCCGCCGGCGGATGCCGACTGGCGCCGCGAGAAAGTCGATCGCGTGCTGATCGACCCGCCGCGCTCGGGTGCCGCAGAGATGCTGGAATCCATCGCTGCGACCGGTGCGGAGCGTATCGTCTATGTTTCCTGTCATCCGGCCACGCTGGCCCGCGACGCCGGCGAGCTGGTGCATCGGTATGGCTACCGATTGACGCATGCCGGCGTGATGGACATGTTCCCGCATACCGCCCACGTCGAGTCGATGGCGGTATTCGTCAAGCAGGGCGGCGAGGGCGCATAGCCAGCCGTTCTGCGCTTGTCTTCACAGGAACGCCGATGGCCACAGAAATCGAACACAAGTTTCTTGTCTGCAATGAAAGCTGGCGCGAACAGGCCCATGCGAGTCAGGATTTCGAGCAGGGGTATCTTTGCGGTGATGGACCCGCCTCGGTACGGGTTCGTATCGAAGGCGAGCAGGCCAATATCAATATCAAGGCAGCCACGGTCGGCACCGTGCGGGCGGAATACGAATATTCCATTCCGCTCGACGAGGCACGGGAAATGCTGGCCTGTCTGTGTGTGGCCCCGCCGGTGGTCAAGACCCGGTACTGGGTACGCCACGCCGGGCATACCTGGGAGGTGGACGTGTTTGCCGGCGCCAACGCGCCGCTGGTGGTCGCCGAGATCGAGCTGAATACGGTCGATGAAGCCTTCGAGCGGCCGGACTGGCTGGGCGAGGAGGTGTCGGACGACCCGCGCTACTACAACCATGCGTTGGCGTTCGAACCGTATTCGAGCTGGGGGGCATGATGGGCAGCAAGCAGCATATCGATATCGATCTGCGTGAACAGACCCTCACGCTGCTCGACGAAGGCGATCGCGAGATCAAGCAATATGATGTGTCGACCGCAGCCAAGGGCGGCGGCGAGTTCGAGGGAAGCAATCAGACGCCGCGCGGCAAACACCGTATTCGCGCGAAGATCGGCGCCGATCAGCCACCGGGCACGGTATTCAAAAATCGTCGCCCGACCGGTGAAATCTATTCCGTCGAACTGGCCGAATCGGCGCCGCGCCGCGACTGGGTACTTTCGCGCATTCTATGGCTTTGCGGCGAGGAGATCGGGCGCAATCGCCTGGGCGGCATGGACAGCATGCGACGGCTGATCTATATCCACGGCGCGGCGGATACCGCGGTCATGGGCAAGCCGGGCTCGACCGGCTGTATTCGCATGTCCAATAGCGACGTCATCGATCTGTTCGACCGGATCGAAGTCGGCACAAAGGTTGTGATTCATGAATGAAACGGTTCCACGGCCCGGGCCGCTAATGGTCGACGTGGCGGGCACGCGGCTGACCTCCGAAGACGAACAGGTGCTCGCCCACCCGGCGGTGGGCAGCGTGATCATCTTCACCCGCAACTACGAAGACCCGGCGCAGCTGACCGAGCTGACCGCGGCCATGCGCCGCGTGCGCCCGAACCTGCTCATTGCGGCCGATCAGGAAGGCGGGCGCGTGCAGCGTTTTCGCGATCACTTCACCCGCGTCGCGCCCATGCGGGCCATCGGCGCGCTCGCCGCGCGCGATCAGGCCGCCGGGCTGCATGCCGCCCGCGAAATCGGCTGGCTACTGGCCACGGAACTGGCCCAGGTGGGCGTGGACATGCCGCTCGCGCCGGTGGTCGATCTCGACTATGGCGCGTCCACCGTCATCGGCGATCGGGCGTTCTCCGGCGATGCGGCGACGGTAGGCGCGCTGGCGCAGGCGCTTGGGGAAGGACTGCGCGATGCCGGCAGTGCCAGTACCGCCAAGCATTTCCCCGGTCACGGTTATGTGGTCGCCGACTCGCATGCCGAGCTGCCGGTGGACGAACGCGATCGCACCGGTCTGGCTGAAGACATGGCCCCCTACGGGGCGGTCATCAAACACGGGCTGGATTCGCTGATGATGGCGCATGTGCGCTACCCCGCGGTGGACGCGCTGCCGGCGAGCCTTTCGCCCCGCTGGATCGGGAATATTTTGCGCGGCGAGTACGGTTTCGACGGCTGTGTGTTCTGCGACGATCTGAGCATGGGCGGTGCCGCCGTCATTGGCGGCTTTGCCGAACGCGCGCGCCAGGCCCAGGATGCCGGCTGCGATTATCTGCCCATTTGCAACGATCGCGCCGCCACCCTCGAACTGCTCGACGTAGTCCGTATCGACGACGACGCGGCAGCCGGGCGCCGCCAGGCTCTGCACGCGCGATGCGCCGACCGGCCCGAGGCCGGGGCAGGCGCGCCGCTCGCCGACGATCCCCGTTGGCAGGCGGCGGTCGCACTCAACGCCGAGCTGACCGCAGCCGGAAACGACGGGCGCTAGGCGATGCCGGATTGGGGATGGCTACAGACGCTGGTCAGCGAATATCAGCGCCTGCACGAACAATGGGGCGTGGCGCTGGACGTCTGCACCATTTTGCTGGCCACCGCGCTCGCCGATCTGTTCACGCGCTGGTTGTCGAGCTGCCTGCGGCGACGCGTCGAAACGAGTCCCAACATCTGGGACGACGCGATCTACTACAGCGTCAAGGGCCCGGTCCAGGGGCTGATCTGGGTTATCGGCGTATCGGCGGCGATCGGCGTGTCGCGCCCCGAAGAGGCGCCGGGCTGGCTCGAATACGTGCCGGAAGTACGCGGCGTGATTCTGGTGCTTCTATTCACCTGGTTCGTGTTCCGTATGATCCGCTCGGTGGGCTCGAACGCGCTCGCCCGCGCGGCCGGCCGCGACAACGCCATCGACGTCACCACCGCGGACGCCATCGGCAAGCTGCTGCGTATCGCGGCACTCATCACTGCCGGTCTGCTCATCATGCAGGTCTTCGGGGTATCGCCGTCGGCGCTGCTGGCCATCTCTGGCATCGGCGGCATTGCGGTCGGTTTTGCTGCCCGCGACGTGCTGGCCAATATCTTCGGCGGGCTCACAATCTATCTGAACCGGCCGTTTTCGGTCGGTGACTGGATACGCTCGCCGGATCGGGATATTGAAGGCGTGGTCGAAGCGATCGGTTGGCGGGCCACGACGCTGCGCCGCTTCGATATGCGCCCGCTGTATGTGCCCAACGCGGTGTTCTCGAACGTCTCGCTCGAAAACCCCTCGCGCATGAGTCATCGGCGCATCATGGAAACCGTGGCGGTGCGCTACGACGACGCCGCTGCGATTCCGGATATCGTCACTGCCGTGCGCAAGATGCTGGACGAGGATGAGGCCATCGACAGCGACCAGGTCATTCTCACCTACCTGGATAGCCTCGGCGATTGCGCGCTCAATCTGCTCGTTTATTGCTATACGCATACCACCGACTGGGCCGAGTATCTGGCCGTCAAGCAGAGCGTGCTGCAGCGCGTACAGGACATCGTGCGCGATCACGACGCGGCGATTGCCTACCCGACCACGACCATGCACGTGCCGGACGCCGTACACTTTGCGCGCGCAGACGAGCGCGAAGACAGCGATCGGGAAGAAGAGATCGATACCGAGAAGGTACAATCCGAGCGCGACCGAGCGATCACGCGTGAAAAGACGCGTGGCCATACCTCCACCCAGGGCCCGGATAGCCCGACCGAAGAAGGCGAAGCATGAGCGGTTTTGATTCCGAACGTTACGACGAGGCCCGCGCGGTACGCGCGAACGCCGACTGTTTGATCGACGCGGCCGAGCTCGACGCCTGCTACGACCGCATGGCCGAGCAGATCACCGCCCAGCTAGCGGACAAGGCCCCGATCATGATGTGTGTGATGTTCGGCGGCATGCACCCGACCGCCGAAATCACCAAGCGGCTGGATTTCGCCTTCGAGCTGGATTATCTGCACGCCACCCGCTATCGCGGCGAAACCAGCGGCGGCGAGCTGGTCTGGAAGGTCAGCCCCGGGCTGCGTCTGGACGGCCGCCATGTGTGCATCATCGACGACATCCTCGATGAAGGGCACACCTTGGAAGCCATCATCAACGCAATCGAAGCCCAGGGCGCGGCCTCGGTGACCACGGCCATGCTGCTGCGCAAGAACCACGACCGCTGCACGCCCGGCGTGCATGCCGATATCGTAGGCGCCGAGATCGAGGATCGCTACGTCTTCGGTGCCGGCATGGACTACAAGGGTTATTTCCGCCAGCTGCCGGCAGTCTACGCCGTCGACGGTGACACCCATCCCAAGCACGGCGGCTGAAGTACGCGGCCGTCGCAAGACGTGCCGCCTGTGTTCCTATCGGATGAGTCGCATATGAGCGAAACCGACACCGCGCCCATCGGCATCATCGGCGGCACCGCGCTGGCCGATCTGGCCGCGCTGGAGGATGCGGAAACACATACCGACATCGACACGCCCTGGGGCACGCCCTCCGGGCCGCTGGTACGCGGCCATCTCGCCGGCCGCTCGGTGTGCTTCGTCATGCGCCACGGTCCGGGCCACAAGCTGGCCCCGCACCGCATCAACTACCGCGCCAATATTCAGGCGCTGGCCGATGCCGGTTGCAAGCAGGTGATCGCCATCGCCGCGGTCGGCGGCATCACCGAGGCCATGCGGGCCGGCCGGATCGTCATTCCCGATCAGATCATCGATTACAGCTGGGGTAGGGCGCACAGCTTCTACGACGCCCCCGAAGGCGGGTTGCTCGATCATATCGACTTCACCGAGCCCTACGACGCCGCGTTGTCGAAAGCGCTTGTCGGCGCTGCCACCGAACTCGATCTGGACCCGGCCGCAGGCGGCGTACACGGCGTCACCCAGGGCCCGCGTCTGGAAACGGCCGCCGAAATCGACCGCATGGCCCGCGACGGCTGCGACATCGTCGGCATGACCGGCATGCCTGAAGCCGCGCTCGCCCGCGAAGCCGGCCTGGACTATGCCTGCTGCGCGGTCGTGGTCAACAAGGCCGCCGGCCGTAGCGGCGGCACGGCTATTCATGCCGAAATCGAAGCCACGCTGGCCCAGGGTATGGCTGATATCGAGCGGCTGTTGGTCGCGGTGCTCCCGAAACTGAACTAAAGACTTCGATGCTACGCCGCGGCCTAGCGATTCTGGCACCGAGCGGGGCTGCCTGGCGTACTCAGCCGTCAGATTTCGCGATGAGACCGGTACGGATCGCTAGAACACATTGGGCAGCATTCCCAGTGCGGAAATAGCCGTGATGACGGCCGGGGTTTTGAAGATCGCTTTTTGGGCGTTCTGGCTGCGAAGCAGGTGCTGGGCGCGCGCGGCGTAGGCAACGAACGCGCTGCCGACGACCAAAAGCACCAATACGGTCGTCGATACCCGCAACAGACGCCAGGTCGTCTGTGTTACCTGATCGAGTGAAATGACAACCGGGACCACGAAACGAGATGTCGAGTAGCGACACGCCGGTATGTCGCCTGGGCGCGTAGAGTACGTTGCGAAAATTCTCGGTTCGGGGTTCGTGTCTTGATGGCCAGGGCTCTGTCGCGCTTGGCATCCTGAGACGCGCGGTGTTTGGCTATAATCTAGGGCGTCGGCATGGCGGTATTTTCACATCGGTCGATCACGCAGGACGATTTTTTGCCGCGGGGGCTAAGCGTAACAGCACGATTGCCGTGCCGGCCGTGGCCGTGGCGATTACGAAAGCCGTCTCGTTACCGCCACCCAGTGACAGCATGACCAGCCCCGCGATCGGTGCAGTCAGGCCGAAGGCCATGTCCTGAAAGGCGCTGAAAAGGCCGATGACCATGCCTTTACCGGCACCGTTGACACGCGCTAGGGCCTCGACTCCGAGGGCGGGAAAGCCGAGCGCGACGCCGGCGCCGGTAAGCGTCGCGCCAGCGATTGCGATCGCAGCTACCGGCGCGGACCAGATTAGCGTCTGGCCGAGCGCGGCGGTAGCGATCGATGCATACGCGACCCGGCGCCCGCCGATTTGATCAGGGAGGTGGCCGAAGG
>DJIE01000086.1:0-399 GCA_002433465.1 Salinisphaera sp. UBA6602
CGCACAGCGCAAGGTGGCGTTCAAGACCAACGTACGCGCGGAACGCAAGCGCTGGCTGGACAACACGCGGGCGACGCTCTCACAAACGCTTTCGGCACAGTTGGCGAGCCGGGCCGGCGTGGAAAAACGCCTGTCTTCGCTGGCGAAGGGCCTGGGGCTGGAGGCGCCGCCGATGCATATGGCCTGTTTCGACATCAGCCATACGCGCGGTGAACGCACCGTGGCCTCCTGCGTGGTGTTCGAGGCGGGCGTGGCGAACAAGTCGAAGTATCGGCGCTTCAATATCGACGGTATCGAACCCGGCGACGACTATGCAGCGATGCGACAGGCCCTGACCCGGCGCTTCAAGCGGGTTAAAAACGGCGAGGACTACATGCCCGATCTGCTGCTCATCGACGG
>DJIE01000086.1:717-2021 GCA_002433465.1 Salinisphaera sp. UBA6602
CTGCTGCTCATCGACGGCGGCAAGGGTCAGCTCGGCGTTGCCGTGGAAGCGCTCGAGGAGCTTGAGGTAACCGGCGTCAACGTCATCGGCGTGGCCAAGGGCTCGACGCGCAAACCCGGGCTCGAGCAGATCTTTTTGCCGGGCGAGAAATCGCCTCTTATACTGCCGGCAGACTCCTCGGGGCTGCATCTCATCCAGCAGATTCGCGACGAGGCGCATCGTTTCGCGATCGCCGGCCACCGCGGCCAGCGCGGCAAGGCACGCCAGGGGTCCATGCTCGACGGGGTCGACGGGCTGGGGCCGAAACGTCGCAAGAAGCTGCTTCAGACCTTTGGCGGGCCAAAGCAGGTAGCCCGGGCCGGGGTGTCGGAACTTGCACGGGTGGAAGGCATCAGTGCGACCATGGCACAACGGATTTACGATCATTTCCACAACACGGCCTGACGTCGGTGTCATCCGATCCGCGCGGCCCGCGAGGAGAAGCGCTTGAACCTGCCCATTTGGCTGACCCTGTTTCGCCTGATTCTCATACCGTTCGTGGTGGGGCTCATGTTCGTGCCCCTGCCCAGTGCCAATATCGTGGCTGCCATCCTGTTCGGCGTGGCCCTGGCCACCGACTGGCTCGACGGCCATCTGGCACGGCGCTGGAACCAGACCTCGGCGTTCGGGGCGTTTCTCGACCCGGTCGCCGACAAGCTGATCGTGTGCGCGGTGCTGGTCATGCTCGTCTACCGCGATCCGCACTACTACATCGCCTTGTCGGCCACCGTCATCGTCGGCCGCGAACTGACCGTGTCAGCGCTGCGCGAATGGATGGCGGAGCTGGGCGAGCGCGGCGTGGTCGCGGTCGGCTCGTTGGGCAAGTACAAGACCGCCATCCAGATGGCCGCCATTTTCTGCATGTTGTTCGATCTGGCCCAGCGCACCGGCGTTTATCTGTTCGGTGTCGCGCTGCTGATCGTTTCGGCGGTGCTCACGCTCTGGTCGATGGTGGTCTACTTGCGCCAGGCATGGCCGCGCCTGAGCATGGAACGCTAGTTAACACGGTAAGGCGGCCGCGGACGCGCCCCGCGGTTGCGCGCCGGTCCGATTCCGGCCCAGCTCGAACAAGGTTGCGAGACAGACCGGGGAGGGGGCTTCATCGCCTTGAAGACGGGCTTGAACCGGGCCTGTGAGGCGACGCTGGCGGCACCGGAACCGACTTGATGAAAAACCTTTGTCGATATGGGTTGACACC
The DNA here is from genome assembly GCA_002433465.1 of Salinisphaera sp. UBA6602. GTDB lineage: Bacteria > Pseudomonadota > Gammaproteobacteria > Nevskiales > Salinisphaeraceae > Salinisphaera. The sequence goes on from DJIE01000086.1 coordinate 1,955, forward strand.
CGATCTTTTACGCCTAGAATACGCACTCTCAACGGCGCGGGAATAGCTCAGTGGTAGAGCACAACCT
>DJIE01000086.1:2361-5267 GCA_002433465.1 Salinisphaera sp. UBA6602
GTCGCGAGTTCGAATCTCGTTTCCCGCTCCAAATAGACATTGCCGAAACCTCGGCCCGCCGGTCGAGGTTTTTCTTTATCAGCATCCGCCTGTTTGGATGCATGCGACCGGCCAGGTGGCAGAGTGGTGATGCAGCGGCCTGCAAAGCCGCGTACCTCGGTTCGATTCCGGGCCTGGCCTCCATCTAAGCATTCCAGAAAGTCCAATTAAGTCTTTATCGGCCCGTATTTACGGGCTTTTTTGTGTCTGGAATGTCCCATTACGTCCGGGGGCATCCGTTGCAATCCGGGGGCACTTGGGGGCATATATGGGGGCAGATACCCCCAGCGCCGACCGGATGCCCCCAATGAAGCTAACCGCCACGAAGGTCGATAAAGCCAAGCCACGCGATAAAGCATTCAAGCTGAGCGATGGCGACGGGATGTTTCTGCTGGTATCGCCGAAAGGCGGTAGGGCGTGGCGTCTCAAGTACCGCATTCATGGAAAGGAAAAGCAGCTAGCGCTCGGCACTTATCCCGACGTATCGCTGAAATTGGCGCGTGAGCGCCGTGCAGACGCTCGCAAGGCTATTGCAGCGGGTATTGACCCGAGTGCGCAGAAACAGGCTGAGAAACGCGCTCAGAACGCCGCAGACACGTTCGAGGCGGTCGCCCGAGAGTGGATAGACGCTCGCAGCGGTGAATGGGGCAAGAGTAACCGCCACCAAGTTACCCGGCGACTCGAACGGGATGCTTTTCCCTGGATTGGCACGACTAAAGTTCACGAACTAGAACCGCCCGAAGTGCTGCGGATGCTACGGCGTACCGAGAGCCGTGGGGCAATCGAGACGGCTCACCGCGTTAAGCAACTCGTGGGGCAAGTGATGCGGTTTGCGGTGGCGACGGGTAGGGCGCAACGCGATCCGACCGCCGATCTTGCCGGGGCGCTCAAAACGAAACGGGCACAGCATCACGCCAGCATCACGAACCCGGCGGAAATCGGGCCGCTGCTGCGGGTTATCGACAGCTACGAAGGCCAGTTCGTTACACGCTGCGCGCTTCAACTCGCGCCGCTGGTCTTTGTGCGGCCCGGAGAGCTTCGCAAGGCCGAATGGGTCGAGTTCGACCTAGACGCCGCTGAATGGCGCATCCCCGCAGAGCGCATGAAGATGAACGCACCGCATATTGTGCCGCTGTCGGTGCAAGCCGTGGCCGTATTGCGCGAACTAGAGCCGCTGACAGGGCGAGGGCGCTACGTTTTCCCCGGCGCACGATCTGCCGACCGACCTATGAGCGAAAACACGCTTAACGCGGCGCTACGGCGGTTAGGTTATGACAAAGACCAACTGACGGCGCACGGGCTGCGCAGTATGGCCTCGACGCTGCTGAATGAGCAGGGCTGGAACCGCGACGCTATCGAACGGCAACTTGCCCATGCCGAGCGCGATAACGTACGGGCCGCCTACAACTACGCCGAGCATTTAGACGAGCGGCGGCGAATGATGCAGGTATGGGCCGACTATTTGGCGGGACTAAAGCGTGGGGCGAATGTCACACCAATAGAATCAGCGAGCGACGTATGAGCAAAGGTAAACACTGCCCAGGCGGGTACGGCCGCGATAAAACACGGAAGCAGTTCGAGCACTGGCGCGAAAGATTGAGGGATAGCGAAGACTACCCGGTGCTGGATGGGTTGGAGACGGCGTGGCAAGAGCTGTCCGACCTTTATGATTTTCCTTGGACCGATGAGAAAACACGGGAATCTTTTTACGACTCCGAGAGCCCGATAACTGCAATTATTTACGCAGTGGAAATGGGGTTCTATCCGCCGCCGGAAGTGATGCTGGCCCTACTAAGTCGATGGGATGAGTACATGCGATCGGTTGGTGAGAAGGATTTGGAAACCGCGATGATCGGACCGTTGCGTCGTCGCACCGGCAATTACGCACGGCGAGAAATTAAAGGAATGCAGCCGTATGCATGGGCAGGCGAAATAGCTCGCGCAGTGGAGAAAGAGGATATAAGCCGCATACAGGCCGCCACGGATCTGGTAGAGCGCTGGAACTTGCAAATCGATCCAGAAAGCGTTTTGAGAATGGTGAGGGATACCCCGTTTCAAAAGCTTCGGCTCCAGAAAAAGCGGACTGAATAGGGGTGTATTGAGTCCTCGTTCAAAGTGCAAATCAGCTATTAAATAAGTAGCCATGTTCCACAGCACGCCAGAGGGGTGCAGACATGGCCAAACAGAGCCTAATCCGGCTTCCAGCCGTAAAAGCCCGTACCGGGCAATCGCGTAGTGCGATATATGCCGCCATGCAGCGCGGCGAGTTCCCGCAATCCGTACCTATCGGCCCTAGAGCCGTTGCATGGGTAGAGAGTGAAATCGACGCTTACATAGAGCGTCAGATTGAGCAGCGCTCGGAGGCAGCATGAGCTACCCCGAGTTCAAACGCTTCGACTTTCACCGCAACGGCCATAGCAACCGACGCGATACCGACGCGCTCCCCCGCGTGCTGGTGTTGGCGATGGATTTGGAAGACCACGAACTACACTTCCATCTGGCCGGCGACGAGTTCCAGCGTGTCGCGCACGTCTTCGATGCGGTAATGGATCGCGAGCTAGTCGCCGGCTTGGAACCTGACGAAGCGATGCGCTTGGGTATCGAGTTCGAGCGTGCGAGGTGGCGAGCTAACGGCGAATAGCGGCAAGACTGCAACTCCCTAGCCGTGGGCCTTTTCGCCGAATGGCAACCCGAATATGCCGAGCGCGGCATAACGGTCTTTCCCGTAGACGTGGACGCTAAGAAACCCTTGGTATCCAACTACGGGAAGGCCGGCGTGCGTGCGAGCGCGAAGTGGGCGGAGCGATTCGCCGACGCAAACGGGCTTGGCATTCACATGGGCCGCAATGCGCTGACGATCTTAGACG
>DJIE01000011.1 GCA_002433465.1 Salinisphaera sp. UBA6602
CCAGATCGATATAGAGCAGGGCACAGCCTTCGCCGGGCGCGACCTGGGCGGTGGCCGCGCGAATCCGCTCATAGACGGTCGTACGGTTGGGGAGCTCGGTGAGCGCGTCGTAGCGGCTGCTGTAACGCAGCTGGGCGTTGGCGCTGCGCAGCGACTCCACCAGGTCGGCGGTCTGTTTGTCGAGCTGGCGGTCCAGCAGCGCCGCGAACACGCCGAGGCTGATGATGAACAGGGTGCAGGACGATACCAGTAGAGACAGCCAGAATGGGTCCACCGCTACGCTGGCCGTGCTCGTGGCCTGATCGGAAATGACCATCGATACCAGGGCGAAATGGTGGCAAAGAGCCAGCCCGACGCCGATACCCACCGATACCAGCGCATTCGCCGCCGCCGATATCGGGCGATCGATCGTGGTCAGCCGATAGGCGATCCACAGGCTCCCGGCCACCAGCAGATAGAACGCAAGGGCGGTCGTTGCCGTGGGTAGCGGGCGATACACGATCGCCGGCGTGAGTTGCAGCGACAGGTTGCCCAGATAGAACAGCAGGCTGGCGCTTGCCCACACCGGTATGGCGGCACCCAGGATGGCCAGGGCGGATAGCGTGGGGCGGCTGGCGACGTAGAAGACGATCAGCGTTGCAACCAGCCCCGCCAACCACGACATGAGGACGAGATCGATCTCGTGGCCCAGCACGAACGGCAGCTCGAGCGCCATCATGCTGACGAAGTGGGTGGCCCAGATGCCGGTGGCCAAGACGCATGCACCCGATAGCAGCCAAGAGGATTTTGCGCGCGTACGGCTGCGCCGCACACGACCGAGCATGTCCATCGCCGCGTAGCACGTCACGCTGCAGATGAGAACGGCCAGTGCGATGAGGGGCGGGCTGTAAATAATTGGGCTCAAGGGTCTTGTCCCCGCTAGAGCATGGCGATAGAGCTTGCCGTCGTTAGATCGGTGTCGTCGCAAGGGTTATCGGCAACAACGGCCGGCGGTTTAATTTCGGTACAGAACAGGTTCGCCAAGAGCGCCTGCGCCGGCTAACGGCCGGCTCGGTTCTTTTTTGTTGAATAAGCGCCGACGAGAGCGGCGGTTATCCGCTGGTTTTTGGCGGGCGTTACCAGTCGGATTTATAGCTGCTATTAGCAGTTAAAAGCGACTTGACGGCCCGCAAGAAACCGAGAAAACTGAAAAAAAGGGATCGGTGGAGAAAAATACTTTAGCCGACCAAGATAAAACCAAAACGCCGCGGAGGAGAACCATGGCTGTTAAAGCGCAAGACCTATCGGTATCGAACCACGACGGGCCCGGCTTGCCGTTGCCGGCCTTGGACGAGCGAGGCTTGGCCGAGATTGTGGAGGCGCATGCACGTAGCGCCCCGGATGCGCCCTGTCTGGAATATCTTGGTGTGTCCATCAGTTACGGCTCACTCGATCGCTGGGCCAATCGTTTCGCCCACGTATTGAAAGAGCAGGGCGTAGCCCGGGGCGACGTCATCGGTATCCACATGCCGAATACGCCGCACTACGTCATCGCTCTGGTGGCAGCGTCGAAGCTGGGCTGTCCGGCATCGGGCGTATCGCCGTTGTTGACCGCGCCCGAGCTGGCCTATCAGGTCAAGGATGCGCATATCCGAGTGCTGGTGACGCTGGACCGGCTCTACGACGATGCGCTCGCCCCCAACGACGGCGCACTGCACGATCTGAAGTCAGTCATCGTGTGTTCGCCTATCGACTTCCTGCCGCGATGGAAGAAAACGCTGGCGCATCTGTTGCGTAAGGTGCCCCGGTTCAAGCTGCCGCAAACACGCCAGCTCGCGCTGACCGCCTTCTGGCCCGCGATCAACGCGGCCAGCGACGCCCGTATCGCGAGCGACATACACCTCGACGACGTGGTGCTGATTCAGTACACCGGCGGGACCACCGGCCGGCCGAAGGGCGCACGCTTGACGCTGCGCAACGTGCAGTCGAATGCCCTCCAGAGCGAGGCCATGGTCGACTACGAGCTGGGCGCAGAGACGTTCGCCTCGGTCTTTCCCTACTTCCATGTGGCCGGACTGGGCGCATGTCTGATGGGATTGCGTCAGCGCGGCCGTCTTATCGTGGTGCCCGACCCGCGCGACCTGAAATCCTTCTGTGCGGCCATGCAGGCATATCCGCCGACGGTGTTCGGCAACGTACCGACGCTCTATCAGATGCTCTTGGCCGAACCGGCGTTCGACCAGGTCGATTTCTCACGGCTGAAGATCGCGATATCGGGCGCCGGTCCGATGCCGCCCGAACTCATTCCGCGAATCGAGGCCGTCATCGGTGCCGGTCGTTTCTGCGAGGTCTACGGCCTGACCGAAACCAGCCCCGTGCTCACCATGAATCCGCTTGGTCATGCCAAGCCCGGCACCGTCGGCGTAGCGGTGCCGGGCACCGAAATCCGTATCGTCGACGCAGAAACCGGCACTCGAGAAATGCCGGTCGGCGAGCCGGGAGAACTGATTGCTCACGGCCCGCAGGTATTCGGCGGCTATCTTGGCCTGCCGGAAGAAAGTGCGCGTGCGCTGCGCGAATACGAGGGTAAAACCTTCTTCTACACCGGCGATATTGCGCGCGTCGACGCCGACGGCTATTTCACCATCTGTGATCGCAGTAAGGACATGCTGATCGTCGGTGGCTACAAGGTGTTCTCGGTCGAAGTCGAGAATGCGCTCAAGGCCTTGCCGGAAATCGAGATCGCTGCGGTGATCGGTACCCCCGACGAAGCGCGGGCCGGTAACGACAAGGTCAATCTTTACGTTCAGCTATCGGAAACCGGCAAGACACAGCCGACCGCGCAGGTGACGGAGAAAATTCTCGCCTACTGCCGCGAGCATCTTGCCGCCTACAAGGTGCCCAAGGCGATCCATATCGTCGAGGCGATTCCGCTCACGCCGGTCGGCAAACTGGACAAGAAAGCGCTGCGCGATCGCTGAGTGCTCTGCCTCGGGTCGCGTCGGTCGTGCCCGGCGCAGCCAAAGACGAAAGCCGGCCACCCTGTGCGGTGGCCGGTATACGTCGCTTATTGATCCGACGCCAAGACAGCGGCTACGCCAACTGTTTTCAACGCCATCGGTTTTGGCGTGCGCGCGTTCACACACGCGTTATCAACCCGAAAAGCACCGATTGAATAATCGGTCTTGGGGCGGGTTAACAATCAGCGGCCCGCGTTTTCGCGCATCTTGGCGACCTTGTCGAGCACGTCCTTGTTGACGTCCGCGCACTGCTTGAGTGAGGTCTTCTCGCCGCATTCGATCATCAGGTCGAGCGTATTGCCGTTGGCGTCGTTCACCTTGAAATGAATAGACGGGGAAGCCGGCGGCATGATCACATCGGCCTTGCCGCCGTGGTGCGGATGATCGGAACCGCCGCATGCAGCCAGGGTGACGGTGGAGGCGAGCAGGGCCAGCATCAGAGTGGTTTGTTTCATCAAGGGTCTCCTGGGGTGGGTGGAAAGTCCGGGTTCGAGTATCGGCGTTTGCCACGCCCGTGTCATGGTCGCCAATGGTGGCACGGCATCGCATTGGGCACGGCGTGGGCGGCCCCGTATTCTTGGCTGCGGACACACACGGATAGCACCATGCACTCAACACTCGATTCAAACGCCGCAAACCCGTTCGGCGTCGCGCGCGCCCGCCAATGAACACGCGCTCGGTGTGCCTGATAGCCAGCGGTGTACTGGTCACACTTGTAACCGTCGCGCTGGCGCGGCTTTCGTTCGGGCTGATTCTGCCGGCCATGCGCGAATCGCTGGTCTTGAGCTATGCGCAGGCAGGCCATCTGGGTACGGCGACCGCGCTGGGGTATCTGGCGCTGGTGATGGTGGCTGGCGCGCTCGCCGCGCGTCGCGGCGGCCGGGTATCGATCCTGCTGGGGCTGGTATGCGTCATCGTCGGCTTCGCCGGTCTGAGTATGACCAGCGAGTATGTGCCGTTGCTCGGGCTGATGAGCTTACTGGGTATCGGCACCGCCTTTGCCTATACGCCGCTCATATCGCTGATCGGCACCTGGTTTCCGGCGCGGCGCGGGCTGGTGATCGGCCTTCTCAACAGCGGGGTGGGTACGGGCATGATGTCGGCGGGCTGGATCGTACCCTACATGACTCAGCTCGATGCCGACCGCGGCTGGCGCTGGGTGTGGGCATTGTTCGCTGCGGTGGCGGTGGCGGCCCTGCTGGCTACGCTCGCGTTCGTGCAGAACCCGCCGCGGCCCGGGCTGCGTGGCCGGGCGCCGAGCGCGGCCGAACGTCGCGCCGCGCGCCGCGCCGTGTTTCGCGATCCGCGTGTCGTCATCGTGGGCCTGGTCTACGGCATCGTTGGCCTGACCTATATCGTGCAGGCGATTTTCATGTACAGCTATGCGCTTGCCGCGGATATCGACGCACACGTCGCCGGCGCGCTGGCGGCGTTCATGGGCATGCTCGGCATCGTATTCGGCCCGGTATGGGGCAGCCTGTCGGACCGACTCGGGCGCGGCCAGAGCCTGACGCTATCGATGGCCATGGCCTTTGTGAGCACCCTGTTGCCGGTACTGTCGCCCACGCTGTTCGGCTTTGCCGCCCACTACCTGATCCTGGGCGTGGCGGTGACCGGCATGTTCACCTCGTCGCTGGCCGCCTCCACCGAGTGGGTCAACGCCGACCAGGCCCCGCTGGCAGTCAGTTATGTAACTCTTTTCTTTGCCACGGGCCAACTCCTCGGGCCGACCGCGGCGGGTTGGCTGATCGGCGACACCGAGGCGTTTCGGCTGACCTTCGGTGTGAGTACCGGGTTGATACTGCTGGGTGTGCTGCTCAGTATTCAGCTCACCCGAATGTCGAAAGCCTCGCTTGATCGGGCATGAGACGCAGCGCCGCTTAGCAGGCGTCTTGTCCGCAAGACAATGATTTCACGGATGGGTTATTTGCCTGGGTGAGCGCAGGCGCGGCGCATCCAACGGCCGCGAAACCCGTGGAAGGGCGACGCACAAGTGCCGGCGTTCTTTAGGAACCTCTGATCTATTCATCTA
>DJIE01000009.1 GCA_002433465.1 Salinisphaera sp. UBA6602
TAGCGGCCGGGCTTTTGCGCGCGCCTGAGCGGCGTTGCCGCTCGCTTATTTGCATTCAGCAAACGGCGCGCGCGGCGTCTTGTCAGACGCGCGTAAAAGACACCGGCGCGACCGTAGATGAATAGATCCGGGGTTCCTTAGCTCTTCGGGCACGCTCGGCGCGGCGTAGAGCCAGGCGCATACCGGCTAGTCATCGTAGCCGCGATCGAGCGTATCGGTTTCGACTACCACGGCGTTTTCGAGCGTGACCTCGCGCAACAATCGGCTGCTGCCGAAGTTGTATATCCACTGCTCGCGATAGACAGGCACCACGCCGCGACGGCGGTAGTCGAGCACGCCCTGCGAACCGCGCGTGCTCAGCACATAGCCGCCGCTTTTCTGGGCCGGCTGGCCACAGGCAACCAACAGCCGATATTTGCTCATGCCGCGGGTGATGCCGGCCGGCTGGCATTCCCCCGACCCCGCCGGCACACGAAACCCGTAGCCGTCCTCGCGGATGCGATCGAGCCGTCCATCGCGAAATACCAGCACCTGCAGCAAGCGCCCCGGACCGCGGTTGTAGGTCCAGGCTTCCATGTTCGGTACCGCGCCGTAGGCGATATCCACACCCCCGATCCACGGGTCGACGAAATCGGGCTCGCCGCAGTTCGAACGCACGGCCGCGGCCGGATCGCCCTTCTGTACCAGCGAACCACCACAGCGCAGGCTGTCAGCGCGTGCAGGCGTGGCCGACACGGCAGCAACCACAAGCAGCACCGCTGCCAGACCGACTTTGCGAATTGAGTGGGTCGTGTTCATCAGCCGGGTCCCCGTACGTGGTAGCGCTGGCCGCGGTAGTTGAGCGTGGCACCGCCGGCATCAATGCTCTCCACCGCGGGGCCTGCCACCAGGCGCTCGCCTTCGTGGTAGCGCTGGCCGCCCACCAGTATAAAGCTGCGGCCCGGTACGGAACTGTACAAATGGCCGTTGATCGACACATCGGGGGCCCCGGGCGGCGCCGTGTCGCTTACCGGCGCGGCGCGTGATTCATCCTCTACGTAATCCGATGCGTCGTCCAGCGGCGTGGCCGAATACGTGACCTGGCCGCGCCGCGCCGAACCGTTCTCGCCGGCTAACGCCTGGGCGGAACCATCGAAACGGTCGTCGGCGGGCCGCGGGTCGGCCGGCGGCAGCGTCGGGCTCGAAGAGGTGTCCTGCACGGGCGTGTTCGGCGCACTCTGCGTGGTCACCGCCGGCGCCGGGGCCGGATCCGGCGACCGCGTTGGCGTCGGCGTCGGGTCGGACGTCGAGTCCGGCGCGCTCGTGGATACGCTCGCCTGTGGCCGAGCACGGTCGGCGTTGGCCACGGGTTCGTTCTTGTCCACTGCCACCGCCGGCGCTGAAGCCCCCGTATTTTCTACGCGCGCCGCGCTTCCGGTCACCGCACTGGAGAGCGCGCTCGGCAGGAACAGATAGATCAGCAGCGCGGCGTTGCAGGCGATGAGCAGCCCCACCAGCCAGCGCAACGCGCTACCACCGTGGCCGGACGCAGGACCGCCCCCGGCGAGTGAGCGCAGGTCGGCGCGCTGGTTTTCGTGGCGTTCGCGCTCGGCTTTCTTCAGCGCATCGACAAGATACGACACGGCCTACTCCTGTTCCACCGGGGTCAACGCCGGCGAACCCGGGGACGGCACCGCGCCGTTCAGCATCATCTGCGTCCGCGGGCCGGCGATGCCGTCGACCTTGAGGCCGTTCGCGGTCTGGAAGGCACGCAGGCGACGTTCGAGCGCATCGTCGTAAACCGGCGAAGCCGGCCCCAGCCGGGTTTCCGGATTCTGGCCGTCGATTCGATCCAGGCGCTTGCGCAGCCAGACCACCGCAGAGCCGACCGCGCCGGGCTGAATCATGCCTACCCCGGAGTCGGCGCGCCAGACCACTTCGAATTCGCCGGTCCATAGCTGCGTCAGCGCGGCCTGGGAAATACGCCGCGTGCCGTCACCGCCAACCAGCGTCGCGTCGCCCTCTTCGAGCGAGCTCAGCAGAACCTTGTGGGTACGCCCGTCCCGCCGAATCGTCAGCAGTGCGGGCCGGTTGTAACGCTTGATAATAGCGAAGTCGCCGCTATCGGCCAGACAGCGCAGATCGCCGATACGCAGGTTCGCACAGCCGCTTCGCACCTGGGCGCCGAATACGCCCCAAAGTCTTAGCAGCTGGGTGATCGTGGCATCGCCGGTAGGCACGCCTTCCAGCGCGGCCGCATCCCGGGCACTCATACCGCCGCCGCTATCGCTACTGAGCTGGGTGGCCTCGTCCGCGGGCTTCGGCTGGCTGTCCTCGGCAGCAGCGGGCGCATCGGTCGGCTCTGCGGCCGCCACCAATGGCGAGGCCTCGCCGTCAGCCTGGGCCGGCGTCTCGGCGTCCGGCCGATAGCTGTCGCCGCCGTGACCGCGCTGCTCGGCCTCACGATCGGCCTCGTTGGATGCTGCGGCGTTCGCTTGTTGCGGGGCCGAATCGGACCGGGACAGATGCGATGACTGAACCCAGTCGGCCGCCCGGCCGAGCTCCATGCCCGGATACCAGGCCAGCGCCCCGGCGAGCGCTAGCGCAGACAGGCTCAGCGCCGGCACGGCAACGCGTAGCCAGCGCGAACCGCGCTCGCGCGGTAGCGTTTCGGCTGCTGCACGCAGCACCATCGGTGCGCGGATGCGCGCACGCGAGTGCGCGTAGCCGCCCATGAGCGCGCGCTCACAAACCATGTTGATCAGCCGCGGAATCCCGCCGGTGGCCTGGCGCAGTGCGACCAGCGCCGTACCGGTAAAAATATGCTGGGAACCGCCCGCCAGGCGCAGGCGATGCTGCACGTAAGCCCGCGTCTCGGCGTAGCCCAGCGGCTTGAGCTTGAAGCGTGCGGTGATGCGCTGGGAGAGCTGGCGCAGGTCATGGCGCGCCAGCAGCTGTTCAAGCTCGGGCTGGCCCACCAGGATGATGCGTAGCAGCTTGTGCTTGTGTGTTTCCAGATTCGTGAGCAGGCGCAGCTGTTCGAGCACGCCGCGACTGAGGTTCTGGGCCTCGTCGATGACCAGCACGGTACGGCGGTTGTTGGCATGGGTGGCCAGCAGGTGCTGGTTGAGCCGATCGACCAGATCCTTCAGCGAGGTGTCCCGGCGCGCGTCGTAGGGTGCGCCCAGCTCGTCGCAGATGG
>DJIE01000025.1 GCA_002433465.1 Salinisphaera sp. UBA6602
CTAGAACGTGGCCCAATCGCCGTCGTCGATATCGACATCATCCTTGACCGACGTCTGGCGCGCTGCAGGCGCGCTCGGCACCGCGGGCTTGACCGACGCGGGCGTCGGCGCGGCACTCGCGGCCGTCGCGGGCGCGGCCGTTATTGCCGTATTGACAGCGGGTACCGACGCGACGGTTTTGACATCCCCGCTGAGCAGGAAGAACGCGACCTGACGTTTGAGCGATTCGGCCTGTTCTTCCAGCGAGCGGCTGGCCGCAGCCGACTGTTCGACCAGCGACGCGTTCTGCTGGGTCATGCTGTCCATCTGCGAGACCGCGAGATTGACCTGCTCGATACCACTGGACTGTTCGCTGCTGGCGGCCGCGATCTCGGCAATGATGTCGCCGACCTTGTGTACGCTTTCGACAATGCCGTCGAGCGTCTTGCCGGACAGCGCCACCTGGGCCGAGCCATCGGCCACCTTCGCCGCACTGTCCTCGACCAGCGACTTGATGTCCTTGGCCGCGGCCGCGCTGCGGCTGGCCAGATTACGGACTTCCGAGGCCACGACCGCGAAACCGCGCCCCTGCTCGCCGGCCCGGGCTGCCTCGACGGATGCGTTGAGCGCAAGCAGGTTGGTCTGGAAGGCGATATCGTCGATCAAGCCGACGATCTCGCTGATCTTGCGACTCGAGGCATCGATTTCCTGCATCGCGGCCACCGCGCGGGCGACCACTTCACCGCCTTCGCTGGCCTGGGTGCGCACACCGCGGGCAAGCTGGTCGGCCTGCGCGGCGTTATCCGCGTTCTGCTTGACCGTGGAGGTCATCTGCTCCATCGAGGCCGCGGTTTCTTCGAGATTGGCGGCCTGTTCCTGGGTACGGCTGCTGAGTTCGTCGTTGCCCGAAGCGATCTGACCCGCCCCCACGCTGACCGATTCCGAGCCCTGGCGCACATTCGAAACGATCTCGGAGAGCTTGGCCTGCATGTTCTTCAGCCCGTCCAGCATCGAACCGAATTCGTCCTTGTAGGGGTTATGCACTGCGTTGGCGAGGCGCCCCTGGGCAATGGCGTCGACCAGCCCGCGTGCCTGATCCAGAGGCCGGGTGATCATGCGCGTGAGCAGCATCATGATGCCCAGCGTAAACAGCACCACCACGATCAGCGTCGCAATGATGATGTTGCGGCTGGTGGCCTGCGTCGCCTGGCCGTTGGCATAGAATTGACCGGCGCGCGCGGTCTGATAGGCCGCCAATTCATCCATATAGCCGATCAGGGCATCGAAGCTCGGCGCGACATCGACCGCATAGAGCGCCTGCGCTTCGTAGGTCTGGCCCGTTTGCATCGGTTCGGTAATGGTCTTTAGAACCGGCGCGAATTCCGCGAACTTGGCCGCGGCCTGGTCGGCCTTTGCCTTTTCTTCAGGCCCCGTGAGCAGCGCCGGATAATAGCCGTCCCACAGCTGCTTGACCTTTGCGATGTCGGCGTCGATGGACTGCGCCAGTTCCACACCGTCGTCGTTGAACAGCAACGCCTTCTGCACATCGGCGCGCATTTCGTTGAACGTATCGATTAGGCCGTTGACCTCGATCAGGCCTTTCATGTTCTTGGAATAGATCCGATCGGTGACCGCGGATACCTGGCCGTTGCTGTACAGCGCAAAGCCGCCCAGCGCCAACACCAGTAGGGTGATCACCCCAAAGCCCAGCCCCAGTTTCCCCTTCACACTTCTTTTCATTGCGATTACGCCTGTAATGTGCCGTTGGTCCCGCGATACATGGCGCTACGACAGTCGTACGAAACGCCATTGTCGGAAGATGTTTTTAAATTGCAGCCACAACGGCGCTGGCGCGATTGCATACGACTTCCCAGAGCACCAACGCGTTGACTGCTATCCCGGGGTACCTATCGGCGCTGTAGGGTCTGGCTTGAACCGCGTACGGCCTTTCCTGTCGGCGATCGAGGAAAATACGACTATTTGATTATTAATCCGACGCCAGGGCAGCCGACTGCGTGCGCTGTTTTAAACGCCATCGAACGAAACGCCGGCCTCTGTCCGTTGCTTCTTTCAAGGGCTTCCAACGGCTTCACGGCCGTTGGCGTGGCGCGCCTGCTTCGCACACGCGCGTGATCAACCCGAAACATCGTCTATATGAAGAATATTTTTCGGGGCCGGCTCGATAAGCATTCGGCCCGATAGGGGGCGGCACATAAGCATGCGTCCTACGCAGCGCGCATGGGAGAGCGATTGGCGTGCTAACCGCTGTAGGCGGCGGATTATTACTCCGGCACCAAAACAGCTGACTGCGTCGGCTGTTTTCAACGCCATCGAGAAATAAACGCCGGCCCATCTCCGTCTTTTATTTTGCATGGCTTCACGGCCGCTGGCCGTGGCGCGCGCTTTCGCCCACGCGTTATCAACCCGAAGAACAATCTATCTTCATGCCGGTTGATAGGGCCGGCTGATCGGCTCCGGCATGCCACACCTGCATGCAGCTCAGCGGCCGCTCTTGGGCACGCTTATATATCCGACATATAAGTCGTGCCCGGGTAGATAGACGCGTGGCGCTACTGTTCCGTCAGCATCGCGCGCAGACGCGACACGGCCTGGCTGTGCAGCTGGCAGACCCGCGATTCGCTGACCCCGAGCACAACGCCGATTTCCTTGAGGTTGAGATCTTCCTGGTAGTAGAGACCAAGCAGCAGCTTTTCGCGCTCGGGCAGCTCGTCGATCGCTTCGGCCAGCTGCTCGCGGTCGCCGAACGCCAGCAGTGCGTCGAGCGGGTTCGTGGAGGTATCGACATCGGCCGAGACCACCGAGGCGGCGGTTTCTTCCGTACCGCTTTCCTCGAACACTTCAATGAAGCCGTTGTTCACGTCGTGCAGCAGTCGATGATATTCCTCGATCGGCATGTCGAGCTCTTCGGCAATCTCGCGATCGGTAGCATGGCGACCATGCCGATGCTCGAGCCGCTGGATCGCCCGGTCGACGTCGCGGCTGGCCCGGCGCACGCTGCGCGGCAACCAGTCGCGGCTGCGCAGCTCGTCGATCATCGTGCCCTTCACACGCTGCGAGGCGTAGGTCGCGAATGAGGCGCCCTGCGAGGCATCGAAGCGGTTGAAGGCATCCAGCAGACCCACCATGCCGGCCTGGATCAGGTCGTCGAGCTCGACGCTCGACGGCAGACGCACCTGCAACGACAACGCATGCCGCCTGACCAGCGGCAGGTATTGTTCCACCGCCTGGGACCGATCGATCTTGCCTTGAGCCGTATACATAGGTGATGCGCCTGAATGGTCAACCGCTGGCTACGCGTGGCACGTCCAGCGCGGTTGGTTTTTCGATGCAGGCAATACTAGGCGCTGGCAACAGATAGCGATTGGCGAATTAAGCGCAGGTTTCGGCCCCTTCTCGGCGAATAGCGTTATCGCGGCGGCCCCGAAGAACGCCTCACGGCCATCGGACAAAACCGCTGCCAGGGATTAAAGATTAACAGCGACGCGACGATATGTACCCCAGCGGCGATTTGCGGCCGCCACCGGCAAGCCGCCGCCTTCAACATAACGTACAAGGGAAACCGCCATGTCATTCGTGATCAACACCAACACGCTGTCGCTGACCGCCCAGCAG
>DJIE01000002.1 GCA_002433465.1 Salinisphaera sp. UBA6602
TGAATAGATCAGAGGTTCCCTAAGCCATGCCCAGACTCAACGGCGTACTTGAAACCGTTCTCTATACCCGCGACATGGCGGCCGCGCGCGAGTTTTTCGAATCCGTGATGGGGCTTTCCGCGCATACGGCCGATCATCGCTTTACCGCCTATGCGCTGGACTGGAACATGCTGCTGCTGTTTGCTGTCGGCGAAACCAGCGAGACGGTGCAGTTACCGGGCGATATGGGCACCATCCCGCCGCACGATGGCGCGGGCCGGCAGCATGTGGCCTTTGCCATTGAAGACGAGGCGCTGGCGGCCTGGGAGCAACATCTGGACGCGCGCGATATCGCCATCGAAGGCCGCACCCGCTGGCCAAAGGGCGCGGTGAGCCTTTATTTCCGCGATCCGGATGGCCATTTGCTCGAACTGGTCACCCGCGGCATATGGCCTAACTACTGACCCGAGCGCGACAGCGCGCCCGCGGGCGCCACTAGTCGACGGTGACGCGGTTGACTTCGGCGAGGCTGAGCACGCCGGCGCGCATTTTCTGCAGGCCGGCTTCGCGCAGGTCGATCACGCCATCGAGCTTGGCCCGGCGTTCGATATCGGCCGCGTTGCCACCTTCCATGATGATCTGTCCGATTTCGTCGGTCACGGGCATCACCTGATAGATGCCGATACGCCCCTTGTAGCCGTTGGTGCAGTTGTCGCAGCCGTCCGGGTTGGCTTCGTACAGCTCCAGCTGGTCGAGTTCGTCCTCGCGAAAACCTTCTGCGACGAGCTCTTCACGCGGGATCTGTGCCGGTTGCTTGCACTGGGGGCATAGCCGGCGCGCCAGACGTTGCGCAATGATCAAAGAAACCGAGGCGGCGATGTTGTAGGCCGGCACGCCCATGTTGACCAGACGGGTGAGGGTCTGCGGCGCATCGTTGGTATGCAGGGTGGACAGCACCATATGGCCTGTTTGCGCGGCCTTGATGGCGATTTCCGCGGTTTCGAGATCACGAATCTCGCCCACCATGATCACGTCCGGATCCTGGCGCAGGAAGGCGCGCAGGCAGCTCGCGAAGGTCAGCCCGACCTTGGGATGCACGTTGACCTGGTTGATGCCGGGAAGATTGATTTCGGCCGGGTCCTCGGCCGTCGAAATATTACGGTCGGCGGTGTTGAGCATGTTCAACGCCGTATACAGCGACACGGTCTTGCCGCTGCCGGTGGGGCCGGTCACCAGCACCATGCCGTAGGGGCGGTGAATGGTTTCCTCGAACAGCGCGCGCTGTTCGTTCTCGTAACCGAGGGCCTCGATACCCATCTGGGCGCTGGTGGGATCGAGAATACGCAGCACGATCTTTTCGCCGTGAAGGGTCGGGCAGGTCGAGACACGAAAATCGATGGCGCGATTCTTGGTCAGATTGAGCTTGATGCGGCCGTCCTGCGGCACCCGGCGTTCGGCCAGGTCCAGCCTTGCCATCACCTTCAGGCGGGCCGAAAGCCGCATGCCGAGACCTGCCGGCGGGGCGGCGACTTCGCGCAGCACCCCGTCCTGGCGCAGGCGTACGCGATAAGTCTTTTCATAGGGCTCGAAATGTATATCCGAGGCGCCCCGATTGATGGCGTCGAGCATCACTTTGTTGACGAAACGCACCACGGGCGCATCGTCGGCATCCACTCGGCTGGCGTCGGTCTGCGCATCGGCGGTTTCGCCAGCGTCGTCGAACTGGATGCTGTCGAGGGAGACGTCGTCCAGGCCGGCCATCGCGCTGTCGATGGCGCTGAAAGCGTTGCCAATGGCCTTGGCCAGCTTGTCCTGCTCGACCAGGATCGGCTCGATATTCAGGCCAGTGCTGAACTTGAACTCGTCCAGCGCCTGCAGGTTGGTCGGGTCCGCCACGGCGACCATCAGATTACGGCCGCGCTGGTAGAGCGGCAGTACGCCATGCTTGCGGATCAGGTTCTCCGGCACCTTCTTGATCGGCATCTGGTCGACGTTGACCGCGCGCAGATCGAGCAGCGGCATCGAGAACTCTTCACAGGCGGCCTTGGCCAGTACCGCCGCCGACAGCACCCCGCTGTTGACCACGCGGGCCACGAAGGATTCGTCCTCCTGGTATGCCTGCTGCTGAATGTCGCGCGCCTTGTCGGCGTCGATCAGCCCATCCTCGACGAGCTGGCGAGCCAGGCCGCCCAGCGCCGGCGTGGCAAGCGTGTTCTTGTTTGTGGCCATAGGGTGTTCTCGAAATCGGTCGTATCCACCGTGCATGTTATCGGCAGGCGCGCGAATCGCGGCAGGGCGCCGTCACGGCAACAGGATTTTATGGCGTATGCCGCCAAGGTACCATCAACGCCGTGAAGACCACCGAGATAGATAAGGATCAATAGTGAAAAACATTTTCCAGGCCCTGCGTGAAAGCCACGACAAACAACGACGCCTGCTCGACGCGTTGACGGATACGCACGGGGATACCGACAAGCGCGAAGGCCTGTTCGCCGCGCTCAAGGCCGAACTGCATCACCATGCGGCCGCAGAAGAGCGTCACTTCTATGTGCCGCTGATGGAATACGACCAGACTCAGGAGAAGGCGCGTCACAGCGTGGCGGAACACCACGAAATCGACGAGCTCGTCGAAACGCTGGAGCAGACCGACTACAGCTCACCGGGCTGGCTGGCATCGGCCAAGAAACTGCAGCATTTGGTGACCCACCATCTTGAAGAGGAAGAGCAGGAAGTCTTCCAGGTGGCCGGTAAAGTGCTCAGCGACAGCGAGAAAACCGAGCTGGCCCGAACCTACGATGAGATGATGGAAGAACAGGCCGGCACGTAGAGCCACGCCTGCGAACCCGCTAGCACCGGGTGCCACGGCGCCCGGTGTTCATGCATGCCACGACCGACCATGCAGGGGCACGGGTCGAGACAGCGGCCGGACAGGCCGTAATTAACGCAGGGGCTGAATGCAGCGGGAATGACGAATAATGGTCGGAGTAGCAGGATTTGAACCTACGACCTCCACCTCCCGAAGGTGGCGCTCTACCAAGCTGAGCTATACTCCGAATCAGTGTCGTCGCTGGACCGAGAACCGGGCCAGCTCGACGAGTCCTTGCTTTGCTTCGGACTCTTCGAAAGCGGCGAGTGAGGCGATGGCCTTGTCGGCCTCCTCCGCGGCGCGGCGGCAAGTGTATTCCATCGCTTGAGTGGATTCAATCGCTTTCATGATTGAATTCATCGCATCGAGGTTGCCGTCGCGAAGTGCGGTACGAATCGGCGCGGCACGATCGGCGTCGAGACAGGCCAGGGCACGGATGACGGGCAGGGTGGCCTTGCCTTCGGCGAGGTCGTCGCCGACGTTCTTGCCGTAGCCGCCATCGCCGCGGCCGTAGTCCAGCGCGTCGTCGATAACCTGAAAGGCCACGCCGAGGTGGCGGCCGTAGTCGGCCATGGCCTGCTGCTGTTCGGCGCTGCAGCCGCCCAGCTGAGCGGCCAAACGACAGCCCGCCGAGAAAAGGCTGGCGGTCTTGCGATCCACCACTTCCAGATAGTCTGCTTCGGCGAGGTCGGGATTGTGGGCATGCATCAGCTGCATGACTTCACCCTCGGCGATACGGTTCGTGGCATCGGCCAGTACGCGCATCACGTCGAAGCTTTCCAGCTCGACCATCATCTGGAAGGCGCGCGAGTAGAGGAAGTCGCCCGTCAATACGCTGGCGTCGTTGCCCCATACGGTGTTTGCCGTTTCCTGACCGCGGCGCATGGTGGATTCATCCACCACGTCGTCGTGCAGAAGGGTGGCGGTATGGATGAACTCGATGATCGCGGCCAGCAGATGGTGCTTGTCGCCGGCATAGCCGCTGGCACGCGCGGCCAGGAGCACGAGAGCAGGCCGTAACCGCTTGCCGCCGCTGGAGATGATGTATTCGCCCAGCGTGTTGATGAGAATGACGTCGGAATTCAGGCGTGCGCGTATGAGCGCGTCGACCGCGCGCATATCTTCATCGACCGGCTTGAGAAGCGGCTGGATACTCATGGGGCAAGGGCTTGGAAAACAGCGGCAAACTTAGGCGCGCGCCCGTTTGCTGTCAAGAACAGCGATCGCTGTATTCAGTCGTTGACCGGGGGCGTTCGAAAACGTATCATTCGCGCTCTTCAAACGGGCATCAGCCCTTGTTTTTACGCGATGTGGAGTGGTCATGCACGCGGTTATACGCACCGGCGGTAAGCAGTACAGAGTTGCAGAAGGCGATATTCTGCGCGTCGAGAAGCTGGATGTTGAAGCCGGCAGCACCATCGATCTGAGCGACGTGCTTCTGATTTCGGACGGCGACAACGTCCAGATCGGCACGCCGGTACTCGATGGCAAGGCGGTTTCCGCCGAAGTGATGACGCATGCGCGCCATGACAAGATCCAGGTGATCAAGTTCAAGCGTCGCAAGAAGTATCGTCGTACCCACGGCCATCGCCAGCACTACACGCAGCTCAAGATCAAGTCGATCCCGGGCGCTTAAGCGCCGGTCGATTTGACAGCGCTTTCGCGCTAGGCTCACCCGATCAGGTTAGAGGACAGCACTCATGGCACATAAAAAGGCAGGCGGCAGTACCCGCAACGGTCGCGATTCCGAATCGAAACGCCTGGGCGTGAAGAAATTCGGCGGCCAGAAGGTCAAGGCCGGCAACATTATCGTGCGTCAGCGCGGCAACACTTTCCATGCCGGTGACGGCGTGGGTACGGGCCGTGATTTCACGTTGTATGCCAACGCTGATGGCATCGTGAATTTCGCCGTTAAAGGCCCGCGTAACCGCAAGTTCGTCTCGATTCAGGCTGTCGAGTAAGGACGCGCGCGTAAATCGCGAAAAAGGCCTCGCCGAGCGCGGGGCTTTTTTTTGTCCGACAATCGGGGTGTTGTGGTTGTAGCGCGCACGCCCTTTGCGGTCACCAGCCAAGAGAGAACGGCATGAAGTTCGTCGATGAAGCCAATCTGCGTGTCGAGGCAGGCGATGGAGGCCATGGCTGCCTGAGTTTCCGTCGGGAAAAATATGTCCCCCACGGCGGGCCGGACGGCGGCGACGGCGGCGACGGCGGCAGCGTGTACATGGTGGCCGATCACAACCTGAATACGCTCTACGACTACCGCGTCAGCCGCGTGTTCAAGGCTGAGCGCGGCGGCAACGGGGCGGGCAAGAACCGCACCGGCTCCAAGGGCGAGGACCGCTATCTGCCGGTTCCGGTGGGCACGCTGTGCTATGCGCGCGAAACCGGCGAACTGATCGGCGATCTCACCCACGACGGCGACACGCAGCTGGTGGCACAGGGCGGCTTTCACGGTCTGGGCAATGCGCGGTTCAAGTCGAGCACGAACCAGGCACCGCGCAAGACCACCGACGGCACGCCGGGCGAAATCCGGGAGCTGCGCCTCGAGCTCAAGCTGCTCGCCGACGTGGGTCTGGTGGGTATGCCCAATGCCGGCAAGTCCACGCTGTTGGCCGCGGTTTCCGGCGCGCGCCCGCGTATTGCCGATTATCCGTTCACGACCCTGAACCCGCAGGTAGGCGTGGTGAGCGTGGGCGCGCTGCGCAGCTTTACGCTGGTCGATCTGCCGGGTCTGATCGAAGGCGCGGCCGAAGGCGTCGGCCTGGGCCATCGCTTCCTGCGCCATATTCAGCGCACCCGCTTGCTGTTTCATGTCGTCGATCTGCTCGATTTCGATCAGGGCGACGTGGCCGAAAACGTGCGCATGATTGCCGACGAGCTGGCCCGGTTCAGCCCGCAGCTGGCCGAACGTCCGCGTTGGCTCGTACTCAACAAGATCGAAGTGCTCGACGCCCAAGAAGTCGCGTCGCTGCGCGATCGCATCGTGCAAACCCTGGGCTGGGACGGACCGGTGTATACCGTATCGGCGATCAAGCCCGACACGCTGCGCGTTCTGCTGGGCGATGCCATGGATCATCTTGATGCCGAGCAGGCGCGTCGTGAGTCCGAGCCGGAGGCAGCAAGCGACGCGAACGATAGCGACGGCGAAGGCGATGATTTCGACTCGTGAGGATCTGGCCGGCGCCCGGCGCTGGGTGGTCAAGATCGGCAGCGCGCTTCTGACCGCTGACGGTCGCGGGCTCGACCGCGAACGACTGGCCGGCTGGGCGGCTCAGATCGCCGCGCTGCAGAAATCCGGCTGTCAGGTCGTGCTGGTATCGTCCGGCGCGGTGGCCGAAGGGCTGGTACGGCTGGGCTGGCGTGAACGCCCATCGAGTCTGAGCGCGGTGCAGGCCGCTGCGTCGGTCGGCCAGGCCGGTCTGGCGGAAGCCTATGCCCGCTGTTTCGAAACCCACGGGCTGCGCACCGCGCAGGTGTTGCTCACCCACGAGGATGTCTCCGACCGGCGGCGTTATCTCAACGCGCGCAGTACGTTGATGACGTTGCTGGGGCTGGGCGTTGTGCCCATCGTCAACGAAAACGATGCGATCGCGACCGACGAAATCCGGGTGGGCGATAACGACACCATGGCCGCGCTGGCGGTGAACCTGCTCGACGCCGACGGGCTGATCATCCTCACCGATCAATCCGGCGTGTACGACGCCGACCCACGCCAGGTGCCGGATGCAAAGCGCATCGGCGAATGCGATGCCCACGACGCCGCGCTACTGGCGGCCGCTGCCGGCACCGGTGGCGCGCTGGGCCGCGGCGGTATGCGCACGAAAGTGCTCGCCGCGCGCCAGGCAGCCGATTCCGGCGCGGCGACGATCATCGCCGATGGCCTGGCGCCTGACGTGTTGGCACGCATCATGGGCGGAGAGTCGATCGGCACGCTTCTTACGCCCGGCCAGGGTGCCCGTCGTGCGGCGCGCAAGAACTGGATCGCCGGCCAGCGCCAGGTGCGTGGTTCGGTCCATCTCGATGCCGGCGCGGTCAAAGTTTTGCGCAGCGCCGGGCGTAGCTTGTTGCCGATCGGGATCACGGCGGTCGATGGCAACTTCCGGCGGGGGGATCTGGTCGCCTGTATTGGACCGGCCGGCGAAGAAATCGCCCAGGGGCTGGCCAATTACGATGCGAAAGAGGTGCGCCAGCTGGTCGGCCAATCCAGCGATCAGATCGAGGCGCTGCTGGGTTACGGCGGCGACGCGGAGTTCATCCACCGCAATAATCTCGTCCTGTCTCGCGAGGGTTAGCAGCGGCGATCGGCACGCTCAGCGCACGGCGGCCGCAATTCTCGCAGCCACAAAAAAGCCCGCGCTCGGCGGGCTTTTTCATTACGGGCCGAGTGGCGGCCCATAGGGTTCTATCAGGCGCTTGCCAAAGCCTTGATCTGCGCGTTCAGGCGCGACTTGTGGCGTGCGGCCTTGTTGCGATGGATCTGGCCCTTGCCGGCCATACGATCAATGATCGGGACCGCGGCCTGGAAAGCAGCACGGGCGTCGGCTTCGCTGCCGGCGGCGATGGCTTTCTGCACCTTCTTGATGTGGGTGCGCACGAGCGAGCGCTGCGCCATGTTGCGTTCACGACGGGTAACGGCCTGTTCGGCGCGCTTGCGGGCTTGCGGAGAGTTCGCCACTGAGCGGCTCCTCGAATTCGTTGAATGTAAGGTTGGCAGGCGCGCGATTATTGTGATTCTTGGCGCGTTTGTCAACTATTGCGGCGCGGGCCAAGAACAGGGCGGGACGGTTGCATGGCGACCACGGCCAATTCCCGCGTTTTGCCGGGCACAGCACGGCGCGGGCTGTGCAGGCCGCTTTCACAGCATTCGGCAATACCGCTATAGTGCGCCGCACTTTGGCGCATTCCTAGGATATCCATGGCTTCGTCGCTGGCGCGATCCACGAGTACGGTCGGTGTGATGACGCTGTTGTCGCGCGTGCTCGGGTTCCTGCGCGATGTGATTTTCGCGGTGATGTTCGGCGCGGGCGTGGGCATGGACGCGTTTCTCGTCGCCTTCAAGATCCCCAACTTCATGCGCCGGCTGTTTGCCGAAGGCGCCTTCGCGCAGTCGTTCGTGCCGGTACTGTCGGCGACCAAGAGCCGAGATACCGGTGCGGATGTCCAGCATCTCATCGATGTGGTCGCCGGCACGCTGGGGCTCATTCTTTTTGGCATTACCGTGGTGGGCGTTTTGGCCGCGCCGGCGTTGATCTATGTGTTCGCGCCGGGCTTTGCACAGCAGCCGGAACAGTTCGAGCTTGCCGTCGATCTGCTGCGATTCACTTTTCCCTATCTGCTGTTCATCTCGCTGACCGCGCTGGCGGGCGGGATTCTCAATACGTATGGGCGTTTCAGCGTGCCGGCGTTCACGCCGGTACTGCTTAACGTATGCCTGATCGGCGCGGCCATCGGTTTGGCGCCATATTTCGCGCGTCCCGAGATGGCGCTCGCCCTTGGCGTGCTCGTGGCGGGCGTGGTGCAGCTGGCGTTTCAGGTGCCGTTTCTGTTGCAGATCGATCGCTTGCCGCGCCCGCGCTGGGGTTGGTCGGAGCCGCAGGTACGACGCATTCTGTCTCTGATGCTGCCGATTCTGTTCGGTTCGTCGGTGGCCCAGCTCAATCTGCTGCTCGATACGGTCATTGCCTCGCTGCTGGCCGCCGGTAGCGTGAGCTGGCTCTATTACGCCGATCGATTGATGGAGTTTCCGCTCGGCGTTTTCTCTATCGCCATCGCCACCGTCATCCTGCCGAGCTTGTCGGCGCGTCATGCAAGCAAGTCGGCACGTGAATTTTCCGATACGCTGGACTGGGCGCTGCGGCTGCTGGCCGTGGTGGGGCTGCCGGCGATGGTGGGCATGTTCGTGCTTGCCGGGCCGCTGGTGACGACGTTGTTCAATTATCACTCGTTCGACGGGCACGACGCGCTGATGAGTCAGTATGCGTTGATGGCCTATGCGCTGGGATTCATGGGGTTTTCGTTGGTCAAGGTGCTGGTTACCGGATTTTTCTCGCGCGAGGACTCACGCACGCCGGTGCGCTGCGGAGTGATATCGCTCATCGGCGCCATGGTGATGAATCTGTCGTTCGTGGGATTGTTCACCTATATGGGCTGGCCGGCGCCGCATGCAGGACTGGCGCTGGCGACATCATTGGGCGCGTTCATCAACGCCGGGTTGCTCTACCGCTATTTGCGTCAGGCTGACGTCTACCAACCGAGTGCGGCCTGGGGCCGGCTGATACTGCAGGTCGGTGTCGGCTGTATCGCCATGGGCGGCGTGCTTTGGGTCGGCGCGGCGGATCTGTCCGTCTGGGTCGCGCGCGGCGCGCTGGCCCGGGTTGAATGGCTTCTGATATGGATTGGTGCCGGTATCGGCGTGTACTTCCTCGTACTCGCGTTGCTTGGGGTACGCCCGCGCCAGTTCATCAT
>DJIE01000026.1 GCA_002433465.1 Salinisphaera sp. UBA6602
TCATCGAGGTGTTCGTGCGTCGGCTGCGGGCCAAGCTCGACCCCGACGGCCAGCGCAGACCCATCGAGACGCTGCGTGGCCGCGGCTATCGCCTGGCCCGCAACGAACGCAGTCCCGCACCGGCCAACGACGCTCCCCAGTGATGAATTCGCTGCGGGCGCGGCTGCTGGCCGCCACCGCGGTTCTTCTACTGGCATTCATCGGGCTGACCGGCGTGGCGCTGGAAACGGCGGTCAGCGAACGCGCCGATCAGGCCGAACACGACCGCCTTCAGGGGCTGAGCTATGCGCTGCTGGGCAGCGCCGAGATCACCGAGGATGGCAGCTTCAAGGTCGCCCCGCGCGTGCTGCCCGAGTCCGATCTGACCCGGCCCGACTCCGGGCTTTATGCCATGGTGCTCGACGAAAACGGTGAATCGATCTGGCGCTCGCCTTCCCTGCTCGATCCGCTGGAGCTGGATACGCTGCCGGCTGTCGGCGAATGGCAGTTCATGCGTATCTATCCCGGTGACGACACCCTCATCACCCTGTCATTTGGCTTTCGCTGGGTGACCGACGCGGGCACCGATTATCGCTACACGCTCGTGGTGGCCGAGGACGCCCGCACCTTCATCAAGCAGATGCAGCGTTTTCGCGGCGTTTTGTGGACGCTGCTGAGCGCATCGGCATTGATCCTGCTGATCGTCGAGCTTTTCATTCTGCGCTGGGGGCTCGCGCCGCTGCGCCGGCTGGCCCGCAACCTCGCCAACCTGCAGGCCCACGAGAAACGGCGTATCGAAGGCCGCTATCCGGACGAAATTCAGCCGCTGGTGAGCAACCTCAACACAATGCTCTCCAACGACCAGGCGCGCCTGACCCGCTATCGCAATGCCCTCGGCGATCTGGCTCACAGCCTGAAAACACCGATGGCAGTACTGCGCGGTCTGGCCGAAGACGACAAGCTCGAAGAAAGTCAGCGCCAAGGGCTGCGCACGCAGCTGGCCCGGATGAACGATATCCTCGACTACCAGCTGCAGAAGGCGGCCGCGGCCGGCAAGCGCAGCCTGGCGGCGTCGATCGCCATTGCCCCGGTGGCGCGCAAGCTCGCCCGCGCGCTGACCAAGGTCTATGCCGAACAGGGCACGCGTTTCGAGGTGTATATCCCGGACACGGTCAAGGCGCCGATCGACGAAGGCGATCTGACCGAGCTGCTGGGCACCCTGATGGACAACGCCGCCAAGTACGGCGACGGCGAGGTGGAGGTACGCGCCGAAATGCGCGACGGCGATCTGTGTCTGCAGATCGACGACAACGGCACCGGCTTCGGCGAAGGCTCCACCGAACGCCTGCTCGAACGCGGCGTACGCGCCGATACCAGCCGGGAAGGCCAGGGCCTGGGCCTGGCAGTGGCCGCCGAGATCGTGCGCTCCTATACCGGCGACATCACCCTCACCCGCTGCGAAAAAGGCGGCGCCCGCGTAGAGATCGTGCTTCCGGCCGAGTGATACGATGACGTCCTGGCAGCGGCCGGTTTGAACCGGCCACCCGCCCGCGTGACCCATAGGGCGTGGCGACCTACCTGCGCCTTTTCAGACGACCAACCGACAGATTCAGCATGGACAATCCCGACACCGCCCGCCGTCTCGACCCCGAGCAGCTCGACCCGGACGCGCTCGACCCGCGCACCTATCACCGCGTGATCGGCCCGGCGCTGAAGGTGGCCGCCAATGTCGCCGCCAAGCGTGGTCATCCAACCCTGCACGACGATATGCCGGCGATGCTGGCCCTGGTGGAAATGGTCACGCGCCTGGCGGATCTATTCGGCGAACACTATCCCGATACCGCCAAGGAAGAGCCCATGCTCGAACACGCCGCCACCGGTGCCTGTGTGATGGTCTTCCAACAGGCCAAACTGCCGGCGGACGCCATCGGCCAGTGCCTGGCCGCCCTCGAAACCGCCTATCGGCAGCTCTACGAACACGAGGTGCTCGACGAGGCGCGCCCGTTCATTGCCATGGCCTGGGAGCACCTTGACGACGAACAGCGCGAGGAAGCCGAAAAATGCCTGCAGCAGGCCACCGAGCGCACCATCGCCGCGATCGAGGCCTGGCAGACCCAGGTGCATTGAGGTGCGCCTGCGTGCGTTGACGGCACTGCGACGGTTGTCGCTGCTGGTTGTGATCCTTGCCCTGGCCGGCTGCGTCGTCATCTCGCCGTTCGGCCGCGGCGATAACGACCTGCATGAAACCACGGTCCAGGGCGAGGGTGCCCGCAAGATACTTTGGCTGCCGATATCGGGCTTCATCTCCGATGCGCCGTCGCAGCGTGCGCTGGGGCTGGTACAACAACCCTCCACGCTGGCCACGATCAGCCGCGCGCTCGACAAGGCCGCCGAGGACGACGCCATCGGCGCGGTCGTGCTGCGGATCAACAGCCCCGGCGGCACCGTGGCCGCCGCCGACGAAATTTATGCCCGCATCGCGCGCTATCGGCGCGAAACCGGCGTACCGGTGATAGCCAGCTTTGGCGGCGTGGCCGCTTCGGGCGGATACTACGTGGCCATGGCCGCCGATCGCGTGATTGCCCAGCCGACCTCGATTACCGGCTCGATCGGCGTGATCATCCCCGGCGTGAACGCCAGCGGCCTGCTCGACAAGATCGGCGTGGACAACGCCAGCTATGTGAGCGCCGCGCACAAGGACATCATGTCGCCGCTGCGCGAGGCCACGCCCGAGGAGCGCGCCATCGTGCAGAAGGTGGTGGATTCGCTGTTCAAACGCTTCGTGAGCGTTGTCGAAGCGGGTCGCCCCGAACTGGACCGCGACCATCTGGACGACATTACCGACGGCCGCATTTTTGCCGCGGACGACGCCCTCCGACTCGGCCTGATCGACAAGATCGGCCATATCGACGATGTGCTCGCACTCGCGCGCGAGTCCGCGGGGGTGGATTCTGCCCGGGTGATCCGCTACTACCAGGGCCGTAGCGCACCGGACTCGATATTGTCGGAAAGTGCCGCGACCGGGGGCCTGCGCCTGCAGGCGGCCGGCATGCCGGTCGATCTGTCGTTCGAAAGTCAGGCGGCGGCACAACCGCTCTATCTCTGGCGGCCCTAGGGCATGCCGGCCTAGGCCTGTCGCACCGACGCTTACTCGGCGGCGTTGCTCGTCTCCACCGAGGAGGCGCTGCCATCGCTGCCGTCGTCGAGTTGCGGCAACGAGGTGAGATGAGCCAGCGACTGGCGCAGGTCTGCGCCCAGCAGCTGCAGCGCATGCTCGGCGACGTCGCGTAGCGCCGGGTCGATCTCGAGCTGGCTTCCCCGCGGATGAAGCAGGCCCACGCGCACCAGCGTTTGCAGATGATTGCGAAACAGCCGCGAATCGAAAAACTCCGGGCTGTTGCGCCCGGTCAGTATCGCCATGCGCTCGGCCATGAGCTGGCACTGACGCTCGAAGCGGCCGCGCTCGACGTGGCCCGATTCGCGGTTATGGCTGAGCAGCATCACCGTCATGGCATAACGTTCGAGTGATTCGCGCATGATCCGCGCCAGGCTCATCAGGGCCGCGAATTCACGCGTGCCCGCCTGTGGACGCTGCAGCCGGTCTTGTCCATCGCTGCTCAGCAGGCCGCACTCCAGCAGCCCGTCGATCGACTCGTTCAAGGCGAACCGGGCCTGGTCGGCCGGCCAGCGCAGAAACAGCTCGGAGGCGAGCAGCGGATAGAGTTCGATGGCGCCGTCGAGCACTCGCTGTCGTTCGCAGGATTCGACATGAGCAAAGAAGTTGGCCACCAGCGACGGCAGCGCGAACAGGTGCATGACGTTATTGCGGATATAGGTCAGCAGAACCGCCTGACGCGACTCCACGGTCAGCACGTCGCCCCAGGCATGCGGCACCCGAACCAGACGCATCATCGGTTCGGCTTCGGCCAGCAGCTCGCGCCCATCCGTGAGCTCGGGGGCCGTGGCGTCGCGTGAGTAGGGGCAGCGCCGCGCCAGCTCGGCGAGCAGTGCCAGGGTGTCCACCATTTCGTCTTCGGCGACGGCCTTCTGCGGGCTGCCCAGCAGCACCAGCGAGGCCAGGCCGGTCGCATTGAGCGTGGCGGTCGCGTTGATGCTCTCCATCACCTGCTCGGCGAGCCCGGCGACGAAGTCCTGCAGCCAGTCAGGACGCGCGTCCATATCCAGGCCGGGCATGCGCTCACGCCAGTCCGGCAGATGCGTATCGGCATAGGCCTGCAGGTCGATCGGCTCGCCGAAAGACACGAACACGCGTCCGTACTTGCGCTTCAAGACCTGGGTCGAGCCGCGCACCAGATCACCCATCGACTCGCCTTTCTTGACCCGCGTGCCCCGCAATTCGTCGAAGTACTTGTTGACCTCCATGACCCGGTCGTAGCCGATATAAACCGGCACGATCGCTGCCGGCGCGCCCTTGCCGCCCAGAGCACTGGTGACCGCCATCGACAGCATGCCGGTCTTGGGCGACAACAGCCGCCCGGTCCGGCTGCGCCCGCCTTCGGGGTAGAACTTCATCGGCTGACCGCGCTGGATGAGCGCATCCACATAGGCACGAAATACCGCCGTATAGAGTCGGTCGCCCTTGAAGCTGCGGCGCAGATAGAACGCCCCGCAGCGGCGTAACAGGGCGCCGACCGGCCAGAAGTTGAGGTTCACGCCGGCCGCGATCTGCGGCAGGGCCAGGCCTTCCTTGTAGAGAATGTAGGAGACCAGCAGATAATCCATATGACTGCGGTGCGAGGGCAGATAGATCACCTCGCGCCGGTCATGGGTGGTCGCACGCAGACGCGCGAGATGACGCACGTCCACGCCGTCATAGATACGGTGCCACAGCCAGGTCAGCACCCGCAGCATGAAGCCGATGGCGATATTCGAATAGTCCGCGGCGATTTCGTTGGCATAGTCGCGCGCCCGGGCACGGGCTGCGTCCGTGCTCATCTTTTCGCGACGGGCCGAATCCTCGATGGCCTGTTGTACGTCGGCGTCGGCGAGCAGGGAATTGATCAGCTGGCTGCGGCGCGACAGTGCCGGGCCGAGCGTGGCCGCGCGCTGGCGCCGGAAATGAATACGCAGCACGCGTACGAGCTTGCGCACCATCAGATCGGGCGCGGCGGATTCGGCTTCGTCGACAAATTCCCGGTAATCGAGAGGCTGCCCGAAATGCACCAGAGTGTTGTGGCCGTTCGCCAGCACGATCAGCAGCTTGCGCAGCCGTCCGGTGCGCTCGCTGTCGGCGAACAGAATACGAAACAGCGATGTTTCCTTGACCGGGTTGCGCCCCCAGAACACGGAAACCGGCACGAGCTGTACGTCGTAGCTGTGGTCGTGGAGCCCGCGCGAGACGATACGATGCAGGTCCGAGCGTTCGCCGCGGCGACCGGCCGGCAGGGCCACCACCATCGAACGCTGCGTGCTCGGCATGCCGTGGGTCGCCAAATAAGGCCGGGGCAGGGCCCGCTCGGCGCATACGGCCTCGAGCGCCAGCCAGTCCATGACGCTGGCCACCGGCAGGACATAGCAAACCGGCTTGTCGCGATCGAGTGCGAGCTCGGACAGATCCGACGGCGAGGCATGGGTATTGATCCAGGCGCGAACAGGCCAGCGCAACAACGGCGTGAACAGCGACAGTATTCGCAGCAACCAGGCCATTCAGGAACCCACGAAATAACGCACGATCGTGCGGGTGCGCTCGCCGATGCCCCGCGCGATACGTTCGATCGGGCCGCGTTCTTCGAGCAGGGCACGATCCTCGGCGCTTGCCAGCTGCGGAGCAAAACGCACCCGCAGTTTCGCCAGCGCGCTTTCGTCGGCGCCCACGAACTGGCGAAACAGCCAGTTCCACGGCAGATTCCAGGCGCGGCCCCGACACACCCGGGCGACAAAGTCCACGATATAGGGCTGGCCGCCCTCGTCGACGAGCATATTGCTGGGGGCGCGCAGGTCGCAGTGGGCGACGCCGCGGGCATGCATCTGCTCGACCAGCTCATCGAGCCGGCGATAGGCCGCCTCGGCCGGTTTGGCCTGGGGCCAGGGCGTGGCCGGCAGATACTCGATAAGCACGCCGCGGGCATCCAGCTGGCGATAGAGCCGCGGCACACCCACGATGCCCTCGAGCCGGCGGAGGGCACTGGCTTCACGCCATATCAGCACCGGCGCGATCAGCCGGCCGAACCAGCCCGGCGTGCGCGCATAGTCCTTGAGCACCGCGCACGCATCGCCGTACACCACCAGCGCGACCTCCGGCTCGGTCTGCCCGCCGCTTTTGTAATAGCGGGTGGCATGCGCGTGCAGCTGGGCCCGGCCGAGGCTCTCGAGCACCTGCAGATCCGTCGACTGTACCGCCATCGGCAGCGCGTCAGCCGGCGTCTTCGTCGTCCGCGCCTTCATCCTGATACAGCCGTTCCGGCGGCACATCGCCGTCGTAGACCGCTTTCAGGCGGTTTTCAAGATAGTAGCCGCGCATGAAGGCATAGGGGTCGAACTGCTGGTTGAGCGTTTCCTCGAAACCGAGCAGCCCGGCCCGGAAATTGATGATCTCGAGTGCGCGCAGGCTCCAGACGACGTAGTCGTAGTCCTCGTCCACATAGTTGAACGGATGAACGAACTGATCGCCGATACGGCCGGTCAGATCGCGCCCGCTGCTCGGGCCGAAAAACGGCAGCACCAGATACGGGCCCTGACCGAGCCCCCAGTAGCCCAGCGTCTGACCGAAATCCTCGTCGATTTCTGCCACACCCACGGCACTGGCCACGTCGAACAGCCCCCCCACGCCGGCGGTGGTATTGATCATGAAGCGACCGAGCGAGGTGTTGAACGACCCCCATTTGAGCTGCAGGGCGCTATTGGCGATATTGACCGGCTCGCGGGCGTTGTCGAAGAAGTTGCCGACGCTGGTCTGCACACGGTCCGGGGTGATCTTGTCGTAGCCCCGCGCCACCGGCTGCAGCACATAGCGGTCTGCGGTGTCGTTGAACTTGTAGACGGCGCGGTTGACCGGCTCGATCGGATCCCAGGGGTCGGACGGCGGGCTGTGTACACAGCCGCCCAGAGCGATCAGACAGAGCATTCCGGACAGAAACGGCAGCCGTTGCGACAGACGTGTGGTCATTTGATACCTCGAAAGCAGATGCGTCGGCTGGCTTATTTGTGGGCTCGATAATGGCCCAGAAGATTCGCCAGCGAATGTTGCGGGGTGAAATCGAACGTACGCGCAAACAGCCCGCCGTCGATGATCACCGCGTATTTGAAGAAATCGATCAGATAATCCGGTGGCGCATAACGCCCCAGCGCCCGAACCGAGCGCCGCGCCAACGCCGGCGGCACGGAAGGCAGAAACAGCCGCCGACACCCGGCCAGCTGCAACGCATCCTGATACGCCACATAGTCGTCTGGCGCGACATTATATACGCCAGGGTGGTTACGCTCGAACGAGCGCATCACCGCTTCGGCCATGTCTTCGACATGGATGAACTGCATCAGCGGCGAAAAACCGAACAGGCACGGCACCACGGGCTGTGCCAGCATTCGGCTGATCTCGTTGTTGATGCCGGGGCCCGCGATATTGCAGGGCCGCAGAATGGTGATGTTGAGCTCGGGATTCTTGTAGAGATGAATATTGAACAGGTTTTCCAGCTCGACCGCGTCTACCACCTCGGGCATGAGGTTGGCCGCGCGCATGGGATATTCCTCGTCGATGAGCGACGGGTTGCGCGCATCTGCACCGTAGACATGGAACGTGGATAGCGCGACTACCTTCTCCACCCCGTATTTCAACGCCAGCCGCAGCAACCGGGCCGTACCCACCACGTTCGCCGAATAGCGCCGATTGCGCGTCGACTGGGTAAAGCGAATCCGCCCCAGGTGGATGATTCCCATGAAGCCGTGCTCGCGAAACACGTCCTCGAAAGGCCACTGGTTGAAGTCAACCACGTAGTCGACGGTGTCCGGATAATCCGCCTGCAGGCCGCGAAACTCGACGCCGACCACGTCGTAGTTCTCCTTGAGCAGCGCGATCACGTGCTGGGCCAGCGCGCCGGCCGCGCCGGTGACCAGCACCTTGCCGCGGGTGCCGCTGCCAATACCCGAGGCCGCCTGCTTCGTTTTTGTCGGAGCTGAATCCGTCTGCCGGCGGGCCGGAGTCTTGCGCCTCGGCGCGGACTTGCGGGACGCCGCCTGTTCCGCGCCGCTGTCCTGTTGTTCGGATTCGGCCTCGGGCCGAGGCTCGTTCGACTGGCTCATCAGAAAATACTCTTGCGCTGGGCAATGCCGGCATCGATGAGATCGCGGATGGCATCCTTGACCTCCTCCACGCGCCATTCGACGTCGCGCTCGTTGCGCGCGTCGTTGGCGAAATGCATCGGTTTGCCGAAGTTCAGGAACACGCGCGCCGGCAGCGGTACCAGCGGGGCAAGCGGGAAATACGGCATGCCCAGCATCCGCGCAAGCGGCTTGACATTGACCAGCGACGGCATGGTTTCTTCACAGCCGACCACGCCGACCGGCACGATCGGCGTGTTGTGCTCCATGGCCAGATGCATGAAGCCGTGGCCGAAACGCTGCAGCTGGTAGCGTAGTCGATACGGCTTGCCCGAGCCGCGAATGCCTTCCGGAAACACCACGATGGCTTCTTCGCGGTCGAGCATTTTCGCGCAGTTTTTGGGGTCGCCGATCACGCCGCCGACCGAGTTCATCCAGTTGCCGAGAAACGGCACCGACGGAAACCAGCGCTCGATCATCGAGCGCGGCAGGCGCGCGTTTTCCGACTTGTTGGCCACGGCGAAGCTCACCATCACCCCGTCCATCGGCAGCTGACCGCTGTGATTGCCCACGATGAGGAGGCGACCCTGGCCCGGAATATGCTCGAGGCCCTGGGCCTGCACACGGAAATAGTTCTGGTACAGCCATCGAACCGCGGTGAACGTGATCTTGGCGGTATCGGGATTGAGCCCCCAGGGGTCGTACCCCTGGGTGCCGATATTGTGCTTGGGCAGCGCATCGACCAACCGATCGACATCGCGGCCTACCGTCCGCGGTTTGAGAAACTGGCGGGTGCGCATGAGGACTCCTCGCACGAAGCGACGCGTTATAAACGGCGCGCCTTTTGGTTTTACACTGGCGCCAATGCTTTGAGCTTAGCACGCACATTGGCCGTGCCGAGCCTGTATCAGGCCTGCTTCGATGACCGATTCCGTACCCGCCGCCGAGGCCGACGCCCGCCGTGTCGTGCCCATTAGCATTGAACTGATCCGCCCGGGCCCCAGCCAGGCACGGACCCTGTTCGAAAACGACAGTATCGAGGAACTGGCCGCCTCGATTGCGACCTCCGGGGTGATTCAACCGGTGGTGGTGCGTGGCGACCACGCCACGGGCTATCGACTGCTGGCCGGCGAGCGCCGCTGGCGTGCGGCCCAGCGCGCCGGGCTGAGCGAGCTACCCGCGATCGTACGCAACGATCTCGACGCCGCCCAGGCCGCCGTACTGGGGCTGATCGAGAACCTGCAGCGCGAGTCGCTGGGGGTCATGGATACCGCCCACGGCCTGGGCCGGCTGTGCGAAGACCATGGCCTGACCCACGACGCCGTTGCCCGGCGTATCGGCAAATCCCGTGTCTATGTGACCAACTATCTGCGCCTGCGACAGCTGGCCGCGCCGGTACAACGGCATCTGGATGCGGGCGAGCTCAATCTCGGCCATGCCAAGATACTGGCCGGCCTGGGCGAAACGACACAGGTTGCACTGGCGCGCGAGGCCGCCAAAAAGCGAATGAGCGTGCGCCAGCTCGAACAGGCGGCCCGGCGGTGCTCACAACCGGTAGCGCCTGACGCCTCCACGACCGAGGACAGCGCCATGGCCGAACTGGAAACACGGTTGGCCGAGCATGTGGGCAATACGGTCAGGATCGACTACGACGCCGAGCGTCGCCGCGGGGAGCTGCGTATCGCCTTCCACGATCTCGACGAATTCGACGGCCTGCTGGCCCGCCTGGGTTTTACCCCGGAGTGACGATTCGCCGCGACAAAGCCGAGACCTAGGGAAGCTCTGCATAAACTGTCACGGTCGCGCCAGCGTGCTTTGCGCGTGATTGACAAGGAAGTGAGAGCGTAGCGTGCTCGTTGCACGGTAGCGAACACTGACGCCGATCAAGCGCGCGCAAAGCCCCGGCCCGCAATGGGTTCGGCCTCACAGACGCCGCGGCCGCGTTGCCAAGCTTGACCTG
>DJIE01000209.1 GCA_002433465.1 Salinisphaera sp. UBA6602
ATCTTCCAGGTGATAACGCAGCCCGCGGGCGAGCACGGCCTTTTCGATGTCCTTGCCCTAGCGCACCAGATCACGAACCGTATCGCCGTGATCCACGCGGGTGACGTCCTGGTCGATGATCGGCCCCTGATCGAGTTCCGGGGTGACGTAATGACAGGTCGCCCCGACCTGCTTCACCCCGCGCTGGTAGGCCTGCAGATAAGGCTGTGCGCCCACGAAGCTGGGCAGAAAGCTGTGGTGGATATTGAGGATACGCCCGGGAAAGCGATCGCACAGATCGGCCGGCAGAATCTGCATGAAGCGGGCGAGGACCATGGTTTCGCCGCCGGCTTCGACGAACAGGCGCTCGATTTCGGCCCAGGCCTCGGGCTTGTTGTTCTTGTCGATCGGCACGTGGTGATAGCGCAGGCCGTGCCACTCCACCAGCCCGCGGGCGTCGTCGTGGTTTGAAATCACGCAGGGAATCTCGATATCCAGCTCTCGCGACTGCCAGCGTTCGAGCAGGTCGTAGAGACAGTGCATTTGTTTGGACACCAGGATCACGACCCGTTTTTTCACCGCGCTGTCGCTGATCTGCCAGTCCATGTTGAACTCGCGCCCGATCGCGTCGAACCGGTCGCACAGTGCCGCCTCGTCGAGGTCGAGCGAATCGGCGCGCACTTCCACGCGCATGAAAAAGCGCTGGCTGTCTTCATCCGAATGCTGGCTCGACCGCAGAATCCAGCCGCCGTGATCGGCAAAGAAACTCGCGACACGGGCGACGATGCCGACCCGGTCCGGGCAGGAGAAACGCAGGGTAAAATGGCGGGG
This sequence comes from Salinisphaera sp. UBA6602, assembly GCA_002433465.1. Classification (GTDB taxonomy): domain Bacteria; phylum Pseudomonadota; class Gammaproteobacteria; order Nevskiales; family Salinisphaeraceae; genus Salinisphaera. The sequence goes on from DJIE01000209.1 coordinate 811, forward strand.
ACGATCCATGATTGATGCCGTTCAGATGAGCGAACAGGCCGACGTACGGCCGGCGATAAAGCCCGTTATGGTAGCGCGCCATGCGCTACTTGGCCGCCCCCAATGAGCGCGCAGCGCGACAACGTCGCGCAGGCGCCGCTGCGCAAGATCGTGCATGTGGACATGGACGCCTTCTATGCGTCGGTCGAACAGCACGATGACCCCAGCCTCAAGGGCAAGCCGGTGGTGGTGGCCAAGCGCGGGCTGCGCTCGGTTGTGACCGCGGCCAGCTACGAAGCCCGCGTGTTCGGCGTGCGTTCGGCCATGCCGGCGGTACGAGCCGAGCGGCTATGCCCGCAGGCGATCTTCGTAGACCCGCATTTCGATCGCTACCGCGCCATCTCGCGTCAAATCCGCGAAATATTCCTGCATCATACCGACCTCGTGGAACCCCTGTCGCTGGACGAGGCCTATCTCGACGTCACCGTCACCCATACGAACATGCCCTCGGCCACCGAAGCCGCGCGGGTGATTCGTGCCGAGATACTCGAAGCCACCGGGCTGACCGCCTCGGCCGGCATCGCCCCCAACAAGTTCCTGGCCAAGATCGCCTCGGACTGGCGCAAGCCCAACGGCCAGTTCGTGGTCACGCCGCGCCGCATCGACGCGTTCCTGCTGCCGCTGGCGATCGGCAAGGTGCCCGGTGTCGGTCCCAAGATGAAGGAAAAGCTCGCCGCGCTGAACGTGCATACGGTCGGCGACCTGCGCGCCTTCGAACAGGCCGAACTGGTCGAGCGTTACGGGCGGTGGGGACGACGACTGTACGAGCTGGCCCGCGGCATCGACGACCGCCCGGTGCAGCCCAGACGCGATGCCTCCCAGGTGTCCAGCGAAGACACCCTGCGCCAGGACCTGCGCCTGGACGAACTGGCCGAACATATTCATCGCCTGGCCGAAAAGACCTGGTCCAATCATCAGCGCAAGTTGCCACGCGTAGCCCGTACCGTGGTTCTCAAGCTCAAGACCACCGATTTTCAGATTCTCACTCGTAGCTTCACCCCGCCCAGCCGGCCGACCTCGGCGGCGGAAGTGGCCGAAATCGCCTGTGCGCTACGCGATCGGGTCGAGGCCGATCCAGGCACGCGTTATCGCCTGGTCGGCGTTGGCCTGTCCGGTTTCGTAGACGGCAGCGAAGAGGCCGTGCAGCCGAGCCTGCTTTAGCGCGTCGGCACGCAGAGCGACCCCGTCCTGGCTGCGGCTCGGTTTATCCGCAAATACGCCGATTGCGTTGGTGCGTTGATTCGGCCGCGGTGGGCGATCGATCGCAAAGGGCGCTGGCTTGGTTTGCACTATCGGCAAGAAACGGTCCGCAGATCACGCGAATCGAGAACAGGTGATCCGCGTCGTTTGCTGTCGCCTGACGCGCGTGGCGCGCTTTTTCATCTGTGTAATCTGCGGTTTGTCTTGAAGAACGAAGTCGTTACACGGTTGATCACCAAAAGCCGCACATACCAGAGCCCGCCTGCGGATTGCCCTGAGCGTGCGGCATGAACTTCAGCGCGTATTCGCGTAGCGGACAACACCGCCCCGTTTGACCGCCGCATCGGGCTCTGCTGCGATGCAAGTGCAAAGTTTTGCAAACCGGTGTGCGACATGCGCTACGAGCTTTACTATTGGCCGGGTATCCTCGGACGCGGCGAATTCGTGCGTCTGGCCCTTGAGGACGCGGGCGCGGACTATATCGATATCGCCTACGACGCCGAGACCGGGCCCGAGCGAGTCGACCAGGGGCTGGCTTTCGAGCATAACCCTCGCCCGCCCTTTGCTCCGCCCTATCTGCGCGCCGGCGATATCGAAGTCTCGCACGTGGCCAATATCCTGCAGTTTCTAGGCCCGCGGTTTGGCCTCGCACCGGCGGATGAAGCCGGTCGCCTGTGGTGCCACGGCCTGCAACTCACGCTTACCGATTTCGTGGCCGAAATTCACGACACCCACCACCCGCTTGGCCCGGGTCTTTACTACGAAGAGCAAAAAGCGGAGGCGGTCCGGCGCAGCGCGGTCTTTCTGGAACAGCGGCTGCCGAAGTTTCTGGCCTATTTCGAGCAGGTCCTTGCCCACAATCCGAACGGCGACGCCTGGCTCGTCGGCAATGCCTGCAGCACCGCCGACCTGTGCCTGTTTCATGTCGTGGCCGGCCTACGCTACGCGTTTCCAAAGGCGATGCGGCAACACGCACAGGCCATCCCCGGGGTGATTGAGCTGACGGAAAACGTGGCCGCACGACCGGGCATTGCGGCTTACCTCGACTCGGCGCGTCGAATGGCGTTCAATGACAACGGTATCTTTCGCCATTACCCCGAACTCGATGCGACGCATTGAGGCGGGCCTGCTGACTCAAGGGAGCACCCATGGAGCCGGATTTCTGGCACAAGCGCTGGTCGCAACAACAGACCGCGTTTCATCAGCCCGACGGGCACCCGATGCTCAACAAGTGGTGGCCCACGCTGGATATGGGCACCGACGCCCGCGTGCTGGTGCCCCTATGCGGCAAGACGCCGGACCTGCGTACGCTCGCCGAACGCGGCCATCGGGTAACCGGCATCGAACTCAGCCCCATCGCGGCCCAAGACTTCTTCGTCGAACAGCATCTGAGCGCGGACAGCGACGAACTCGACGACTTCGAGCGCTATCGCGCCGATTGCGGTGCCGGCACGATCGAAATACTGGTCGGCGACTTCTTCGCGGCAAGCGGCCAGACGCTGGGCCCCTTCGATGCCTTCTATGATCGGGCAGCACTTATCGCACTGCCCGAGACGATGCGATCACGCTACGTCGAGCACCTGTTTACGTTGCTGAACGACGACGCACCCGGCCTGCTGATTACGCTGGATTACGACCAGAGCCAGATGAACGGCCCACCCTTTGCGGTCGACGAAGAAGAGGTCAACACGCTTTTTGAGGCCTACCGCGAGGTCAAGATACTCGAAACCGGCGCGCGGCTCGGTGGTAAGAACATGCTTGCAGAGCGCGGCGTCAAAAGCGCCGACGAGTACGTCTACCGGCTGACGGCATCCGCGTGAAAACAGCCTGCGCCTGCAGCCAGCCGTCGCGTTTTTTCGATCAGCCGTTTTCGGCCCGGCGCAGGCGCCGCATCAACCCGCGTGCGGCCAGCCACAGGCCGCCGACGATGAGAAGTGCCACCATGCCATACACCCAGAGGGGCAGATCCCGGCCCACGGCAAGAACGTACAAATAAGGCGCGGTATAGCAAAGCGCCCACACGAACGTGAGCAGGGCCAGCGGGCGCTGCTTGCGAATGTGGTGGAACAGCCAGCCGCTGACCAGTAGAAACGGTACCGTACTCACCAGGTAGATCAGCACGAACAGCAGCGGATCCACGGCGTGGGCTTCGGCGACACCGTTGAGATAATCGATCATTGAAGACTCGGGTGAGTCGTTAAGAAAACATGGGCGGGCCATGCAGGCGCGAAAAACTGTCTGCAACGATACGGCTTTTTTGCGGGGTTTGACAGGCGCACGACGCCCCTGCGATCGGCTTGCACGGGGCGGCGGTCATTTTTAATCGACCCCCGCCGATAAGAGCCTATCGGCGTAAACAAGGGCCTGTCGCCCGCGGCTTCAATTGAAGCCGTCGCCCCTGCCCATACATTGATGACGGTAGCCCCCAAGCTGGGCTTACCGGAGGTGAATATTGGAATACAAGGATTATTACAAGATTCTGGGTCTGGAGCGCAGCGCCTCGGAAGACGATATCAAAAAAGCGTATCGCCGTATGGCGCGCAAATACCACCCGGACGTGAGTACCGAGGTGGACGCCGATGACCGCTTCAAGGAGGCCAATGAAGCCTACGAAGTGCTCAAGGATCCGGAAAAACGCGCGGCCTATGATCGTATCGACCCGGACCGCGCCCGCGCGCAAACCGGCTTTCAGCCGCCGCCGGGCTGGGATCATGGCTTCGATTTCAGCGGTGGCGCGCATGCCGAGCCGCCGCCGGGTGCCGATGGCGCGACCTTCAGCGACTTCTTCGAATCGCTGTTCGGGCGCGGTTTTGCCGGCGCTCGTGCAGGCGGTACGGCGCGTCGTACCCATGGCTTCGGGCCCGGCTTCGGCGGCCAGCGGCGCGGCCAGGACCATATCGCCCGCGTCGAGCTCGATCTGGAAGACGCTTTCACCGGTGGACGCCGGCGGGTGACGCTGCGCACCCCCGAAGTCAACGAACTCGGTCAGACGGTAGAGCGTTCGCGTGCGCTCAACGTCACCATTCCCAAGGGTGTCCGTGAAGGCCAGCAGCTGCGTTTGGCCGGCCAGGCCAAAGCCGGCAATACGGCGGCCATACCCGGCGACCTACTGCTGGAAATCGGCTTCAAGCCGCATCCGATCTATACGCTCGACGGTGCCGACCTGAGCCTGGAACTGCCGGTGGCGCCCTGGGAGGCCGCGCTGGGTGCCATCGTGAAAACGCCCACGCCCGCAGGCGCGGTGGATTTGCGTATCCCGCCCGACTCGCGCGACGGCAAACGCCTGCGCTTACGTGGACGCGGCATGCCGGGCAAGACGCCCGGCGATCTGTATGCGGTATTACGGATCGCCCTGCCGCCCGCGAACAGCGAAAAGGCTCGGGCGGTCTACGAACGCATGGCCCAGGAACTGGACTTCAACCCGCGCGAACGGCTCGGGGTCTGATCCCGCCGGTCTGCAGCGGCCGGCGTTCTAGCCGGCCGGCCGAGCCGCCACAGAGCTGCCGCC
>DJIE01000234.1:0-8748 GCA_002433465.1 Salinisphaera sp. UBA6602
CTATGACGCGGCGCCATGCGCCTTGTATCGAGGCCTTTTGGGACACAAACGCGATCCGTGCATGAACAGATCAAAGGTTCCCCAACTTAAAAGAGCATTGCATGCGAATTCTTATCGCCAACGTCAACACCACCACCTCCATGACCGACGCCATTGCCGCCCAGGCACGGCGCGTGGCCGCCCCCGGCACCGAAATTGTCCCCCTTACGCCCGCGTTCGGCGCCGAATCGGTGGAAGGCAACTATGAAAGCTATCTCGCCGCGATCGCGGTGATGGAAACCATTCGTGCCTACGAGGGCGAATACGACGCCATCATCCAGGCCGGCTACGGCGAACACGGCCGCGAGGGGCTACAGGAGCTGTTCGACGTGCCGGTGGTGGATATCACCGAAGCGGCGGCGGCGAGCGCGATGTTCGTCGGCCACAAATACTCGGTGGTCACCACGCTCGACCGGGCCGTGCCGCTCATCGAAGACCGCCTGCTGCTGGCCGGCTTCGATCGGCGCTGTGCCTCGGTACGGGCCAGCGGGCTAGCCGTGCTCGATCTCGAACGCGACCCGGACGCCGCTATCGAGCGCATCGTCGAACAGGCCGTGGCCGCCGTGGAAGAAGACCGGGCCGAGGCGATCTGCCTGGGCTGTGGCGGCATGTCGGGGCTGACCCAGCGCGTGATCGAGCGTACCGGCGTGCCGGTGATCGACGGCGTGGCCGCGGCCGTGTGCCTGGCCGAAGGGCTGGTCCGCCAAGGCCTGACCACCTCCAAGAGCCGCACCTATGCGCCGCCGCGGCCCAAGCAGTTCAAGAACTGGCCACCCGGCAGCTAAGGCGGGCTGGGCTCAGCCGTGGCCGAGAATACGCCGGTAGCCGCCGGCGATCAGCGCCGCGATATCGATCTGTAGCGTCGATAGCGGCGTGTTGGGTGGATAGGCCAGATAGACCGAGTGCCACTCGGGGTGCCATTTGTCCTTGAACGCTTTCAGGCCCTTGTAGTTGTAGAAGCGGTTGCCGTGTTCGAAGGCAATACGGGCCAGCTGTTCGGCCGGGCGGGCCCAGGGCGTGTCGCCCACGCCGGCCAGCGGCGCCACGCCCAGACAGAACCAGTCATAGCCGGCCGCCTGTGCGGTCTGCATGAGCCGCACGAACAGGAAATCCATGGTGCCGCCGGGGGCATCGCCCATATGGCGCATGAGGTCGATGGAATACTCCTCCTTGTGGCCGTAGCTGGGCAGAATGCTGGCAAAGGCGATGATGCGCCCCGAGGCCTCGCGTACCACCGCAATCGGCGCGCGCTGGAGATAGTCGCGATCGAAACAACCCAGCGAGAAGGCCTTTTCGGCCGGCCTGTCGCCCAGCCAGTCGTCGGAGACGCCGGCCAGATCATCCAGCAGGGCCGTCTCGAACGGTGGTTCGAGCACTTCGAAGTCCAGCCCCAGACGCTGGGCACGATTGAGGGCCCCGCGCTTGTTTTCGTTGCGTTTGCCGGTCATGGAGAAGTCGGCGAGGCTCACGCGTGCGATCTCGCCCAGCTTGAACAGCACGAAGCCGTTGTCCAGATAGGCCGATAGATCGTCCGGGCCAACCTGATAGAACACCGGCGTACAGTGCTGGGCCTCGGCCAGACGCCGAAATTCGGCGATGGCCGTACGCCGGGCCGCGGCATCGCCCACCGGGTCCGACAACGCGATCAGGCGATTGCGCACCGCCGCATAGCCGAGCAGCGCTTCACGGTTCGCGCCGCTGTAGAACAGGGCCTTGTCACCCAACAGCAGCAGGTGGGAATAGCCGTTGGAGCCGTGCGCGTTCAGCCACCCCACCAGATCGTCGAGGGCGGGCCCGTCCGGTTTGTCCAGCGTCGGCTCCGGCCAGCGCGGCCAGGTCCAGATCACCAGCACGACCACGCTCAAGGAGGCCACCAGCGCACCGCGCAGGAATCGTGTCGAATGGATATCGAAACCGAACACCAGCGGGTTGAGCGGTCCGCCGTTATAGAACACCTGGCCGAGCAGCAGATAGCCGACGAGTGCAACCAAAAGCGCCAGCGTCCACGGCCAGGCGCTGAGCTGGCGCGACAGGCTGCCGTGTCGATCGAAGGTATCGCGCCCTGCCCACAGCAACGCAGCAACCGCAAGCAGCAGTGCACTCGTGCCCCAGTCCAGACCGCGTATCAGACCGAACAGGGCGCCAGCCAGCAGCAGCGCGATCGCAAGCCAGAGCGCGCGCCGCAGCCGCAGTGCCAGCCCGCGGGCCGCCACGATGAGCGTCAGGCCGACCACAACGCTTGCCAGATGACTGACCTCGACCGCTGCCAGCGGCAGCCATTGCGACAGCAGCCGGTTGTGCGACAACAGGTTGGGAAACGCCGCGCCGGCTAGCAGCAGCACGCCGGCCACGGCGGTCAGCCCGGATAGCAGTCGCAGCCCGAGATTGACGGCCTGCGACAGCGGCCAGGCCAGAATCGAAACCACCGGATGACTGCGCAACGTCGCCGCCAGACGCGAACGGGCCAGCATGTCGGCGCCCAGAAACAGCGCGACGATCAACGGCACCAGATAATAGGCGACTCGATAGAGCACGAGCGCGGCGACCGCGGTTTCGGTATCGCTGCCCTGGGCCACGAGCAGGCCGACCAGCGTGGCATCGAACACGCCGAGCCCGCCCGGCAGAAAGCTGAGAATGCCCAGCGTCGCGGCCAGCACGAAAGATGCAATCAGCACCGTCGGCGGCATCGCTTCGCCCAGCACGAACACACAGCTCCACAGCACGGCGACGGCCAGCAGCCATTCGATGACCGACATCGACACAAAGGCACCGGCCTGCGTCGCGCTCAGGCGCTCCACGGAGGCGAAACGCCCGACCCGCCCCAACGAAGTCATGGCCAGCAACAGATAGACCGGCAGATACAGCGCCACCAGTCCGAGCGCGGCGAGCACGAGCCATTCCGGCATGGGCGTGGCCCCCAGCACAGCCGGGCGCGCGATCAGGGTGAGCACCGCCAGCGCCGACAGCCCCAGCGGCAGGGCCGCGGCCACCAGGCCGGCATAGCGCAATGCTGCCGACGTGGCGACCCCGTCGCCGCTGAGCAGGAGCACGCGCAGACTGGAGCCGGTCAGCCCCGACAGACTGGCGACGTTGTTGATGCCGGTCACGATCATGCCCACGCGCAGGCCGGTGAGCAGACGCCGCCGATAGCCGATCACGCGTGCTGCGATCACGTCGTAGCCGGCCGTGGCGCCGCTTGCCAGCACGCCGCCGAGCGCGAGCATCAGCAGATAGGGCGGTGCGACCGCGGCCAGATTTTTCTGAATCGCGCGCAGATCCACATGCCGCGCTTCAAAGACCAGCAGCGCGACGACCACCCCAACCACGACGAACGGCATCACCCGTGCCAGCAAACGCCAGGGCGACGGCGATTCCATCACTTCGTTTTCGCGGGTCATTGCGGGCGCCATCCTCGTGCAGGTTGTGCAGAAGTTAGGCCGTTTCGGGCCGGCAAACAACAACACGCGGGCTTTTTGAACCGGCCTGAAAATCGGGGCACCGACAAAGCGTGCGGCACTGAACACACAACGACCCAGAATCGGCCTTTTGCAGGCCGCATGGCATGCCCAGGCCAAACGCGGCAGTATGCCGATCACCACCGCACCCTCTTCTGTTGCATGCCCCTCGCATCCGAATCCAAGCCAAACGCCCGCGCCCCGGCGCGCGCGCCGCTAAGCCTGCGTCGGGCGCTGCAACTTAGCTGGGCGGGGACGTGGCGCTTCGCCCTGGCAGGGCCGCCGATCGGCACCGCGCTATTCGTGGTCCCGGCAATGCTGCTTTCGCCTACCGGTTCGCCGTTGACCCATGACGAAGTGCTCGGCGGCTGGCTGTTCTTCTCGATATTCGCCTATTTCTTTGCCGGCCCCTCCGCGGCCGTGGCCGGGGCGCTGTATGGCTGGATGAAATACCGCAGCAGCCATCGCAGCCGCTGGGGCCTGGGCGCGCTCGCCGGCACGCTGGGCTGGCTGCTGCAGATTTCGGTCGCTGCGCTATGGGCCGCCGACGCAGAGCACCTGCAGGCCGTCGCTTTCACCCCGCTTGCACTGGCGGCCGGCGCGCTGTGCGGGCGGTTGTTCGACCTTGACCGCTCGACAGCCGGCGCTCCGCCACCATGAGAACGACGCCGACCGTCGTCTGTAGCGGGCGTCGTCGCCTCTGGCCCGCTGCCCTGCTGTCGCTATTGCTCGCGCTGGTGGTGATCGGCTGTAGCGCGCCTTCCGAGTCGGTCGCCGATATCCGCATGGTGCCTTGGCGCGGCGCCGACGGGCAGTTCGGTTTCTCGACCCTAGAGGGGCGCACGCTCGTCGAGCCGCGCTTTGCACAGGCCCGGCCTGGCGGTCACGGTTATGCGCCGGTCGCCACCGCAGCGGATCGCTGGGGGCTGGTCGATGCCCACGGCCGTATGGCGCTGGATTTTGACTATACAGCGATGGAGTTCCTCGACACGCCGCATGCCGCGCTGGTCGTCACCAAGACCGAATACAACGCCTGGTGGCGGGTGTGGGAGTGGCGTTTCTGGCCGGAGTTCAACATCCTGAGTACGTCGCATAACGGGCCCACGCTGGTAACCCGGGTGCCGCGCGCGATCTGGCGGGTGTACAACCCGAACACCGGCCAGACCCTCTATGAAAGCAACCGGGCCGACGACAAGAAGGGCGGCGCCCCCAGCCGTTACTGGCGCGACGACTGGAAGCCCGAGCGTTATCGCCCGGCCGATCTGTGGATCGGCCATTGGCCCGACGGCGCAGTGGTTATCGACGACACGCTGTATGCGAGCGACGAGGCCGGCCGTTTCGTCGCCGTGGCCGAAGATATACGCGACCGCCTTGCCGACGGCACCTTCCTGCAACGTATCGAAGATAAGCGCCATCGCCGTGTCGGCCGCGACGGCCGGCCGGTCGATAAGCAGATATTTACCGAACGCTTCGGCGTGCCGGTCAAGACCGACGACGGCGATACGATTATCTTGGCGCGCAGCGAGGTTTTCGAAGACGAAAACGGGCGCTTCTATCTCTTCCCGGATCTGTCGCGCGCGTTGCCCGCTGCGCTACCGGACTTTCGTTTCGACGATGGCAATTATCTGGCCACCACGGTGTTCGCCCAGCCGGGCGCGGTGGCTGCACTCACGCCGGTCCCGAACAGCCGGTGGTTTGCGCTCACGTCGCGGGTGACGCGCACCGGCCGAATCGAGCCGGGCACGACGCTGACGTTCTTCTTCGACAGCGACGGTCAATGGGCGCCCGATTGGGAGCCGCGCCCTGGCTTTTACTGCATGCTCGCCGACGGGCGCATGCTGTTTCGCCATGCCGAGCCTTATGGCGTGCTCTCACCCGATCTGACCTTCGAGTCGCTGCCCATGACCGACATGGGCAGCGGCGCGCTCGGCCCGCACCGCTATGCAGGCACGGACAGCGAAGGCCGCAAGGGCATCTACGACACCGAACACCACCGCTGGGTATTTCGAGCAGCGAACATCGCCCTCGACAGCACGGCGCTCGCGCCCGACCGGGTCGTCTACCGCGCCAAGAACGGCGAGGGCAAGGCTGTTGGCGAAGGTCTGCTCGACAGTCAGAGCGGCGACATCGTCGTCGCGCCGGTCTACGGCTATATCGAAGACGACGGCCGCGTGCTGTTCGAACCGGACACCGGCGAGCCGATCCACTTCTATATCGACCTGCAAACGGGCCGCGAATACCGCGACGGCGCAGCGCGACGGCCGTCGACTCAGCCCTAAGCCCGTGTGCGTACCGGCGACCGCCAGGCGTCGCGCCGTACGCGGACCTGGCGGTTCAGCGATACGTATTCACGCTGAGGCATGCCAACGCGCCACCGCCGCACCCACCTCGGCGAGCACGCGATCACGTTGGGCGTTCGATGCGTCCGAGCCCGTGTAATAGGTGGCAATCAATACCGGCGCGGCACCATGGGGCCTGGCAATGGCGATATCGTTGCCGGTGTTGTTGCCGCCGGAACCGGTCTTGTCGCCGATACGCCAGCCTTCGCCCAGGCCGGCACGCAGGCGGTTGTCGCCGGTTTCATTGGCTTCGAGCCATGCAATGAGCTGGTCGCGCGAGGCCGAAGTAAGACGATCACCCAACAGAAGCTTCTGCATGAGTGCCACCATCGCTCGCGGCGTGGTGCTGTCGTGCGGGTTGCCGGGGATGTATTCGTTGAGCGCTGTCTCGTAGCGATCCAGCCGGGTCACGTCATCGCCGAGCGAACGCATGAAGGCGGTGAGCGCTTCCGGTCCGCCCAGACTCTCGAGCATGAGGTTGCCGGCGGTGTTGTCGCTCAACGTGATCGCGGCGCGACAGATCGCGCCCAGACGCATGCCGCTGCCGGCATGCTTTTCGGTCTCGGGCGAATAGGTCACGAGATCGTTCGTGCTGTAGTCGATATGTCGGTCGAGCGACTCTTCGTTCGCGTCCACGCGGGAGAGGATCATCGCCGCGGCGACAACCTTGAACGTGCTGCACAAAAGAAAGCGCTCGTCGCCGCGATGGGCGATATGTCGATCGTTGCCGGTATCGAGCACGGCGACGCCGAGGCGGCCGCCGTGGCGCTTTTCAAGCTCGTGCACCGTCGCCGCGAAATCGTCAGTCTCGCGGGCAACAACCGCCGGCATACCGAACACTGATAGCGCGGCACCCGCGGTGAGTTGTTTCAGAACACGACGACGTGTGGCCACAAGACATATCCATGATGAGAACCGCGCGCGAGCTTAGCAGCGGTGTCCCCTGGGCATCGCCAACGGCCATCGAAGCACCCGGCCCGGCAAAGCTCGCTTCGCGGTTGCGTAATCGCTGCCGCACTCGTAAAACGGTCGGCATAAGCGCCCCGGTTTATGGCGTCTACCTGTCCAACCCGAGACATACAATATGAGCAATACAGTGGCGATCGTCGGCAGCGGCCATACGAAATTCGGCCGGCTCGACGACAATCTGGAAGCCCTGATCGTGGCGGCTACGCGCGAAGCAGTGGAAGAATCCGGCCTCGCGCCCGAGCAGATCGACGCGGTCTTTCTCGGCCATTTCAACTCCGGCATGGTCACCGACGGCTTTGCTGCATCGTTGATTCATCAGGCCTATCCAGAGCTGCGCTTCAAACCGGCCATGCGCGCTGAAAATGCCTGTGCCTCAGGCTCGGCGGCCATCCATGCCGGCATGAACACCATCCAGGCCGGCAAGGCGAAAACCGTGCTCGTGGTCGGCGCCGAGAAAATGACCCATCGCTCGACCGCCGATGTCACCACGGCCCTCGCCGGCGCCGGCTATCAGAACGACGACCATGAAAAGACGCTGAGCTTTCCGCAGGTGTTCGGCGTGGCCGCGAACCAGTACGCCGAACGCTATGCGAGCCCGCTCGATGCGATGGCGCATATCGCGGCCAAGAACCACCACAACGCCATGCGTAACCCGCTGGCCCATATGCAGAAGGAATTCTCTTTCGAGGCCTGCAGTCAGGTCAGCGACAAGAACCCCGAGATTGCCCCGCCGTTGCGCCTGACCGATTGCTCGCTGGTCACTGACGGCGCCGCCGCGATCGTGCTCACGGCTGGCGACAACGCCGCGAACTTCGATAACGCCGCCCGTTTTCGCTCGGCCGTACACGTAAGCGATTTTCTGCCCATGGGCCGTCGGGATTTCGTGGCCTTCGAAGGCCCGGAACGCGCCTTCGCCATGGCACTCGAACAGGCCGGCGTGGCGCTCGCCGATATCGACTTCGCCGAAGTCCACGACTGTTTCACCATTGCCGAGCTGCTCACCTACGAAGCCATGGGCCTCGCGCCCAAAGGCGAAGGCGCACGCGCGATCGAGGACGGCAGCGTCTACCGCGACGGCCGCCTGCCGGTGAATCTGTCCGGCGGACTGAAAGCGAAAGGCCATCCGGTGGGCGCGACCGGCGTATCCATGCATGCAATCGCCTATCGCCAGCTCACCGGCCGGGCCGGCGAGCTGCAGCTGCCCAACGCCAAGCTGGGGCTGATCTTCAACATGGGCGGCGCGGCGGTAGCGAACTACGTATCCGTGCTCGAAGCGGGTTAGCGGTTACCGCGTAGGTTCCGTACGACGGGCGGCGGCGCGAGCCGAATACCGAACTTCATGCAAAATCGACACTCGGTGATCGGCTGTTGCGCCAAACCACGCCCGGCGCTGGACATTATCCGCGTTTGAACATCGCGTTGCCGGCATCGATACTCTCGACAACCGTACAAGCAACGAACGCCATGAGTGAAGACGACCTGATCGAAGCCAACCCCTGCAAACTGCGTAACGGCGACTGGGGCTGCAAAACGCAAGAGCCCGTTCAGGTGGGCGATACGGTGCAGATCGTCACCCGGGCGAACAAGCAATGGCCGGCGCAGATCACCCAAGTGGTATGGACCGATGGACAGGTCTGTATTTGTGCGACCGCCAGCGAAAAGCAGCAATCCAACGGCACCGACGACGCCCAAAAGCCGCCGCGCAAGAAGCCGGCGCAGAAGAGCGGGCAGGCCGCGCCGACCGCCCCCGCCGCCCGGGCCGACGCGGCGGAAGAAAATGCGCCGCCGGCCCCGCCCCGCTTCGACGTACCGCCCACCGACGAACTCGATGCCATGGCCGACAGCGCGGCCGAACAGGGCGACGATGACGACGACCTGATGAACGCGCTCAGCGAGTTCGAGCGCGACCCCGGCTAAACGCTCGAGGCTCGTGCCAGCCTGACGCT
>DJIE01000234.1:9064-9223 GCA_002433465.1 Salinisphaera sp. UBA6602
TGCCAGCCTGACGCTCTGGCCGCCCGCCGGCTGGCATGAGCCGGCTAATGGAAAACACCACCGTGCGGGCCGGCCGCCGGCCGAGATGCGCGCCATGGTGTTTGACCGACTCTGACGGCCGCGCTGGCGAATGCATCGGCCCGAATCACGCAGCCACAC
>DJIE01000234.1:9597-11298 GCA_002433465.1 Salinisphaera sp. UBA6602
GACCCATGCGTGGGCGCGGTCGGCCCGGCCACGATACTTGCGCTATGCGCACAGCCAACGCGTAACGCATGCCAAGGCGATCTTAAAAAAAACAATCCTCCCGCCGATAGGAAGCCAGAATCTCGACATCCCTGCCACCAAAGACAGTGGACGAGCCGTTTGTTCATGGGCTCGGCACGCGTCCCCAATCTTTACGCGGACCATGAAACACTTACTGCATCGTATCGGTATCAGTCGCAAGTTCTTGCTGGCATTGAGCCTGCCCGCCTTGGCCATGCTCTACTTTGCCGTGACCGGCATCGTCGAACGCCAGCAACTCGTCGGCGAAATGAAGCGCCTGCAGTCGTTGACCGCCGTGGCCCAGCAGGCCGGCGGGCTGGTGCATCAACTTCAGCTCGAGCGCGGCATGACCGCTGGCTTTCTGGGCAGCGCCGGCCAGAGCTTCGACAACGAACTGCGCGAACAACGCCCGGCCGTCGATAGCGCGGTCAAGTCCTTCATCAATCAGCTCGCCGCCCTGGACGACAATCACCTAAGCGCCGCCATCCGCGACCGGATCGACGACGCTCGGCAACGCCTGAATGCGACCGCCGCCATGCGCAGCCGCGTGGATGCGCTGTCGGTACCACTGGCGGATGCGCTGGGCCACTACACGAGCACCAACGCCGCGCTCATCGGTCTTGCCGGCGAACTGGGCGATATGACCAGCGAAGCCCCGATCGCACGCGCGCTGTCCGCGTACTACAATCTGCTGGAAGCCAAGGATCTCGCCGGTATCGAGCGGGCCGTGCTGGCAAACGCATTCGCCGCGGACGCGATGCCGCCGGCGCTGTACCGGCGCTTTCTCAACCTCATCGGTTCCGAGAGCGCGTTCCTGAAAGCCTTCGACACGCTGGCTGCCCCGGCCATGCGCGACGCATATCAAACCGCCTTGTCCGGTCCCGAGATCGACCGTCTTGGTGGCCTGCGGCAACGCGCCATCGAGCGCGCTGACCAGGGCGGTTTCGGAGTGGATCCACAGCAGTGGTTCGACTGGCAAACGGTCAAGATCGGCCGGCTCAAGAGTGTGGAAGACACGGTTACCGCGGATATCGTCAGCATGGCCGAGGCCTTGCGCAGCCAGGCCCGAACCGACCTCTGGGCTTATGCCGCCATCGCGATTCTGGCATCGCTGCTGACGCTGGCGCTGACCACGGCCATCGTGCGCGCGATCGTAGGCCCGCTCAAACGTGCACTGCATGACATCACCCATCGCGATGGCGATCTGAGTCAGCGGCTGGCGGTGCCCGGCACCGACGAACTATCGCAGCTCTATCGCGCTTTCAACGAGGCGACCGAAAGCACCGCCCAGCTGGTGCGAAACATTCAGCGCAGCGCCCTGTCGGTGGAAGTGGCCAGCGGTGAAATCTCCCAGGGCAATCAGGATCTGGCGCAACGAACCGAGCAGCAGTCGGCCTCCATCGAGGAAACCGCTGCCAGCCTTGAGGAAATCAACGCCACGGTCCGCCACACGGCCGAAAACGCGGGCGAGGCCCAGCGTCTGTCCGAAGACGTGTCCGAGCAGGCCTCGCAGGCGCGCGCGATCGCCGACAACGCACGCAAGGCGATGAACGATATCCATAGCGCCAACCAGGAAGTCACCGACATCGTCGAAGCGATCGACGGCATCGCCTTCCAGACCAACCTGCTGGCCCTGAACGC
>DJIE01000234.1:11602-20577 GCA_002433465.1 Salinisphaera sp. UBA6602
ACCAACCTGCTGGCCCTGAACGCCTCGGTAGAGGCGGCCCGGGCCGGTGAACACGGCCGCGGCTTTGCCGTGGTTGCCTCGGAAGTACGCCAGCTCGCCAGCCGCAGCGCGAACGAAGCCCAGCGTATCCGCCAGTTGATCGAACGCAACGTATCGACCATCGATACGGGCAACAGGCTGGTGGGCGATACGCACACCACGTTGACGGATATCGCCTCGCGTATCCGCCAGGTTGCCGCACTGGTGACCGATATATCGAGCGCCACGAACGAACAGTCGCAAGGGATCGAACAGATCAACCAGGCCATTGCGCAGCTGGAATCGGTGACGCAGCAGAACTCGGCCCTGGTGGAACAGGTGGCTGCGGCCAGCAAGTCGCTCGACGAGCAGGCGGTAGAGATGACCCGCGAAGTCGGCCAGTTTACGGTCGACGAGCAAGCACCGGCCCACACGGACGCCACCCACACGCATGGTTCGCCCGTAGCGACGTCCCGCGCGCCGTCCGGCGGCATGGCGGGCGCACTCGCGCTGGGCAGCTAGCGCTGACGCAGGCCAGGGGCGACGGCGCCGATCCGCGAAGTGCGGTCGGCGCTTTTTTATGCGGCCGGTTTATGCGACCAGGCCGTGCAGGCCCCTTCGAACACCCGGCGTACCCGGGCCGACGGCCCGCCCGCTGCCGGGGCTGGCGTGACCGCGACGACGAGCCCATGGCCTGGCGTTATCGACGACTAAGACAGGCATTCGGTTCGGACACGGCGGCTGGGCCTGCATGACCCGACGCGGGCGTCGGTCTTGGCGCGTGCTCCGCGGGCCGCCAAGCCGGCGTTACACCGACGCTGGCGCGCCCCTTTGCGCGGCCGTCTGAACTAGTCGCCCAGAAAGCCGCTCTCCGTGCGATTGCGGCCGAGACTCTTGGCGCGATACAAGGCTTGGTCGGCGGCATCGATCGGTTCCCGTTTGGGCGCGCCGGGCGTCCAGTCGAGCGTATCGAACCGGCTGTAGCCGACGCTCACGGTGACGATGCCGAACGCGTCGGGGCGATAGGCATGCTCGATTGCCAGTGCTTCGACGGCGGCTCGCAGCCGCTCGGCCGCCGACCGGATATAGGCCGCGTCGGCCTGCGGCAACAGGATCATGAATTCTTCACCGCCGTAGCGCGCCACTATGTCGAAATCGCAGCGCGTGGCACCACGCAGGGCAGTGCCTATGGCATGCAGCGTTCTGTCGCCAAGCAGATGGCCGTAGTGGTCGTTGTAGAGCTTGAAATAGTCGATATCGCATAGCACGACGCCGACGGTCGCATCGGGCGTCTGCGACCAGCGCACCAGAAAGGCATCCACGGCGCGACGATTGGGCAACTCGGTGAGCGCATCGGTCGCACTCAGACGCTCGAGTTCCCGATTCGTCCGTCGCAGGCTCTGCTCGACGACGTCAATCTGATGCCGAAACAACAGCATGAAGGCGCTGATCAAAGCGACGGCGGCGGCCGCACTGAAGCCGAACGCCACGGAACGCGCCGTATCGGGCACGAGCAACGGCACCGTGCCGTTGCCGAAATACTGATCGCAGATCCAGAACAGCAGCACGTTGGCAAACGCCAGCGCGCCGATCGTCGTGGCCCGGGCCCGTTCGAACAACAGCGGCAGAATGCTTACGATCGTGAAGTAGAACAGGTGTACGCCCAGACCACGGCCCAGATACCAGGTCACAACCGCGAGTTGGATCATCGCGACTAAGACGACGAAATTGCGTGCCGAATCGTGCCGGCGACGGTGGTTGGCCCGCAGTGTCCACAGATAGCCCGACATGATCACGACATTGCTGGCGAACACCGGCGCATAATAGGTAAACGCCGTACAGGCATAGAACAGCTGATAAGGCAGGGTTGTCACGGCACCGAACACGGCGAGCTGATTGCTGAGCATGATTCGCCGTCGCATGGCCGGATCGGTGTCGCGGGCCCCGATCTTCCAGAGTTTGGCCAACCATTTCAGCATTGTATCGGGGCCGCCGTCCTTGGCCGGCATTGAAGGTGTTCGCGCGGGTATCGGCCGCACGCGATCCGCCGCAGGCCAAGCCAGACCACGGCTGCGCAGGGTGCGGCGCTATGCATGCCACCGCTGTCTTATCGGTATCGGCCGATGCGGGCAGAACCTGATCACGCCGCGCCTCGTTTCAACGGCAAGCGCCTACCAAAGAACGCCTTTAACCGGCTGGGTCGCCGGCGGGGCCGGCCTGTCGATCGATTCCATGAGATCGATTTCGATGGTGGTACACATGGCCTCGAGCGGCAGATCGTGCGCGTTGTTGGCAAACGGATCGACCAGTTCATCGCCGATGTGCAGGGCGGCCAGAAACATCAGCGCGACCAGCGACGAGCCGATGGGCGTGAATATGCCCAGATACGGCGCGATGCCAATGGGCAGCAGGATACAGAAAAGGCGTACGAACAGCTGCGGGAAAAACCGATACTGCATGGGCAGCGGCGTTTTCTTGATGCGCTCCATACCGCCCTGCGAATTGGCGATATCAACATTCACCGCTTCCATGCGCGACTGCTGGATCGTATCGATATAGCCGTGCGCCAGCGCCTGGCCGGCCAGACGCCCGTTTTCGTTGAGCAGGGCGTTGGCCGCATTGGTGTAGGCAAGCACGCGTTCGGCCCGCTCGGGCGGCAGCAGCCGATAGGCCGGCTCCGAGCGATCCGTACCGCGCAGCTGGCAGCGCAGGATATGCACGTAGGCGGCCTGATTGACCACCATCGCCTCACGCAGCTCGCGTGCCCGTGCATCGGCCGAGTCGATACACGACAGGGCCAGGCGCGTGATATTGCGGGACGCGTTGATCATCAGCCCCCACAGCACCCGGCCTTCCCACCAGCGCGCATACGCCGAGTTCGATCGAAACCCCAGAAACAGCACGATGACCGTGCCGAACAGGGTGAGCGTGGTTCGCGACAAGGCCGACGACTGAAATTCCTGGTAGCGCTCGGGCTGGGCGAAATACAACAGCGTAATCAGCACGTCCCAGATGAACATCAGCAGCAGCGGCCACCAGATGCCTTTCAGGATATGACGGAAGCCCGGAATGGTGGGAATGATCATTGTTCAGGCGCGCACCTCGGGGCGATCGCTAAATGGCAACGGGCGATCGCGCTGCGGCGCAGCAATCAATCGCGGTCGACTTACTTGCTTGACCGCGAATAGGCGCGCTCGTTCGCCTCGCCCGGCAAATCACCGGATCTCCAACGCGGCCCAAGGTTCGCCGCAGGTCGCTTCGAGCGCTCCAGCGCCTGCGTTCGCGCTTACACTAGCCGATGGTCGTCGCGCTTGAAGTTCTCGGCCATGCGACGGTAGGTGAACGTAAAGCCCGGGAACATAGCCGTCACGCGACCGGAAGCGCTCTTGTACCAGCTGTTACAGCCGCCGGTATGCCAGACGGTCTGCGCCATTTCGTCATGAATCTTCGCGGTATAACGCGCCTCGGCTTCGGGCGTGACCTCGATCTGGCCGGCGTCGCTTTTGAGCACCTTCTCCACGCACTGGATGATGTATTTCAGCTGCGATTCGATCATGAAGATATGCGAGGTATGGCCGATGCCGGTATTCGGCCCCGTGCCGATGAACAGATTGGGAAAACCCGGAATTGCGGTGCCGAGATAGGCCCGCGGATAGTCGGCCCAGAAATCGGCGAGCGTCTTGCCGTGGCGACCGATCACGGGGTAGGAAATCATGCCGTCGGTTGCGTCGTAGCCGGTAGACCAGACGATACAGTCCAGATCGATTGCTTCGCCCTGCTTCGTGCGAATACCCGTTTCGGTGACTTCTTCGATGCCGTCTTGCGCGTCGTGCAGGGTGACGTTGTCACGCATGAGCGCCGGGTAGAGCGTGTTCGAGAGAATGATGCGCTTGCAGCCGATGGTGAAATCCGGCGTAAGCCTGGCGCGCAGCGCCTCATCCGGCACCTGTTCTTCGAGATGCTTGTCGGCCTTTCGCTGGGCGATGAGGTTGAGCATGGTGCGCGAATACTTGAAACCGATGATGCGCGACTCCAGCCCCCAGTAGATCGCGGTGCGTACCGCCTTGTAGACCGGCTTGATCGCCAAAAGCCGCCGCGTGAGCGCGCCGAACTTGCGGTCCGGTCGCGGAATGACCCAGTGCGGGCTACGCTGGAACACGTGCAGCTCGGCGACGTCGGGCGCGATGGCCGGAATGATCTGGGCCGCGCTCGCGCCGCTGCCGATGATGGCCAGGCGTTTGCCGCGGTGATCGAAGTCGTGGTTCCAGTCGTTGGTATGAAAGCTTTCGCCCTCGAAGCGCTCACGCCCCGGAAAATTCGGGATGACAGGCGTCGATAGCGGCCCGGACGCGTTGATGAGCACGCGTGCGCGAATCGCGGGCCGGTCGGCCACCTGGATATGCCAGACGCCCTCGTCCTCCTGCCAGGCCACCTGTTCGACGTTGTGAGACAGACGGGTTTTCTCGCGCAGGCCGTATTTGTCGATGACGTGTGCGGTGTATTCGGCCAGCTCCTCGCGCTCGGCGAACATCTGCGTCCAGGGCCAGGGCTCGAACGACAACGAATACAACGGCGACTGCACATCCACGGCCGCGCCGGGATAGCTGTTCTGCTGCCAGGTGCCGCCCATGAAGTCGCGCCGCTCGAGCATCAGGAAGTCGTCGATATCGCGGCGCAGGAGGTTCACCGCCGTAGCCTGGCCGCCAAAACCCGTGCCGATGATGACGACCGGCCAGATGCGTTCTTCAATCGAACCGGCGCCGGCGGTCGCAGTATCGCTGGTATCCATTCACGTTCTCCATGCTTGTTAGAGGCCAAGTCGCTCAGCCGCTCAATGCCACATGGTCAGCTTACAGCGTCCACAAACCGGCTCAGACCGAAGGATCGCACCGACCCGCTTGAGCTTCAGACGGCACCGCCGGTCCAGGGCTCTACTCATACGATGGCCTGCGTTCTGCCGCCGCCTTGACCGCTTTGGCTTTGCCTCGACAAAGGCAGCCCAGCGCGATGGCCCGTCGTACACCCGGCGGTCGCCACGCCCGCATCATCATGCCGGAGCGTCACAGTTCGACTGAGTGCCGAGTGCTGCCATTTTATCGAGACTTCTAGCCTCAGCAGGCGCCTTCTACACTTCTCTAACTGCATTCTGGCGCCAGTCTGACGGATTTTTCTCAAGTATTGCTCGCGGCGAGCCGATGTTGCCGTCATGCGCCCAATAAAACTCATATACCCAGAACGGGCAGCGGCGCCTAACGGGGAGAAAAAGACGTGTTCAAATCGGAGGCAGCTTGCCATAAAACCGCGCTAATCAAGGCTATTCATCGATCCATGGCCGTGATCGAATTCGATCCGCAGGGCAAGATCCTGTGCGCCAATAGCGCGTTTCTGGAAACCACCGGTTATGACGCCGAGTCGATCATCGGCCAGCATCACAGCCTGCTTTGTTCTCGGGAATACGCACAAAGCGCGGATTACGCAGCGTTCTGGGCGCGGCTCCGCGAAGGCGAGTTCGTCAACGGCCGCTGCGAACGTTTGACCCAGGCTGGCGAGCGCCTGTGGCTGGAGGCTTCTTACAACCCTATCCACGACCGGCGCGGGCGCGTCGTTCGCGTGATCAAGATCGCAACCGACATCACGGCGAAGGTTAACGAAGAACAGGAAGTCAGCCGGCGGCTGCGGGCTATCAACCGCTCCATGGCGGTCATCGAATTTACGCCGAGTGGGCAAATCCTGACCGCCAACGACAACTTTCTGGCCACCGTGGGTTATACGCTGGATGAGATCGTCGGTGCTCATCATCGCATCTTCTGCGGTCGCGAGTTGGCCAGTAGCGCCCAATATCGCGATTTCTGGGCACGACTCAACGAAGGCAAGTTCATGGCGGGGCAATTCAAACGCTACGACCACGCCGGCCGGGTGCTGTGGCTGGAAGCCACCTACAACCCGATCTTTGACGAAGACGGCCAACTCTACAAAATCATCAAATTCGCCAGCGACATCACCGAGCGGGTCGACCGCGAAAGCGAAAGCATACGCACCGCCTGCCGTATTTCCGCCGACACCGAAACCGAAGCCGGCGCCGGCCAGCGCGTTATCGACGACACGGTGTGTGAAATCCGCAGCATGGCCGATCAGATCAGCGTCACCTCGAACCTGCTCGGCGAACTGGCCGGGCAGACGGACGCCATCACGGTCATCGTGGAAACCATTCGCTCGATTGCGTCGCAAACGAATATGCTTTCGCTGAACGCAGCCGTCGAAGCTGCACGAGCCGGCGAGCACGGCCGCGGCTTTTCCGTGGTGGCCCACGAAGTACGCCAGCTGGCGCACAGAACCGCCGAAGCGGCGAGCGAAATTTCCGAGATGATCGGCAAGCTGCAGACGCTTTCCGGCGACGCCACGGCCAGCATGCAAAACTGTCGCGGCAGCGTCGATCGAGGCGTCGATATGGCCCGCCATGCCGGCGAGGCCATCGTGCGCATTAGCGACTGCACCAACGGGCTGGTTACCGCGGTGCGCAACATGGCCACCACCGCAAATCTCGATGATGCGAAAGCGCTACACCAGGGAAGACCCTGTAGTTCATCCCCTCCACAGACGCGGCCGCCGCGCGCAGCCGCGAACCACGATGAGATCAGCGACGCTGACGCCGCCGCCAAAGCGCCAGGCGGTGAGGAATCGAATACCGTGCGCATCGCCTCGTAACGGCCGTATCAATTCTTCGCTATTGCGAGACGATCAAGGTAACGCTTGCCAGACCAACGAATCCGGCGCCGGGCCCCGGACACCGCGTGCACCCATCAAGCAGCCGGTCCAAGTGCATAGCTGGTGACATCTCAGTTTCGTTAATCTCGAAATAGGGTCAGTTTTTGACCCCTGTCAAAACTGCCATACCTCGTCTGCGGATCACTCGGCCGACGTATCGCCAAGATCGCGCTACGAGCTAGAACATAACCGTGCACGGACGACGCGCCATCTGCGTCGAAGCCTGACAGGCACTACGACCTGGGCATAGAGTGAGGCCAGCCAATAGGCGCCCGGTGGCGGTAGCCGACCAGCCCGGCTGCACATATAACGGCGGCAGCCATGCAAGCACCCGCGCATAGGCCGAGGTGCCGCCCCCAATAAAGAACGCAGGCGCCACGCCCGGGAAGTCGAACAACGCCGTCGATGCCTCTCCCGTCTTGTGGATTCGATCAACCGAGAGCACGAGAAATAGCAACGGCGACATCTGCTACGCGTGTTTTGAGGGGCGCGGCATATCCGCCGACGGTTTCACCGCAAAAACCCCTCGTTGCGAACTGTCACACGAGCAGACCTAGACAAAAGTAGTATGTTCGCTTAATTATTGCCCACGAAAACGCTTGGCTTATCTCGCGCCTCGAGAGGCTCTGGAGCACCGCTGCCGTGTCGCGGTCGGAACTTGAACCCACCGTCTCCAGGACAAGCAGGCGCCGGTGATCGTAAGACCTCGCGCCCAGAGCAAGTTGTTCGCACAAGAAAACGGACTGGGGAGCTGGCTTTGAAACACGTCATTTCCGTCTCGATGGGCCCGTCCGCGCAGGACTATTCCCTTAAAACCAAATTTTTGGGTAAGGACTTCACCGTCACCCGCCAGGGCGCGGACGGCGACGCGGATCGCGCCTGGGATCTGCTGCGCCGCGCGCAGTCCCACGCCGATGCGGTGGGGCTGGGTCTGATCCGCGACTACTGCGACGTGGGCACACGGCGTTTCGTGGATAAAGACAAGCTGCTGAAGGTGGTAACACGGGTACCGGCGACCACCGGCGCGCATCTGCGTCGCATGCTGCAGCTGCGCGCGGTGCGCCATGTGCACAAGACGTTGGGCAGCTACTTCAACAACAGCCGGGTGTTGTTCATGTCCGGCAGCTTGAACTACGACATCGCCGTCGAGATGTCGCATTACACGCCCAATTTGAGTTTTGCCGACGCGCTGTTACAGACGGGCACGCCCACCATGTTGTCGTCTTTGGCACAGCTGGAACTGTTCGCCACTGGCAGCGCCATGGCCAACGGCATCTGGGCGACACGCAAGCTAGGTGCAGTGCTGCCCAGGCTGGCGAAGATCAAGCAGCGCCTGCTGGCCCAGGAATTGGCCAAGTCGCATGTGATTGTCGGCGCGATCGAGGATATCCGCTCCTTTGCTGGCGACGGCAATCTAAAGGGCAAGACCCTGCTCAGCTCGGCGATCGATGAACAGAGCCTGGCCTGGCTGAAGGCACAGGAGGTCAATCTCGCGATCGATATCTGCCCGCAGCCGTTCAAGCAAGTGGTCGACGTCGACGTGATCGAGGCGATGATCCTCGCGGCGACCGAGCTTGAGCCGCAGGAGCTCTCGGACGAAACACGGGCCGGCATCATCGACGAGCTGGAGCTCACCGCGCAGCTGCTGCACCCCACCGGGCACTTCCGCAACGTGCGCCGTTTCGCGTTCATTATCCATCCGCTCAGCCAGCAAGCGATCCGGAAGGGCTTACCGCTGCTACCGAAATCCACACCCAAGCGCCTGATGGATCAGGTCGAAAAAGCCGCTGCCATGTTGCCGCCCATGGAGTACTGCAAGATGACGAACATCATCTCGCCGACCGGCGCGCAAGCGGAGGGCTGGCTGATTGCGGTAGGTGGCACGCCCAAGGAGATGCTCGCCCGTAGCCCGGAATTCACCTATCGCCGGCTGCTCGCGGCCGCGGACAAGGCACAGAAGATGGGCGCCCAGATCATCGGCCTGGGCGCATTCACGAAGGTTGTCGGTGACGCGGGCATGACCGTGGCCCAGCGCGCGAACCTGCCGGTGACCACCGGCAATAGTTACTCGGCGTCCGGCGCGCTCTGGGCCGCCGCCGACGCGATGCGCCGCATGGGCCTGGTGGAAGCGCCGAAAGGTGGCCGCGTACAGGCCAAGGCCATGGTGATCGGCGCGACCGGCTCGATCGGCT
>DJIE01000234.1:20888-41167 GCA_002433465.1 Salinisphaera sp. UBA6602
CCGGCTCGATCGGCTCGGTGAGCGCGCGCCTGCTGGCGATGACGTTCGACGAGGTCTATCTCGCCGGCCGCGATCAGGACAAGCTCGAGGTGCTGAAGGCATCCATCCTCGAAGAGACGCCCGAGGCGAAAGTGGTCGCGGCGGCCGACTACGAGGGGCATTTAGCCGAGATGGATATGATCGTCACCACGACCTCGGGCGCCGGCAAGAAGGTGCTGGACATCACCGCGGTCAAACCCGGCTGCGTAATCACCGACGTGGCCCGCCCGCTCGACCTGCCGCCCGAGGAATGCGCCAAGCGCCCGGACGTTCTGGTGATCGAATCCGGCGAAATCGAACTGCCCTCCAAGGTCCGCGGAATGCGCGATATCGCCCTGCCGGAAAACATCGTTTATGCCTGTCTCGCAGAGACCATCGTGCTGGCGTTGGAAGGCCGCTTCGAAGCGTTCACGGTCGGCCGCGATACCGAGTGGCGCAAGGTCAAGGAGATTTACAAGCTCGGCCTCAAGCACGGCATGAAGCTGGCCCCTATCGCGGGCGTGAACGGCGTTTATACGGACGAGGATATCGCCAGGGTCGTCGAGCTGGCGCGCGAACGGCGCAAGACCTGGGCGTCCGGCTAGGGGCTGCGACCAGACTGGCCGAACATCTCGCGATATCTGGCGCGATCTCTGGCGACAGGATGCTTCATCCCGGATTGCGGAAACCGATTAGCCCAAGGCTTTGAGCCGGCGCCACGAATTCGACATACAACACCCGAATGACCCTTCATCGCGGGGCAGTACAGCTTCATCGGGATAGCCAGTGGCGGCGCGGCTCAAGAACCGGATCGTTGTCGCCGCGCCGCCTGAACCTGTACTCAGATACCCGGGCGGCGTTGGTGCCAATCCGTCGCCGCCTCGTAGGCCGCACCCAGACGCAACACCGTGGATTCGTCGAAGGGACGACCGATCGCCTGGAAACCAATCGGCAAGCCGTTTTCGGTGAAACCGCAGGGAACGCTCATGGCCGGCAGCCCGGTGACGTTGCCGGGTACGGCAAAGCGTGTATAGGCCGACATCAGCGATTCTTCGCGGCCGTTGGGCCAGGTGACGGACTCGGTGCCTGCAGTGACCGCCGGGGCCGTGGTGGTCGGTGCGACGATGACATCGACCTGCTGGTAGAGCTGGCTGAATTGCTGCTGGATGAGATGGCGCACGCGCTGGGCACGAATATAGGCCGTTGCCGGCACGAGTTCGCCCGCCTCGAGCAGCACGCGCACGTCGTCGTTATACAGCTCGGCCTTCTCGCGCAGCATATCGCGATGATAATCGCTGGCTTCGGGCATCATGATGCCGAACTCCACAGGCACGAACTGATCGGCCATGGGCAGTTCGACCTCGACCAGTTCGGCCCCGAGTGCCTGAAGCTGCTCGTAGGCCTGGCGCACCGCGGCTTCGATTTCGGTGTCGACCCGGTCGAAGAAATAGTTCGTCGGCACGCCGACGCGTAGACCCTGGATGCCGTTGTGCAGGCCGGCCAGATAATCTGGCACCGGCTCGTTGACGCTGCCGGGGTCGCGCGGGTCGTAGCCGGCCAACGCCTGCAGCGAAAGCGCCGCGTCTTCGACCGTACGCGTCAAAGGCCCGGCATGATCCAGCCCCCAGGAAAGCGAGGTGATGCCAACGCGGCTGACACGCCCAAATGTCGGCTTCAGGCCCACGGTGCCGCACAAGCCGGCCGGAATGCGAATGGAGCCGCCGGTATCGCTGCCCATGGCCATGAACGCCCCGGCCGAAGCCACGGTGGCACCGGAGCCGCCGCTGGAACCGCCCGGCGTGCGCTCGGTATCCCACGGGTTGCGCGTGGTCGGCGTGCTGATGCCGTAGGCGAATTCGTGGGTATGGGTCTTGCCGAGAATCACCGCCCCGGCCTGCTTCAGCCGTTCGGCGGCGGCGCTGTCGGTCGTCGGCGTCCAGTCTTCACGCACGCGCGACGAGGCGGTCGTGGGCACATTCGCCAGATCGTAGAGGTCCTTGAGGGCCACCGGCACGCCGTGCAACGGCCCACGCCAGTCGCCGGCAGCAATCTCCTGTTCGGCCTGGCGGGCAGCAGCACGGGCCTCGTCGGCCAATACGCGCACGTAGGCATTGAGCTTGGGCTCGGTGGCTTCGATGCGTTCGAGGCAGGCCTCGACGGCGTCCACCGGCGACAGGTCGCGGGCCTTGAGTTTGGCGCCGAGCTCGGCAGCAGACAGCGAAAGTATATCGTTCATCGTTCTGCCTCCCAACGCGCATCGAAGGAATGAACCGGCACCGTTTCATCCACCTCTACGTCGTATAGGCGATCGAGCTGTTGCAGCACGCCGTCGAGCACTGGCCGCAACACTTCACGGCGCTCGGGCGAGAGTTCCAGCGCGGCCGCGGCGGCGAGCGTTTGCAAACGGGCATCATCCAGGGGCGGTCGAGACATCGCTAACCTCATATCGCTAAAGCAGTTCCTGTGAAACTACTACGCACAAAAATTGCGGTAAAGCGCGATGAGGACGTATCAGCGGCGCGCTTACGCTAACCCCGCTCGTCACCGCCGAAGCCCAGCAAGCGCGATCGACAGCCGGCGCGTCATCCGGGCGTCGGGCGGATAATTCAAAAAGCGTTGTCGCAATTACGACTCGTCACACCGGCCCAGCCTTGCCCACCACAGCGCCTACGCTTTGCCGGCGAGCCGTTCGCCGTAGCTGCTGGGCCTGAAGTTCGGGTCCAGCCGCTTACGCACGGCCAAGTAGAGCTTGTTGATCAGGTAACAGCCCAGCGCGACGATCGCGAAATCGGCGAGCAACGCCAGGAACAGAACCATGAACCCCGTTTGCAGCCATTGTTCGGTCGGGAAAAAATAGAGATACCCCGACGCCCCGATGACAATGCAGCTGATCACACCCGCGAACGTGCTTATGCTCTCGCGAATCAAGTAGTGGCGGCCATGCCGATTAAACACGGTATCGATATCAATATAATCGGCGAGATAAACAACGAGCGCTTCCTTGTTCGTGTCAACGCTTTCGCCGCCCGCTTTCTGCTTCGAGCGGGTTTCGATAAAAATGACGTCCAACTCGGTTTCGCGATACCCGTTTTTCTCGTTAGCGACAAAAGAAAGCAACGACGTGAACGGCGGCAACCAGAGCGTGATGTCTCCGACGAAGAACTCTTCTGCTCGTGAATTCTTGACGCGATGCGTGATGTAGGTGACGGGGCCTTTCACGGTGCACACGGTATCGCCCAGGACAGCACGTTTTCTTAGCCCCTGCCTGCCAATCCCCCGGCCGGCGTATATACCGATACCGATGGTCGGTATCCCCACAAACAATGTGGCCGGAACTCCCCCGCGACTCAGCACGAACGGTAGCGCCGCAATCAGCAGGCACGCCATGGCCAGGAGAAAGCCGCCAACCACAACATAAGCACGAAGCTGGAGATGTTTGAGCAGCAATACCTGCTTCGCATACGTTCGTTCATTGGCCGTGATCTGCCGCTCACCCTGAACAGTCACACGTGCGTTCATACCAATTCCTTCTCATCCGCTGCACCATGCGTCGGCCGGCTGAATGTTGCCATGGTTCGGGTATCGCGGCGCAGCGAGCCATATGGCCACGGCAGGCAGATATGTTGTCGGTGACGACGCGCGCCGTCAGCGCTGCACCCACGGCTCTGGCATTCAACGCCCGAGGGGGACGATCAACCGGTGTCGGCGTCTGGCGGGGTTGCGCGCGGCGTCTTCTTTTCGGCGTACATGGCCTGATCGGCCCGGCGCAGTAGGTCCTCGGCTCGTTTGCCATCCTGTGGGTAAACTGCGACACCGATACTCACGCCCACATGCAGACGCTGGCCCGATGCATCGAACGGCCGGCACAGCGCGATGCGTAAATTCGCCGCCACGCTTTCGGCTTCCGCAGGCGTGCGTAAATTCTCAAGCAGCACGACGAACTCGTCCCCGCCCAGACGCGCCACGAGGCTGGTTTCGCGCACGCTATGGCACAGGCGCCGGGCCGCAAGTTCGAGCAACGTGTCGCCCAGGGCATGGCCGTATCTATCGTTGACGTGCTTGAAGCCGTCCAGATCAAGATAGAGCACCGCCAGCCCGTTCGGTTTCGTGCCGGGGGAATTCAGCGCCGCGCGCAGGCGTTCGTAGAAGACTTCGCGGTTGGCCAGACCAGTGAGTCCATCGTATCGGGCCATATATTCCAGACGCTGAAACAGGCGCTTGCGCACGATGGCCTGGGCCACCTGGGTGGATACGAACTGCAACAGCTCGCGATCATTTTCGTCGTAGTACTGGCTGTCGCTATAGCTTTTCACCACCAGCGCGCCGATGGTGCCGTTGCCGCTGGTAAGCGGCACGCCCAACCAGGAGTGTTCGCCGTCCCAATCCGGCATGTCGTGCGGCGCCTCGTCCTCCAGCGCATCGGGCTGGGCCGGCAGCAACAGCTCGCGACCGTGGCGGATGAGCTGGCCGCATAGCGTATCCGCGCTCAGCCGGGCCGGCGCCGGCGGGCTGACGCGCTCGTCAATATGGTAGATATAACTCAGCTCGTCGCGGTCCACATCATGCAGGGCCACCGAGAAATTTTCGGCCGGCATGAGCGTGCTAATGACGGCGTGGATACGTGCCGACAGATCCGTCAGGTCGGCCGACAGATGCGCCGCTTCCGAAATCGCATAGACCGCGGCCTGGCGTTGTTGCGCCTGTTTGAGCGCCGTCACGTCCCGTGCCACGCCAATGCGTACCTCATCGACGTCCGACCAGCGTGCCGTCCACATGATGTGCGCGATTCCGCCGTCCTTACGGCGATAGCGATTCTCGAAATGGGTTTCGATGCCGCCGCGCATTACTCGCGTGGCTGCTGCCCGGGTCCGCTCGCGATCCTCTTCGAGCACCAGATCGAGCATACGCACCCCGACCAACTCGGCCGGCGTGTAACCAAAGATCCGTTCACAGGCCGCGCTCGCGGACACGAACCGGCCTTCCGCATCGACGACGCAAATCGCGTCCAGCAGTAGATCTGCGTAGTCCATGCGGTCCCCTCGCAAAACCGGCAGCCCACGGCCCGAATCGCATCGGGCCAGCACACAACGTTCGATCCTGTACGCCGACGCGACTCACAGGCAACGCGCGCCAGGCGACGGGAAGAACACTACCCCTCCTCGTCAGGGTAATTACGGAGTGTAGAGGAGTTACGGGAGCGGCGTCGGAATGA
The DNA here is from genome assembly GCA_002433465.1 of Salinisphaera sp. UBA6602. GTDB lineage: Bacteria > Pseudomonadota > Gammaproteobacteria > Nevskiales > Salinisphaeraceae > Salinisphaera. Next base: position 26,119 of record DJIE01000234.1, read on the forward strand.
GAATCAGGCGCTTACTTTTCCGCGGGGGCAACGGATACTTAGGCACCGTATGGTTCGAAATAGGTCGAAACTTTTCGATGTGTGGCGCGAGCGCGCCGCTAGAGATAGTTCGTTCGCGCTGATAACGAACTACGAGAACGGTCAAATTCGCCTCGTCGGTGATTCCTAACAGGGCGAAATCGGCGGGGCTGCCGAAGTGTATGACGCGTTCACGCAATACGGCGTTTCTTCGGACGCCTTGCTGCAGGACCTAGGTAGAGCAGCGACCGTACTTGAACGCCCCCGGCGCGGCGTCCTTGCCGTATTCGCGGCGTATGAGCGTCTGGCCGTTGTCTTGCACGTCCAGGGCCATGTCGCGCTGCCAGGTCATGCCTTCGCCGGTGAAATCGAAGCTCGCGCGCAGGTGCGTCGCATCGATCTCGCCCAGCGTCGCGGTGGCTTCGTAGAAGCGCATCTTCTTTTCGCCGATCACCAGCAGGCCCTTGGCATCGCTGCGGCCCGGCTCACAGTCGGCCGGCACCAGGCCCCAACGGCCCTGGATTGCCTCGGGGATAATCTCGGCTTTGGGCGTATCGGCCGTCGGCGGCACATTGCTTTGGGGCGCTGGTCCGGTCGTCGCGCAGGCGGTGAGTAGTATTGCGGCGACAAGCGCCACAATCGATGAACGCATGGTCCTATCCGTAAACGTTCAATGCCAGAGTTTATCCCGCGAGGCTTCGGCCTTTTCCAGCCGGCCGAGGTATTCCTTCCAGTTCTCTTCGTACTGATCGCCGAGTTCGCGCAGCGTCTGCCAGGAGAAGATGCCGGTGTTGTGGCCATCGTCGAAGTAGAGCTGGATGGCGTAGTTGCCGACCGGTTCGATCTTTTCCACGCCGACGTCGCGCTTGCCGGTGACCAGCTGCATGGGGCCGCCGTGGCCGCGTACTTCCGCCGAGGGCGAGTACACACGCAGGTATTCCAACGGCAGCTTGTAGTTCGCGCCGTCGGGGAATTCGACCTCCAGAACCTTTGATTTCTGGTGCAGGGTGATGTCGGTGGGTGCATCCATGGCGTTCGCCTTGGTTGAGGACATGAAAAAGCCGGGACAGGATAAACCCGCCCCGGCTCGTTCGAGCAATGCCGCACTCGAGACCGACCTGTCGGACTCGAGCATAGCGCGCCCGCGTTACAGGATGTAGCGCGACAGGTCTTCGTCGGCCGCCAGATCCTTGAGCTTGGAGTCGACGTATTCGGCGTCGACCTTGAGCGTTTCACCGGCCTTGTCCGGGCCTTCGAAGGAGATTTCCTCCATCAGCCGTTCCATGACGGTATGCAGGCGCCGGGCGCCGATGTTCTCGGTGCCTTCGTTGACCTTGAAGGCCATCTCGGCGATGCGGTGCACGCCGTCGTCGGTGAACTCGATGGTTACGCCTTCGGTGTTCATCAACGCGCCGTACTGTTCGGTGAGCGAGCAGTGCGGCTCGGTGAGGATGCGCACGAAGTCTTCGGCCTTGAGCGCGTCGAGTTCGACCCGAATCGGCAGACGGCCCTGCAGCTCGGGGATCAGGTCCGAGGGCTTGGCCACATGGAACGCACCCGAGGCGATGAACAGGATATGGTCGGTCTTGACCATCCCGTACTTGGTGGACACGGTCGAGCCTTCCACCAGCGGCAGCAGGTCGCGCTGCACGCCTTCGCGCGACACATCGCCGCCGGACGAGCCGCCCGCATCGGAGCGCTTGCAGACCTTGTCGATCTCGTCGATAAAGACGATGCCCGAGTTCTCCACCTGATCGATGGCCTGGGTCTTGATCTGCTCTTCGTCGACCAGCTTGGCGGCCTCTTCGTCCACGATCTGACGGTAGGCGTCCTTGATCTTGATCTTCTTGCGCTTGGTCTTGTCGCCCTTCATGTTCTGGAACATGGACTGGAGCTGGTTGGTCATCTCCTCCATGCCCGGGGGCGCCATGATCTCGAAGCTCTGGCCGCCCTGCTGCAGCTCCAGCTCGATTTCCTTGTCGTCGAGCTTGCCTTCGCGCAGGCGCTTGCGAAATACCTGACGCGTGGCGGTGGACTCGACCGCCTTTTGGTCGGATTCGCCGGCTTCTTCCCAGCTGCTGGGCTTGGGCAGCAGCGCATCGAGAATGCGTTCTTCGGCGGCGTCTTCGGCCTTGATCCGCACGGCCTTCTTGGCGGCTTCGCGCGTCATCTTGATGGCCACTTCCACCAGATCGCGGATGATGGAATCCACTTCCTTGCCGACATAGCCCACTTCCGTGAACTTGGTCGCCTCGATCTTGGTGAACGGGGCATTGGCAAGCTTGGCCAGCCGGCGCGCGATTTCGGTCTTGCCGACGCCGGTCGGGCCGATCATGAGAATGTTCTTGGGCGTGATCTCGCCGCGGATGGATTCATCCAGCTGCATGCGCCGCCAGCGGTTGCGCAGCGCGATGGCGACCGAGCGCTTGGCTTCGCCCTGGCCGATGATATGGCGGTCGAGTTCGGCCACGATCTCGCGCGGCGTCATTTCGTGGCGCGGCAACGCAGCGGTTTGTTCGCGGTTGTCGTCGGCCATGGTCTCGGAGGCTGTATCAGACATTGTCCAGCACCTCGACGGTGATGTGGTGATTGGTATAGATGCAGGTATCGGCTGCGATATGCATCGCGGTTTCGGCGATAGTGGGCGCATCCATGTCGGTATGTTCGACCAGCGCGCGACCCGCGGCCTGGGCATAGGAGCCACCCGAGCCGATCGCCATGCAGGCGAATTCCGGCTCCATGACGTCGCCGTTGCCGGAAATCATCAGCGTGGCGGTTTCGTCGGCCACCAGCAGCAGCGCTTCCAGGCGCCGCAGCGCGCGGTCGGTACGCCAGTCCTTGGCCATTTCCACCGCGGCTTTGACGAGCTGGCCGCCGTGTTCCTGAAGCTTGCCTTCAAAACGCTCGAACAGCGTGAAGGCGTCGGCCGTGCCGCCTGCAAAGCCGGCGAGCACCTTGTCGTTATAGAGCCGGCGCACCTTGCGCGCATTGCCCTTGAACATGGTGTCGCCCATGGAAACCTGGCCATCGCCGGCCAGGGCCACCTTGCCGTTATGGCGTACGGCGAGAATTGTTGTGCCGTCGAATTGTTTCAAAGCGTTTGCCCTGCGTTGACGTCGATCTGTTTCGAGTTGGGGCCATGCGCGAGCCGATTCAAGCGATCGTCTCGCGGGGCCGTTCGGCCACCGTTCAGCTTAGCGGTCAAAGCGCATGCAGGGCGTTGTACAAAGGTCGGAGTCGGCGCTGGGGGCGGAGAAGCCGCTCGGGCTGAAGCTAAGCCTCGTCGGAATCGGCGCGGCGACCGGCGCGCGGGTGGGCAGCATCGTAGACCTTGGCCAGATGGGCGAAGTCCAGATGGGTATAGATCTGGGTGGTGCCGATATTGGCGTGGCCCAGCAGTTCCTGGACCGCGCGCAGGTCGGCGCTGGATTCGAGCAGATGGGTGGCAAAGGAATGGCGCAGCTTGTGCGGGTGCAGATGCACGGGCAGACCGTGCTGTTGCGCCCAGCGCTGCATGCGGGCGGCCACGCTCGAACGCGACAGCCGGCTGCCGCGCTGGGAGACGAACAGTGCGGTTTCGTTGGCTGCGGCCAGCTGCGGGCGGACCTTGAGCCAATTTCGAAGTGCGGCGATCGCCCGCGAGCCGATCGGCACGCTGCGCTGGCGCGAACCCTTGCCGAGCACGCGCGCCTCACCCGCGGCCATATCCACGTCGCTGATATCCAGGCCTACGGCTTCGGCCAGACGCACGCCGGCAGAGTAGAACAGCTCCAGCAGGGCATGGTCGCGAATTTCGAGATCGTCTTCGGGGGTCACGTCGAGCATCGCGGCCAGATCGTCGACGTCCACGGTTTCCGGCAGGCGTACCGGGCGTTTGGGCGCGCGCACGTCGGTGGCCGGGTTGCGTCGGGCCAGACCCTCGCGCATCTGCCAGACATAGAAGCTGCGCAGCGCGGAAACCAGCCGGGCCAGACTGGCCGGCTTCAGGCCGGCGCGATGACGGCCGGCCACGAACTCGCGCAGATCGGCGGTGGTGATACGGCCCCAGTCCGTCAGCCCCCGCTCCTGCAGCCAGCCAGCGGCACTGCCCAGATCGCGTGCATAGGCGGACTGGGTATGCGCGGACATACGCCGTTCATGGGCGAGATGAGCCAGAAAGGCATCGACCCGGTCAGTGAGCGCGCTCACGGTGTGATCGGTGCCCGAATCAAGTCTAGGGCAACGCGTCGCGGCCGAGCAGGCGTTGCAGCGCGGCGGTGACGAGTTCGCCCGTCAGTTCCAGAAACAGCGTGCCCACCTCCGGCACGAAGCGATCGCCCTTGCGGCTGGCCAGCACCAGGGCCCCGTGCACGCCGCGCGCGCCCAGCGGAATCATGGCTGCGCTCGCCATGGCCGGCGCATCGTTGCTGCGCGTGGCAAACAGCGCTTCGGACTGCTGTTCGGAGATCGGCCCGCAGATCGGCTTGCCGCGGCGATAGACGTTGGTGAGCGCCTTGCCGGCAGGACTTTCGTCGGTAATCGCATGGATCTGGCCATCGGCCAGGGCTTCGACATCGGCGGCCGTGCCCGACAGCCCGACATAGATATCGTCCACGTCCAGATGCTGTTGCAGGCATTGCGTAAGTTGCGGCACCAGTTCGGCCGCGCTCTGCACGGTGACAAGCACCTTGGCCATGCGATTGAGCTGGACCACGCGCTGTTCGTTGTCGCGGGCGGTTTCCACCAGGTCGTTGAAGCGGGCCTGCAGCTGGCGGTTGGTGGTGCGCAGGCCGGCAACCTGGCGCTCGATCAGCGAAACCGCGTTGCCGCTGTCGTGGGACACCTCCAGCGCTTCCAACACCGCCGGATAGCGGTCGATCAGGCCCGGGTGTGCCTGCAGGTAGGCTGCAACTTCGGCTTCATCCAGGGCCGGCGCTGGCGTTTGTTTTTCGGCTTCGTTCATGTCGGAGCATCTCGTCCAAGAGGTGTAAAAGTGCCCGTTTCCAGGCAACGCACGAATCGCGCCATGCCGCGGCTATTCGTTTCAACCGCCCGCCTTCGACGATACCAGTTCGCCGTCGAATACGCGCTCGGCCGGCCCACTCAAATATACCTGCCTACCCTCACCAGCCCAGTCCACGGTTGCCGTGCCGCCGGGCAGCTCGACGGCCACGCTGGGTTCGAGCACACCGGCGCGCATACCCACGATTGCCGCAGCGGCCGCGCCGCTGCCACAGGCCAGCGTTTCGCCGGCGCCGCGCTCGTAGACCCGCAGCCGAATATGCTGCGGCGTGACGACCTGCATAAAGCCCACGTTCACCCGCTCGGGAAAGGCCGGATGGCTTTCCAGCGCGGGGCCGACAGACTCGACATCGGCGCTATCGATATCATCTACGCGTAAAACCGCGTGCGGGTTGCCGATCGAGAGCGCCGCGAAACGTATCGTACGCCCGGCGACATCGTCGAGCCGGTATTCATCGGCCGTATCGAAGCCGCTCAAGGGGATATCGGCCGGGTCGAACGCGGGTATACCGAGCGCCACGCGATAGTGTTCGTCGCCGAGGCTTTCCAGCACCATCTGGCCGTCGCGCACATCGACCACGATCTCGTGCTTGTCGGTCAGCCCCTGCTCGCGCACATAGCGCGCAAAGCAGCGTGCCCCGTTGCCGCACTGGCCGGATTCGCTACCGTCCGAGTTGAGAATGCGATAGCCGAAATCGGCGTTGGCGCTACGCGCCGCTTCCACGATGAGAATCTGGTCGCAGCCGATACCGAAATGCCGATCGGCAATCGCCCGGGCGGAGACTTCGTCGAGGGACACCGGCGCCTGCGTGCCGTCGAGCACCACGAAGTCGTTGCCCAGACCGTGCATCTTGGTAAAACGCATGAGCTTCCTATTCGGCGCTGGCCGAGTCTTCGTTGGCGCTGCCGGCATTGTCGCTGTCCTCGGACAGCGCCGGTTCGTCGTTTTCGTGCGCGGCATCGCCGTGATTCATGTCGCCCATGTCGTGCCCATCGTGCTGCATCTGTTCGTCCGGGCCGTCCGCGCGCACGGTGGCGGCCACCGGCAGCTCGGCCTGATCGGCACCGCAGGCCAGCACCAGCTCGACCTGGTCGCCGGCGGCATAGGCCTGGCTGGGCGAGAACAGCATCACGTGACGCCCGCCGGCTTCAAAGGCAACCTCTTCGCCTGGTGCCACCACCACGCGCTCGATCGGCTGCATGCTCGCCTGGCCATCGTCGTTGACCACGGTTTCGTGCATTTCGGCGCGGTCGAACTGGGTACTGGACACGCCATTGACCACCACCTTGTCTTCGCCGTCGTTGACGAGGGTGAAATAGGCGCCCATCACGTCCGCGCCTTGGGGCGCGGCACGCACCCACGGCTCATCCACGCGCAGCGCGCCGCAGTCGGGCGCCTCGGCCGTGCCGCAGGCCACGAGCGGCAGCGACAGTACGCCGGTCACGGTAAACAGCAGCCACCGCCGTGCCTGTTGCCCGATAAATGTCTGTCCCATCGCTTGCTCCGCTTAAAATGTTATATACTAACGATTGAATATTTTTCGTTCAGGGCATCGCCGTGAGCCTAGGCTCGTCTTCCAATGTTACCGGCAAACTCGACAAGGCCGCAGTCATCCTTTCGGGCATCTGTCTGGTTCATTGCCTGGTGCTTCCGCTGCTGATCGCGCTGTTCCCGGTGTTCGGGTTTTCCTTCGTTTCGCATACCACTTTCCACCAGATCATTCTGGTGGTGGTTGTGCCCACCACCGCCATCGCGCTCGGCATGGGGTATTGGCGCCATCGGCACGCGAGCGTGCCGGCGCTGGGCGTGTTCGGCGTGTTGATGCTGGTGCTGGCCGCATTCGGCGCCCATGCGCTGGGCGCAGAAAGCCTAGAGCGCGGGGTGACGGTTGTCGGTGGCTTGCTGCTGGCCGCGGCCCATATCCAGAATTATCGACTCACACGCAGCAATCACTGCCCCCATCATGAACGTGCACACGTATCGGGTGTCTAGGGCCTGTTAACGCTAATGAAATCGTCGCGCCGCGCTCTATTTTTTCGCAAGACAAGGCGCAGTACGCGTTGTGTAGCGAGGCTACATGAGCGCGCTGCAACGCCGGATTGCGAAAAAATAGCGCGCGTCCCTTCGGATTGCGCCCAAAATCCTGCCATACGGCGTTGCGCGGCTTGTCTGCCACGATTTTGAGCAGCAACGCGGCGATTGTCATTAGGGTTAACAGACCCTAGCCTTTTAGACTCGAAGCGTGCACGCTCGCATTTATGATTGAAGCCCCCGCGAACTCCGTATTCGATGCCAGCGGCCACGACCACGGTGCCTGTATCCACGATGCCCTGGCCCGCGCCGAAACGCTTTGTGCGCAAAAGGGGCTGCGCCTGACCGCGATTCGTCGCCGCGTGCTTGAACTGATCTGGGAAAATCACCGGCCCACCAAGGCCTACGATCTGCTCAATTCGATCAACGCCGAACGCGGCAACGCAGCCCCGCCCACGGTCTATCGCGCGCTGGATTTCCTGCTCGATGCCGGTCTCGTTCACAAGATCGAATCGCTCAACGCCTTCATCGGCTGCGACGCCGCCCATGGCGACGGCCATCCGAAGTTTCTGATCTGTCGGGCCTGCGAGCGCGTGGCCGAAATCCCCAGTCCGGCCGTGGACACCGCCCTGGCACGCGAGGCCAAGCGCGCCGGTTTCACCATCGATCACGAAACCATCGAAATCGGCGGCACCTGTGCCGCCTGTGCGCAACGCGACTGACGCCCACTTTCGCCTGGCGCATGCAACGGCTGGCCGCGAACCGCCCCAGCCAGTAACGTCGTACGGGATGACACGGCGGCCCACACGAAAGCAAACGCACGACAGCTGGGGCGAGCGCCTGGCGGGCGCGGCGGCCTCGCTTTTCTTTACCGTGCCAACCGCAGTATTCCTATGGTTCGCACTTAACGCCTCGCCTTTCATGCTTTGCCGTTTTATGAGGGATCGGTTGGGGGCGGGTGGCTGATTGGCGCCATCGTCTTACTCACCGGCTTCGCTTTCCTCTTGCCGCGACGATTCACGCGTCTGCTTGGCGGCACCTGGCATGTGGTGCACCGCCTGACCACTGGATGGTGGTGAGGCCGACACGCGAACGGGCCAGCTGATAAGCCGATTTCCAGACAAGGCCGGCTGATTCCAAACACTGGCACGCCGCGATGCCGGGGCTGCGGACAGCCCCGACCAGAGCCCTGCTTTTTGTAGCCCGTGCTATGTCTTGAGCTCGGGAAAATCGGTTTCGCTATAGGCGAACTCGCCCCTGTCGTCGCCGGCGGCGTGCGCGCGCAGCTCGACGCGCCGGATCTTGCCGGAAATGGTCTTGGGCAGCTCGGCGAACTCGAGTTCGCGGATACGCATATAGGCCGGCATGCGCTCGCGGCTGAATTCGAACAGCGCCTTCGCCGCCTCGCGTCCGGGTTCGTGGCCACGTCGCAGCACGACATAGGCCTTGGGCACGTTCAGGCGCAGATCGTCGGGCGCGGGCACCACGGCCGCCTCGGCCACGGATTCGTGCTCGATGAGGATCGACTCCAGCTCGAACGGCGACACCCGATAGTCGGAGGACTTGAACACGTCGTCGGCACGGCCGACATACCAGTAGTAGCCGTCTTCGTCGCGGCTGGCGACGTCGCCCGTGCGGTAATAGCCGTCGTGCAGGGCCTGGGCCATACGCTCGGGGTCGTCGCGATATTCCTGCATCAGCCCGAGCGGACGGTCGGCACGTACGTCGATAGCGATCTCGCCTTCGTTACCCTCTTCGTCGAAAGCATCGAGCAGCGCGATCTTATAGCCCGGCAGCGGCCGGCCCATGGAGCCGGACTTCATCGGCTGACCGGGCGGGTTGCCGATCTGGGCGGTGGTTTCGGTCTGACCGTAGCCGTCGCGAATCTTGAGGCCCCAGAGGCGTTCCACCCGGGCGATCACTTCCGGGTTGAGCGGCTCGCCGGCGCCGACCAGGCTTTTGAGCTTCACATCAAACGCCGACAGATCCTCCTGGATGAGCAGCCGCCAGACGGTGGGCGGCGCGCACAGGCTGGTCACACCCTTGTCGGCAATGACCTGCAGCGCTTGCGGCGCCGAAAAACGCGCGCTGCGATAGACGAACACGGTACAGCCGGCATCCCAGGGCGCGAACAGATTGGACCAGGCATGCTTGGCCCAGCCCGGCGAGCTGATATTGAAATGGATATCGTCCGGCTGCAGGCCGAGCCAGTACATGGTCGACAGCGAGCCGACCGGATAGCTCTGGTGCGTATGCAGCACCAGCTTCGGCTTGGAGGTAGTGCCGGAGGTGAAATACAGCAGCATGGGATCGGTGGCGTGGGTGGCGTCCACGGGCTCGAACTCGGTGGCACATTCGTAGGCCGCTTCATAGCCGATCCATTGGCCGGCGGTTTCACCCGCGGCGATACAGGTCAGCCCGTCGGCCACGCCTTCGAACTTGGCGATATGTTCTTCGGCGGCCAGGATATGGCTCACGCCGCCCCGGCCGAGGCGATCGCCCAGGTCCTTTTGCGACAACAGGGTGGTGGCCGGGATGACCACCGCGCCCAGCTTGATCGCGGCCAGCATCGTCTCCCAGAGCTCCACCACGTTATCGAGCATCACCAGCAGCGTATCGCCGCGGCCGAGGTCGTGGTCACGCAGGAAGTTGGCGACCTGATTCGAGCGCTGGCGCAGGGCCTCGAAGCTGTAGCGCTGTTCGCTGCCGTCGGCGTCGACCAGCCATAAGGCGATCTTGTCGTTGCCCCGGGCGTAGTCGTCGAACCAGTCCAGCGCCCAGTTGAACTCATCGAGTTCGGGCCACTTGAACGCCGCGTAGGCCCGAGCATAGTCCTCTCGCATGTCCAGCAGTTGCTGGCGTGCGGCCTTGAATGCGTCTGCCGATTGCATCGTGGTCTCCTTCTCGCAGTCGGCGGTCCGGTGTTCGGCCGCCGTGATTATGTTTTTTCGCCTTGAAAACGCCGCTGTTCAGACATCGACGCTTTTGTCGTCATAGCCCTTGAGCAGGTTGAGAATGCTCGAGAAATCGTCGCCGCCGTGCCCGGCCTGGCTATGCACCGAGTAGAGGTTGCGTGCCATCGAACCCAGCGGCGTGGCCACGCCTTTCTTCAGGCTGGAATCCATGGCCAGCCCCAGGTCCTTCAACATCAGATCCACGCCGAAGCCGGGCTTATAGCCGTTCGAGGCCGGGGCGTTGTCCATCACGCCGGGATAGGGGTTGTAGACGTTGAGCGCCCAGTTGCCGCCGGAGGCGTTTTTCATGATGTCGGACACCACGCTCGGATCGAGGCCGTTGGCCACGGCCAGATTGATGGCCTCCGAGGTGCCGGTCATGAGAATGCCCAGCAGCATGTTGTTGCACATCTTGGCGACCTGGCCCGCGCCGGCCGGCCCGGCATGGAAATAGGTCTTGCCCATGACGTCGAACAACGGGCTGGCCTGTTCCACCGCGTCGGCCTCGCCGCCCACCATGAAGGTCAGCCCGCCGGCCTTGGCGCCGTTCACGCCGCCGGATACGGGCGCATCGAGCATCGGCAGACCGCGTTCGCTGGCCGCGGCCGCGACCTGGCGCGCCGTTTCGGCGTCGATGGTCGAACAGTCGACGAGCAGCGTACCTTCGGCCACCGCAGCCAGCAGGCCGGCTTCGCCCTGATAGAGTTCGGCCACGTGCTTGCCCGCCGGCAGCATGGAGATGACGATCTCGGCACCGCTGGCCGCATCGGCCGCGCTATTGGCGCGCTTGGCGCCCTGGGCCACGGCATCGGCCATGGCCTGCTCCACCAGATCGAACACGGTGAGCTGATAGCCGGCTTCGATCAGGTTGGCGGCCATGGGCGCGCCCATGTTGCCCAGGCCGATAAAAGCGATTCTGGCAGCCATATTCTCCTCCTTGTCTTGAGTCTTTGATCTTTTTTAACCGCTGGTTGGCGACCGCTAGAGGTCGGCCAGCGGATGCTGTGCGTAGTCGTCGGGCAGCTCGAAATGGGCCGCGATCTGTTGTTCTTCGACCGCGTCGAGCGTGGCCGGCGACCACTGCGGGTTCTTGTCCTTGTCGACCAGCAAGGCACGTATGCCCTCGGCGAAATCGGGCCGGCGCGTGCAGGCAACGGCCATCGCCAGCTCGCGTTGAAAAACCTGTTCTATCGACCGTTTCGGATCGCCGGCGAGCTGGCGATGCACCACGGCCAACGACAACGGCGACGCGCCGGCCATGGCCTTGGCACCGTGGGCAAACCAGTCGTCGGTTTCGGCCTGTCGGGTTAGGCGCTCGCAAAACTCGGCCACGGTGGCCGCATCGGTAAGTCGGGCGATGCTGTGCTGACGGGCGAACAAGGCGGATTCGCGGCGCGCCTTATCGCTCGCAGCGCCATCCTCGAAATCGCGCAGCGCGCGGGCCAGCACGGCATCGTCGGCACGGCGTTCGCCTTGCCAGTCCAGCTCGGTGAGCGATGCAAACACCGCCTCGCGCTGGCCGGAGTCGACAAGGTAATCACCCAGGCCCAGCCAGAGCGCGTCGCCCGGCTGCATGGCCGTCGTCGTAAGCCCGAGAAACAGACCGATATGCTGCGGCATGCGCCCCAGAAACCAGCTCGCGCCCACGTCCGGAAACAGGCCGATGGTGACTTCCGGCATGGCAATCTTGCTGCGCTCGGTCACCACGCGATGACTGGCGCCTGCCATCAGGCCGAGCCCGCCGCCCATCACCGTGCCGGTGCCCCAGCACAGCACCGGCTTGGGATAGCGGTGTATGCGGTGGTCGAGGCGGTATTCGTGGGCAAAGAAGGCCTCGGCTTCGGCGCTGGGGGCAGCGCCCGTAGTCGTCATTGCCTGGTAGAGACCGATAACGTCTCCGCCGGCACAGAACGCCTTTTCGCCGGCGCCGTGCAATACCACGCAGACAATATCGTCGCGCTCGGCCCAGGCATCGAGCTGGGCCTGGAGACGGTCGATCATCGTGCGCGAGAGCGCGTTCAGGGCGCGCTCGGCGTTGAGCTGGGCAAAGGCCACGCAGTAGCCGTTGCCGGCGTCGCGTTCTTCGAACAGCACCTGGGTGTCGCTCGCCTGGGCATTCATTGCGTACTCCTGAGATGGCCCCATACGGGCTCGCGTTTTTCCAGAAAGGCCGCCACGCCTTCGGCCGCGTCGGGCGCCTCGAACAGCCGGCCGAAGGCCGCGCGCTCGCGCGCCAGCGCCTCGGTCAGCGGAGCATGCCAGTTGGCGTGGATAAGTGTCTTGGCGGCCGCAAGCGCGGCCGGGCTCTGACGCATGGCCTGATCGGCGAGGGCGAGCCCGGCGTCGCGGCTGGCACCCTTCGCCACCGCTGCCTCGATCAGGCCGATGCGTTGCGCGGTTTCGCTATCGAGGGTTTCGCCGCAGAGAATCAGCCGCTTGGCCCAGCCTTCACCGACCTGCGCGGCCAGCGTGGCGGTACCGCCGCCACAGGGCAGCAGGCCGACCCGCCCTTCCGGCAGGCCGAAGCGGGCATGGGCTTCGCCGATCCGCGTATCACAGGCCAGCGCGCATTCCAGCCCGGCGCCGAGACACCAGCCGTTGATCGCCGCGACCGTGAGTCCGGAAAACCCGTGCAGGCGGGTCACCACCGCCGCCAGCAGGCGGGTGAGTTCGCGGGCCGCGGCCGGGCTGACGCCGACATACATATTGAGATCGTCGCCGGCACAGAAGAAGCGCTCGCCGGCGCCGGTAAGTACCAGCGCAGCGATATCGCGCTCGGCTTCGAGCGCGTCCAGCTGCGCAGCCAGTTCGCGCAGCCCGGCCGCATCCAGCGTATGCGCCGGCGGGTTATCGAACGTCAGGACGGCCGTGCGGCCGAGGCGTTCGATACGCAACGGTGCGCCGCTCATCGCAGAATATCCCCGTCGTGATCGGCCAGCACCCGGCGGGCGATGATCAAGCGCATGATTTCGTTGGTGCCTTCCAGAATCTGGTGCACGCGCACGTCGCGCACATGGCGTTCCAGCGGGTATTCGCGGATATAACCGTAGCCGCCGTGGATCTGCAGCGCGTCGTTGCAGATATCGAAGCAGCGATCGGTCGCCAGCCGTTTCGCCATGGCACAGAATGCGGTGGCTTCGGCATGGCCGGCATCGAGACGGCTGGCCGCCAGCCACACCATCTGGCGCGAAGCAATCAGTTCGGTAGCCATATCGGCAAGCTTGAACTGCAGGGCCTGGAAATCTTCCAGCCTGCGCCCGAACTGCTGGCGTTCGCTCATGTAGCGGCGGGCGGCGTCGAGTGCTGCCTGGGCAGTACCCAGCGAACAGGAAGCGATATTGATCCGCCCGCCGTCGAGGCCTTTCATGGCGATGGAAAAACCCTGGCCTTCCTCGCCCAGGCGGTTGGCCGTCGGCACGCGCACATCCTCGAAGGTGATGGTCCGCGTGGCCTGGCTGTTCCAGCCCATCTTGGGTTCCTTGCGCCCATAGCTGATGCCGGGCGCATCCGCTGGCACCGCAAACGCGCTGATACCGCCCGGCCCGGCCTGGCCGGTCCGCGCCATGACCACGAGCAGATCGGTATCGCCCGCACCCGAAATGAAGCACTTGCTGCCGTTGAGCACGTAGGCGTCGCCGTCGCGCTGGGCCTTGGTCTTGAGCGATGCCGCATCCGAGCCCGCCCCCGGCTCGGTCAGGCAATAGGAGGCCAGCTTGTCACCCGCCGTGAGCTCGCCGCACCACTGCTCGCGCACGTCGTCGCCGCCAAACGTGGCGACCATCCAGGTCGCCATGTTGTGGATGCTGATATAGGCCGCGGTCGAGGTGCAGCCGGCAGACAAGGCTTCGAAGATCATCGCGCTGTCGAGGCGGGCCAGCCCCAGCCCGCCTTGAGCCTCGGGCGTATACAGGCCACAGAAGCCCAGCTCGCCGGCCTGGGCGATCACCTCGCGCGGGAAATAGGCCTCGGCGTCCCATTGCGCGGCGTTGGGCGCGAGTGCCGAGCGGGCGAAATCCTCGGCGGCCTCGCGCAGTGCGATCTGGGTGTCGTTGAGTTCGAAATCCATAGCCGCCTCCTACCGCATGTTGATCGTCATGTTCGGCCCCGAAGGCACATCGTCCTCGGGCCAGCGCGAGATCACGGTCTTGGTTTCGGTATAGAAACGCACCGCCTGCTTGCCATAGGCATGCAGATCGCCGAAGAAGGAGTTTTTCGAGCCAGTGAAGGAGAAGAACGGCGCCGGCACCGGAATCGGCAGATTGATGCCGACCTGGCCGACTTCGGTTTCGTACTGATACTTGCGTGCGGCCGCACCCGACTTGGTGAAAATCGACGTGCCGTTGCCGTAGGGGTTGGCGTTGACCAGCTCGATCGCCTCTTCGAGGGTGTCGACATGCATCACGCACAGGGCCGGTCCGAAGATCTCTTCCTGATAGATCGCCATGTCGGTGGTGACGTTGTCGAACAGCGTGGGGCCGATCCAGTTGCCGTCGGGATAACCGTCGACCGTGCAGTTCGAGCCGTCGAGCAGTACGTCGGCGCCCTCGGCGGCCGCGCCCTGGATCAAGTCGCGTACGCGGTCGCGTGATTTCTTGTTGATTAGCGGGCCATAGGCGGCGCCCTCGTCGCCCGGCGCGCCGGGACGGATATCGGCCAGCGCGTTCTTGATATCGTCGACCCAGTCGCGGGTGGATTCGCCTACCAGCACGGCCACGGAAATGGCCATGCAACGCTGGCCGGCCGCGCCACAGGACGACCCCACCAGCGACGAAACCACCTGATCCTTGTCGGCATCGGGCATGACGATCATATGGTTCTTGGCCCCGGCCATGGCCTGCACGCGCTTGAGGTTGTGCGTGCCTTTTCTATAGACGTGCTCGGCCACCGGCACCGAACCAACGAACGACACCGCCTTCACATCCGGGTGATCAAGAATGGCATTCACCTGGCGTTTGTCGCCGTGGATGAGCTGGAGCAGCCCCTTGGGAAAGCCCGCTTCGGCGAACAGCTCGGTAAGCATCACCGGCGTGAGCGGATCCTGCTC
>DJIE01000234.1:41551-46172 GCA_002433465.1 Salinisphaera sp. UBA6602
CGGGATCATGGCCGGGAAGTTAAAGGGCGTGATGCCGGCGCATACGCCGATCGGGTGCACATAGCTGTGCGTATCGATATTGCGGGCCACGTTCTCGGCGGTTTCGCCCATCATGTGGGTGGTCATGCCGCAGCCGTGTTCCACCACTTCGATCCCGCGCCAGACATCGCCCATGGCGTCGGCAAAGGTCTTGCCCGTTTCTTCGGAAAGCACCCTGGCGATGTCTTCCTGACGTTCCTTGAGCAGGGCCTGATACTTGAACAGATAGCGCACGCGCTCGACGGTGGGCACGTCGCGCCACGCCTTGAACGCCGCCTTGGCCGATTCGACCGCGCGCTGCATTTCATCGTCGGTCGCCACCGGCACCTGGGCGATGACCGCCTGGCTGGCCGGGTTGTTCACCTCGATCCACTCCGAGGTGGCGCTGTCGACGAATTCGCCGTCGATGAACAGCGGCACGTGGCCACTCTTGCGTATGTTCTGGATCTGGGACGAGGTCATGGCATTCACCTTTTAGCTTTCAAATGGTCGGCGCTGCTCAAGCCGCCGAATCAACGGATGTCTGTCGAAGCATGCACCGGGTTGTGCTGCGTTCGCCGGGTCAAAAAATCGTGTAAAGCACCACCGCGATCGCGAGCACGATGGACGGCACCAGCACGCTGGCCATGAAGATCGCCGGATAGGCGCGTTGATGCGTTTCGTTACAGATCACGCGGACGGTGGTCACCACATAACCGTTGTGCGGCAGGGAATCGAGCCCGCCCGAGGCCAGCGCGGAAATACGGTGCATGGCGCCGTTGTCCAGCCCCATGCCCTGATAGATGGGCGCCAGAATCGGCAGGGCGATCCCCAGCCCGCCGGAGGCCGAGCCGGTGATGCCGGCGATCACGGTCACCGCCATGGCAAGGCCGGCGTATTCCAGGCCGGGCATGCTCGTGAGCTGATCGACGATCTGATCGAAGGCCGGCGTCTGCGACACCACCGCACCGAAGCCCACCACCGCACAGGTGTTGGCGGTGGCGACCAGGGCGTTATCCGCGCCGCTGCCGAGGGTGCGGATACGCGCCGCCAGGCGTCGGTTCAACAGCACGAAGCCGAGCACCAGGCTGATCAGGATCGCGATCAGCAGCGCCTCCACCGCGCGAATATCGAAGACGAAGGAGAAGACGTTGAACGACCCCACGAGCACTACCATCGGCGCGAGGGCAGCCAGAATGGGCACCGGCCGATCCGCCGGCGTGGACGCCGCACGGGCAGCGGCCGCAGCCGGCGGATCGAAGGTTTCCCCCGCGGCCACTGCCCGGCCGATGGTGCGGCGGATAGCCAGCGAACCGATGACCAGGATCAGCAGACCGCTGAAAATGCCGATCAGGCCACCCGCAATCGGCGTAGTGCCGAAATATTCGGTCGGAATGAGGTTCTGAACCTCGGGCGAACCCGGCGAGGTCATCGTGAAGGAGATCGAGCCGAACACCATGGCCACCGGGATGAAGCGATGCGGCAGATCGGCGCCGCGAAACAGCTCGTAGGCGATGGGGTAGACGCTAAAACCCACCACGAAGACGCTCACCCCGCCATAGGTAAGAATCGCGGCGGCGCCGACCACGGCCGCGACCGCCCGCTTTTCGCCGAACCACTGCCGCGACTTGCCGGCGATCGCCTTCGCAGCGCCGCTGTCATCCATGAGCTGGCCGAAGATGGCGCCGAGCAGAATGGCCGGAAACCAGGTGGTGAAAAAACCGGTGAATCCATCCATGTAATCGACGAGCATGGCCTCGCGCAGCGGCACCTGGCTGCACAGGGCCACCAGCACCGAACAGCCAACTGCGGCCACGATGATGTTCACACCGCGCATGGTCAGCGCGACGAGCAGCACCAGGCTCGCCAACAGGCCGAAATAGCTGAGCACCAGCATTTCGTCTCCTCCGTCTTATTGTTATTTCTCGACGACGATCGGCCGCTTGGGCCGTCGTGCCGATTTCTAATTTATTGCCAATCAGATCATGCTGATCTACCGTCTGAAATGGCTTTAATTGACCCGGGCTGGACAAAATTGCTTGATGCGTGATCTAGCGGATGCCGGCATAGAAACCTCGCGCTGGCCGCTGCCCGACACCGGCCGGCGCGTGATCATTCCGCAGGGCCTGGTCGATGCAATGGCAGGCAACCCGCTGTGTCGCCACTGTCTGCCCCACGGCGTGGGCTACTATCCAACCGCGGCCGGCCATCGCATGGGCCGGCGCAATCCGCGCGATCATCTGCTCATCTACTGCCTGGCCGGCTCGGGTATTGCACGGCGGGACGGCCATCAGCAGTCGATCGGCCCGGGCGACGTGCTGCTGCTACGCGCCGGCGAACGCCACAGCTACTGTGCCAATCGCAACGACCCGTGGTCGATCTACTGGGCGCATCTGGGCGGTGATGCCGTCGACTGTTTCTTCGACGAAATTGCCGAGGTGAGTGAGACGTTCGTGGTGCCGGTCGGGCTGCATCCACGCCTGACCGACGACCTGAATCTGCTGCTCACGGTGGCAGAACGCTTTCGCGATCACCACTTCGTGTATGCCGCAAACCTGCTGCAGAGCATTCTGTCGTTCATGGCGCTGGTGCATCGCCAGCACAGTCAGCGGAGCACGGCACTCGATATCGATCGCGTCCAGGCCTGGCTGCAGGCGCATCTGCATGACCGTATCGACCTCGACGCGCTGGTCGCGGCGACCAGCTCGATATCGCGCTATCACTTCATCCGCGAATACAAACGCCAGACCGGGCAAACGCCCATGCAGGCCTTCCAGCGCCTGAAGATCAGCCGCGCCTGCTATCTGCTCGATATCACCGAATGGAGCGTGACCGAGATCGCCTGCGACCTGGGCTACGACGACCCCTATTATTTTTCTCGGCTGTTCAAGAAGGTGACCGGCATTCCGCCACGCGACTATCGGCGTGAACATCAGGCGGTGGACACGATTGCCCCCGCCGACCACCGCCACGCCTTCTAAGCCGGACAAAAAAAACCGGCATGCGCCAGGGGCGCATACCGGTATTTCTTACCGCACAACAGCTACCATGAAATCAGCCACCGACCGGGACCGGCGTCGGGACCGGCTCATCGGCTGCATTCTGATCCTACGCCCGGCGTTTGAATCGTTGTATTCGCCATTCGCCGTATACGCCGATTGGCCGACGGCGCAGTGGCTTGAAGCCGGGGCGTTCGCGCAGCCACCACGCACAGGCAAAACGCCACGCGCCGGTTGGGCGTCATCGCCAAGTGCCCGGATCGCGCCCGCTCCAGAAGGGACTATGAAACACTGGTACCCGCGGTGCGCCACCGAACACGGCCACCGCCGAGCGCTTTAGACCATGGAGCTTAACGCTTTGCCCGGTTTTCGTTTCGCCCCCGTTGCAGGCGCTGTCGTCGCGCTGCTGACGCTTTATGCGCTTGCCATCGTTCCCGGCCTGCCCGGCGGCGACTGGCGCTGGGCAGCAATCGAGCCGGCCCTGCTGCTCGCTGCGCTATTGCTGCTGGCGCGAGTACAGGACCGAGCCCTGCGTGCGCTGGTCACGCTCGTCTTTGCCGGTGTGCTGGCATTGACCTTGGCCGACTGGGCCACCGGCCTGGCCTTCGGCCGGCCCTTCAACCTCGCCCGCGACAGCCAATTGCCCGGTTTCGGCTGGAACGTATTCTCTCAGGCGATAGGGCCATGGCCGGCAGCCGCAGCCCTGATCGCGGTCGCCGGCGTTTTGTTGCTACTGCTGGCGCTGTTGTTTCATACCCTGGGCGCCTGGACACAGGCGCGCGGCCCACTACGCCGCGTGCTGGCCGCAGTGCTCGGCGTGTACGTCGCAGTGAGCCTGATCACTGCCTGGCTGGGGCCGCATGGGCCCACGCCGGTCTACGACCGCCTGGCGATGCACGTCGAACAATTCCAGAACCGCCATGCCGACACCGCCCGCTTCGAAGCCGGTCTGCGTGGTTCCCCCACCACGGGCGAAACGACCCTGGCCGGTCTGGCGGGCAAGGACGTGTTGTTCGTATTCGTCGAATCCTATGGCCGCACACTGTTCGAGCGCGCCCTTTATGCCGACACGGTCAAATCACGGCTGGCCGACTTCGAACGTCGTACCGGCGAGGCCGGCTTTGCCGCCCGCAGCGGCTGGCTGACCGCACCGACCGTGGGCGGCCAGAGCTGGCTGGCCCATGCCACGCTTTTGTCCGGGCTATGGATCGACAGTCAGCCGCGCTACGAGGCGCTGATCGCCAGCGATCGCGTCTCGCTGAACCGACGCTTTGGCCAGGCCGGCTGGCGTACGGCAGCGGTCATGCCGGCCATCACCCGCGACTGGCCGGAGTCCGCCTGGTTCGGCTACGACCGCGTCTATGCCAGCGACGATCTCGGCTATGAAGGCGAGCCCTTCAACTGGGTGACCATGCCCGATCAGTACACGCTGGCGGCCCTGCAGCGCGCCGAGCTCGACCCGGCAGGCGAGCAGCCGGTGATGATCGAAGCCGCGCTGATTTCCAGCCATGCGCCGTGGGTACCCATTCCGCCGCTGCTGGACTGGGCCACGATCGGCGATGGCCGGGTGTTCGACGACTATGCCCGTGCCGGCGACCCACCGG
>DJIE01000039.1:0-16362 GCA_002433465.1 Salinisphaera sp. UBA6602
TGCCGCGGCTTGGCCGCCGATGCGCCGCCTTACCTCATGACGACACGCCCTGGGGCCTGTTAACCCTCATGCCGATCGCCGCGCTGCTGCTAAAAATCGTGCCAGACAAGTCGCGCCTTGGCTGGCAGGTTTTGGGGCGCAACCCGACGGGACGCGCTCTATATTTTGGCAATCTGGCGTTGCAGCGTGCTCGTGTCGCTTCGCTACACAACGCGTACTGCGCCTTGTCTTGCAAAAAAATAGAGCGCGGCGCGACGATTTCCTTCGCCTTAACAGGCGCTAGCCTCGTGTTTGCGCCGCGAGCCCGTGTATGAGCATGCCGTCGGCAGGCACCGCGCGAACATGGCGTCGCGAGCTGGTTGTGGTCGCGCTGTGGCTCGCGCTGTGTACGCTGACCGGTCTTATGGTCGGTTATGCGCTGTTGGCCCTGCTGTTCGGCGTGAGCGCCTATCTCGCCGTGCATCTGACCTATGCCTATCAGCTGCATCGGTGGCTGACCTCGGATCGCATCGAGCCGTCCGAGGGCATGGGCGTCTGGCAGGAAATCTATACCGAGCTCTATCGGCTCAAGCAGCGTAACCGCAAACGCAAAAAGCGCCTCAAAAGCATCGTTCACGAGTTTCAGGCGTCGACCGCGGCGTTGCCGGACGGTGCGGTAGTGCTGGATTCGCAGGGGCGCATCGTATGGTTCAACGAGGCAGCCGGTGCGCTCATGGCGCTGCGCAGCCCACAGGATCTGGGCCAGCGCCTGGCCAATCTACTGCGCCACCCACGGGTGTCGAGTCACCTCATCAAGGCCGAGCACATCGGCGAACTCGAGGTGCCATCGCCGGTAAATGAAGCGGATACCCTGCTGCTGCGCCTGATTCCCTACGGCAATAACCAGCGCCTGTTGATCGCGCGCGATATCAGCGAGCAGAAACGCCTCGAGCATACCCGCCGTGACTTCGTGGCCAACGCATCCCACGAACTGCGTACGCCATTGACGGTATTGCGCGGCTATCTGGAAATGATGGAGGAAGAAGCCGGTAGCGACGGCGCGCTGGCCGGCTGGCAGGCGCCGATCCGGGAGATGGGCGAGCAGTCGCGGCGCATGAACCGGATCATCGAAAGCCTGCTCAAACTCGCGCGGCTGGAAAGCGAGGGCCTCCAGCAGCGCCAGGAGCGCATCGACATCCCGAAGATGATTCATTCGCTTGTAGACGATATCCGGCGCGCGAACAGCACCACGCACGAGATCGCACTCGATATCGAACCCGGTCTCGACCTCTATGGCCGGCCAGGCGAACTGGAGAGCGTGTTCTCCAATCTCTTGTCGAACGCGGTGCGCTACACCACCGGCGATGCCGGCACGATTCACGTGCGCTGGTGGCGCGATGAGGATGCCGCCTGTTTCTCGGTTACCGATAACGGTCCCGGTATCGAGGCGAGTCACCTGCCAAGGCTGACCGAGCGCTTCTATCGCGTCGACCCTGGCCGCCAGGCCAGCAGTGGCGGCACCGGACTGGGTCTTGCGATCGTCAAGCACTGTCTCGAGCATCACGAAGCCGAGCTCCATATCCACAGCGAGCCGGGCGTGGGGTCGACCTTTACCTGCCGATTCCCGGTACAGCGCGTGCTCGAGCGAAAAGCGGCCTGAAAGACACGCCTGCCCGTGGCTTTGAACGCATGCGCCTAAGCGGTTCTGCAACTGCCGCGAGAACCGGTTGTCAGAGCCGCCGGCGACGCTAAAGGCAACCCCTGCGCATCCGACGACCTCGCGCTGTAACCGGGCCGAGCGATCGTTTCGAAACGCGCCTGTGGCAATGATCGATGCCTGTCATATTTATGTCACAACGCCGTTATCTGGCTGTCACAAGCGTTCGGTAGCTTCTCCCGCGGCTGCACAAGCCGAGACACAATCCAGGGAGACCTACTGATGAACCGTTTTCAACTGCGCGCCATGGGCGTGCTCGCCGGCGCGGCCGTGACCGCCATGCCCATGCTCGCTTCGGCCGGCATTACCTTGTATGAGGAAGGCGACAAGTCGCTGGAAATCGGCGGCCGTCTGCAACCGCAGTACCGTCTGGTGGACGCCGACAGCGAAGGCCAGGGCAGCGACTCGGGCGACGACTTCTTTCTGCGTCGCATGCGCTTCTATATCGAAGGCACACTGACCAAGGACATTTACGGTATCTGGCAGGTCGACTTCGGCGGCGTGTCGGACGATCCGGAAGTCAAGGACGCCTTCATCAACTATTCCGGGCTGCCGGCCGGCGAGATCCAGATCGGTAACATGAACGTGCCGTACTCGCGGGAACTGCTCACATCTTCCAAGCGCCAGCAGTTCGTCGAGCGCACGGTGGTGGGTGACCACAACTTCGGTGTGCCGGATCGTCAGATCGGTATCCTCTACACCGCCGCGCCGAGCGACGTATTTCAGGTGGCTGCGGGCGTGTTCAACGCCGGCCTGGAAAGCGACCTCGACAAGGTCGATTTCGAATCCCGCGTGAGCAGCGATCCCGATTACTTCGGCAAGTTGTTCGCCGGCCGTATCGACTTCACGCCGATGGGCAGCTTCAAGCTTGCGCAGGGCGCCTTCGGCGAAGAAACCAAGTTCGGCATGGGCCTGAACGCCTTCTACTGGGAAAACGACGACGACGTCGCGTTTAGCGATTTCGACGCCGGCGACAGCCCGGAAGGCGAGTACGACAGCGTCACCGGCCTGGGTCTTGATGCGGCGTTCCGTAGCGGTTACTTCTCGGCCGACGCGGCGGTGCAGTACACCAACGGCGAAGTCACCAACGAAACGCGAGATTTCGTCGCGGGTGCCGCCGGTAGCACCGACTTCAACGGCATCGGCTTCGTCAACAACGACGGCGACGCCAAGTTCATGACCTATATGGTCAAGGCCGGTTACATGATCGTGCCCAGCAAACTCGAGTTCACCGCCGGCTTCTCGGCTCTGGATCTCGACGATGGCTATCGCGACAGCGCCGGCAACATCATCTCCGACGATATGGACAAGCGTTACTCGGCGGGCTTGAACTACTTCTTCAACAAGCACGACGCCAAGATCCAGCTGACCTACGAAATCGGTCGTGACGTGCTCTACGCCAACGATGCCAACGGTCAGGTCATCAATGCCGCCGATATCGGCGAGGACCAGAACACGCTGTTCCTGCAGTTCCAACAGGTCCTGTAACAAAGCTCCCCAGAGAATAAAAAGCGGATTGCTCCCTTTGATCATGACCCCGGCTTGACCGGGGTCTTTTTTTTTAACCATTTAACTTTCGTGGGGATCGGGAAATGAAGTATTCAGTGGTATGTCTTTCAATCGCCGCGGCTGTGGTCGGGCTGAGTGGCTGCAGTGATGACGATGGGTCTGTCGACAAAGTGGACAGCAACCCGGCGCGTACGCTCACCGTGAACCAGATCGGGCGTTACCAGGTGCAGCCGGCAACCGGCGAGTCGTTCCTGGATGACGTATTCGATGAGGGCGCGGCCGAGATCGTGACCTACGATGAGACGACACAGCGTCTGTACGTGGTCAACTCGAATGCGAAAACGGTCGACGTGCTCGCGATCGATAGCAGCGGCAGCCTCATGCGCATGGGCCAGATCGATGCCACCGCAGAAGGCGATTCGGCCAACAGCGTGGCCGTCTACCAGGGCACGGTCGCGGTGGCCATCGAAGCCGAAGATGCCCAGGCGCCCGGCAAGGTCGTGTTCTATTCGGGCACCGGTCTGGAAAAACTCGGCGAGGCGCAGGTCGGCGCGCTGCCGGATATGGTCACGTTCACGCCTGACGGCACCCGTGTACTCGTGGCCAACGAGGGCGAGCCTAACGACGATTACGACAACGACCCGGAAGGCTCGATCAGCGTCATCGACGTTAGCGCCGGCTTCACCGCGCCGACGGTCGATACACTGGGCTTTACCGCCTTCAACGACCAGGCCGATGCGCTGCGCGCCGCCGGCGTGCGTATTTTCGGGCCCGGTGCCACGGCGGCGCAGGATTTCGAGCCCGAGTACATCGCGGTCGCGCCCGATGGTGAACACGCCTATGCCAGCCTTCAGGAAAACAACGCGATCGCGGTGATCGACCTGCAGGCCATGGAAATTACCGACGTGCTGCCGCTGGGCTATAAGGACCACAGCGTCGTCGGTCAGGGTATTGATCCGAGCAACGAGGACGGTCTGAATATCCGAACCGTGCCGGTGTTGGGCATGTATCAGCCGGATACGATCGCGGCTTTCAGCGAGGGCGGCACCACCTATCTGTTGACCGCCAACGAGGGCGATGCGCGCGACTATGACGGCTTCAGCGAAGAAGCCGACGTGAAGGACCTGGTGCTTGATCCGGACGCGTTCCCGAACGCCGCCGCGTTACAGGAGGATGCCCAGCTGGGCGATCTGAAGGTGACGACGACCCTGGGGCGAAGCGGGGAAACCGATGCCAACGGCGATCCGGTTTATGACGCGCTCTATGCCTATGGCGCTCGTTCGTTCTCGATCCGGCGTGCCGATAGTGCCGAGCTGGTCTACGACTCCGGCGACGATTTCGAGCGTATTACCGGTGAGCGCTACGGCGACGCGTTCAACAACGATAACAGCGAGAACGACGGCGATTCGCGGTCGGACAACAAGGGCCCCGAACCGGAAGCCATAGCCTATGGCGTCATAGACGGCCGGCGCTATGCGTTCATCGGCCTGGAGCGCATGGGCGGCTTCCTTGTCTACGACATCACCGACGTCGATGCGCCGGTCTATGTCAGCTATACCAACGCCCGCGACGTCACCGTGGATATGGATACGAACAGCGGTGCCCTGGCAGCGGGCGATCTCGGGCCTGAAAGCATCGTGTTCATTGCCGCAGACAGCAGCCCGCTGGCGGGCGTGCCGTTGCTGGCCGTGGGCAACGAGGTAAGCGGATCGACCACGCTCTACCGTCTGGACCTCGAATAAGCGTCGTGATGGGAGCTACAGGGTGTTGTCATAAATCTGTCATGGATCGGCAATACCCTGTTCAAAGTTTGCTCCCACACTCACCGCAGGTCAGAACCGCTGGCCTGAAATATTTCATCCGGGAGACATTGATGAAACTTCGTTTTCAAAACACGCTGGGCGCAGCGGGTATCGCTGCGGGCCTGCTCGCCGCGGCCGGCGCCGCCCAGGCCGCCGATCAGATTCGTATCGTGGGTTCGTCCACGGTCTATCCGTTTTCGTCCTACGTGGCCGAAGAGCTCGGCGCGACCACCGACATCCGTACGCCGGTCGTCGAGTCCACGGGTTCGGGCGGCGGCATGAAGCTGTTCTGCGGTGGTGTGGGCGCCGATACGCCGGACATCACCAACGCGTCGCGTCGCATGAAGCCGTCCGAGTTCGAGATGTGCCAGAAGAACGGCGTCAAGGACATCACCGAGAACGTGGTGGGCTTCGACGGTATCGTGTTCGCACAGAGCAAGGCCGACGACGCGATCGACCTGACCCGCGAGCAGATCACCCTGGCGGTCGCTGCCAAAGTGCCGAAGAACGGCAAGCTGGTCGACAATCCGTACAACAAGTGGAGCGATATCGATTCGTCGCTGCCGGATCGCGAAATCCTCATCTACGGCCCGCCGACCTCCTCGGGCACGCGTGATGCCTTCGAAGAGCTGGTCATGGAGCACGGCTCCGAGAACATCGACGGCTACGACGAGGCCTACACGACCATCCGCCAGGACGGCAAGTACGTACCCTCCGGCGAGAACGACAACCTGATCGTGCAGAAGCTGGCCCAGAACAAGGACGCCTTCGGCATCTTCGGTTTCTCCTACCTGGAAGAAAACCGCGACAAGATCCAGGGCGCCAAGATCGACGGCGTCGAACCCGAGCGCGACCTGATCTCCTCGGGCGAGTACCCGGTTTCGCGTTCGCTGTTCTTCTACACCAAGAACGCGCACGTCGACCAGGTCAAGGGCATGGAACAGTACGTCGACATGTTCCTGTCCGATCAGATGGCCAGCGATCGTGGTTATCTGAAGAATCTCGGTCTCATCCCGCTGCCCGAGAAGCGTCTGAAATCCGAGCGTAGCGAATGGGAATCCCGTGCCAAGCTGAAGGCATCGGATCTCGAAAGCTAAACGTTCGATTCTAAGCGGCGCCGGTCCATGTCGCTCTGCGGCGTGCCGGCGCCATCTCGATTAACATGGCGGCCCGCCGCACTCGCTTTCAAGCCTAGGAACGCGTTTTGGAAACCAGCCAAGTACTGCTCGTCTTCTTCGGTGGTCTCGTGCCCATGGCCGCCGTAGCGTTTGCCCTGGGGCGCCGCAAGGCGCTGATGTCGGATGCCTCCGGCAGTCGCATGCATTCGCTGCCATCCCAGTACGGCGTGTATGTCGCCACCTGGATGGCACTGCCCGCGCTGGCGATCGGCGTCGTGGCAGCCGCAGCGGCCCTGTTCGGGCTGCAGGTCCCGTCGGCGCCTTTCGTTCTCTCGTTCGCCTTGTTCGGCGCGGCGGTGGGGCTGATGCTGGCGATGCGCAAGGTCGAACCCACGCTGCGCGCGCGCAACGCCATCGAGAAGTTCGTCTACTGGACCCTTTTTTCCGCCTCGCTGGTGTCGATTCTCACCACGTTCGGCATTATCATTTCGATTCTTTTCGAGGCGCTGAAGTTTTTCAGCCAGGTCAGCGTCTGGGAATTCGTGACCGGCACCAACTGGTCGCCCGTGGCGACGTTCCGCCCCGGGCAGGAAACGGCCGACTCCCAGTTCGGCTCCGTGCCGCTGTTTGCCGGCACCTTCATGATCACCCTGGTAGCCATGTCGGTGGCGATCCCGGTCGGGCTGCTGTCGGCCATCTACATGTCCGAATACGCCAGCTATCGGGTTCGCACCTTGGCCAAGCCGGTGCTGGAAATCCTGGCCGGCATCCCGACGGTGGTTTACGGCTTCTTCGCCGCGATTACGGTCAGCCCGCTGGTGGTTGAAGTAGCCGATTTCTTCGGTCTGCACGCGTCGTATACCAACGCGCTCGCGCCCGGGATGGTCATGGGCATCATGATCATTCCCTTTATTTCCTCGCTGTCGGACGATGTGATCAATTCCATCCCCAACAGTCTGCGCGAAGGCGCCTATGCGCTCGGCTCCACCAAGTCCGAGACGATCAAGCAGATCATTCTGCCTGCGGCGTTCCCCGGCATCATGGCCGCGTCGCTGCTGGGTATATCCCGCGCGCTCGGCGAAACCATGATCGTGGTCATGGCAGCCGGGCTGCGCCCGAACCTGACCTGGAACCCGCTCGAAGATATGACCACGGTGACGGTGCGTATCGTCGATGCGCTCACCGGCGATCAGGCCTTCGACAGCCCCGAAACCCTGGCCGCGTTCGCGCTGGGCCTGGTGCTGTTCGTGGTCACTCTGACGCTGAACCTGGTCTCCATCATCATCATTCGCAAGTTCCGCCAGTCCTACGAATAGCGCTAAAGGGCATTCGATTATGAGTCAAGGCATCACGCTGGCGCCTTCCCGCCAGCTCAAGAAACGCTACCGTGCGGAAAAACGCTTCAAGGCCTATTGCATCGCCGCGCTGCTGCTGGCCCTGGCGTTTCTCGTGGTGTTTTTCTCCGACATGATCCGACAGGGGTATTCGGCGTTCGTGCAGACCGAAATCAAGGTCGACGTCACGTACAACGAAGATACGGTCAAGTTCACCAACGAATCGGTCACGGAAGACGTCTCGCCGCTGATTTCGCGGGCCTTCTATCGCACCATTCCGCGCCAGGTCGAGGCCAATCCCGACCTGATGAATACCACCCAGACGCGCTGGCTGACGGCGACCGCGCACGTGGATCAGTACCGTAAGGGATATAGCGATCGGCTTGATCCCGAGCTCAAGGCCACGCTCGATCGACTCGAGTCGGAAGGGCGGGTCAGCTATGGCTTCAACAGCGGCCTGTTCTTTTCCGGCGATTCGAAGATCCCGTCCAATGCGGGTCTGTGGTCGGCGTTCGTCGGATCGTTCTATGTGATGATCGTGGTGCTGGTGGTGAGTTTCCCGATCGGGGTGGCGACCGCGATATATCTGGAGGAGTTCGCGCCGGACAACCGCTTCACGCAGGGCATCGAGATCAATATCAACAATCTCGCCGCCGTGCCGTCCATTCTGTTCGGTCTGCTCGGCCTTGCCATATTCATCAACTTCTTTGGCGTGCCGCGTTCCTCGGCGCTGGCGGGTGGCCTGACGCTGTCGTTGATGACGCTGCCCGTAATCATCATCAGCACCCGTGCGGCGCTCAAGGCGGTGCCGCAGAATATTCGCCAGGGCGCGCAGGCAGTTGGCGCGTCCCGCTGGCAGGCGATTCGGGACCACGTGTTGCCGCTGTCGCTGCCCGGCATTCTCACCGGCACCATCATCGGTATAGCCCAGGCCATCGGCGAGACGGCGCCGCTGCTGCTGATCGGCATGATTGCCTACATTCCGGATGCGCCGACCAGCATGACAGAGGCGGCCACGGTGCTGCCTGCTCAGATCTATACCTGGTCGGGTATGCCGGAAGGCGCCTACGTGAGCCTGACCGCGGCCGGCATTCTGGTGCTGCTGACTCTTTTGATCACCCTCAATGCCACGGCGGTTATTCTGCGCAACCGTTTTGAGCGTCGCTGGTAGGCATGAGCGGTACTAACAAATTGAAATATTTTCCCTTTTCCCGGGCGGAGATTTAGGATGCGTACACGAGATTTGACCGGCGACAACACCCAGGTGGTGAACGTGCCGACCACGGAGCGCCCGCGCGTGAATCAGAACATGAAGATGAAGGTGCACGACCTCGAGGTCTGGTACGGCGAGAAACAGGCGCTGCACGGTGTTTCCATGGACGTGGTCGAGAACGAGGTCACGGCCCTGATCGGGCCGTCCGGCTGCGGCAAGTCGACGTTCCTGCGCTGTCTCAACCGGATGAACGACCTGATTCCGGACGTGCGCATCAAGGGCGAGGTGGAGTTCGAGAACCAGAACATCTATGCCCCCGAGGTCGACGTTGTCGAACTGCGCTCGCATATCGGCATGGTTTTCCAGAAGCCTAATCCGTTTCCGAAGAGCATCTACGATAATATTGCCTACGCGCCCAAGATCCTGGGCCAGGTGCGCAAGCGCACGGATATGGAAGACCTGGTGGAGCATTCGCTCAAGCGTGCTGGCCTGTGGGAAGAGGTCAAGGATCGTCTGCAGATGCCGGGCCTGTCGTTGTCGGGTGGTCAGCAGCAGCGTCTATGTATTGCCCGCGCAATCGCGGTGAGCCCGTCCGTGTTGCTCATGGACGAGCCGTGTTCCGCGCTCGATCCGGTGGCGACCGCGACGGTCGAGCAGCTCATTGACGAGCTCAAAGAGAACTACACCATCGTAATCGTCACCCACAACCTGCAGCAGGCCGCTCGAGTGGCCGGCTATACGGCGTTTTTCCATTTGGGCAATATTGTCGAATATTCGGATACGGACTCACTGTTCACGCATCCGCGCGAAAAGAAGACCGAAGACTACATTACCGGCCGATACGGCTGATCGGCCGCTGGGAGGAGAGTGCCATGGATAAAGTCGGGCTGGAAAAACATACGTCCAAGCAGTTCGATGCCGACCTGGAGGATGTGCGTGAACTCGTTCTTTCGATGGGCGGCCTGGTCGAGCAGCAAATAGCTGACGCCGTACGCGCGCTGATTACCGGCGAAGGCACGCTTGGTGAAGACGTCGTGCAGGGCGACTCGCAGGTCAACCGCATGGAAGTCGAGATCGACGAGGAATGTACCCGCATTCTGGCCCGACGCGCCCCCCAGGCCGGGGATCTGCGTCTGATCATCGCGGTGGCCAAGACCATCACGGACCTCGAGCGCATCGGCGACGAAGCCGAGAAGATCGGACGCATGGCAACCCATTTGGCCAGTTACGACCGGCCAAAAAGCGCGTTCCGCCAGATCGAGACGCTCGGTCGGCATGTGCGCGAGATGCTGCGCGATGCCCTGGACGCCTTTGCCCGTCTCGATTCGGAGGCGGCGCTGCGTGTGGCCCAGCAGGACGCCGAAGTCGACCGCGAGTACGAAGGCATCGTGCGCCAGTGCATTACCTACATGATGGAAGACCCGCGCACCATCCGCCATATGCTGGACGTGCTGTGGGCAGTCAAGGCGCTGGAGCGTATCGGGGACCATTCCACCAATATTGGCGAATACGTCGTGTACTTCGTGGAAGGCAAGGACGTACGCCATATCGGCCTCGAAGCGATGGAAAAAGAGATCATCGAGGGCGCGGCACGCCGACGCGGCGGCTGAGCGCGCTACGCGCGCTGGTTTGGCCAGTACCGGGGTGCGGCGCACAAAACTCGCGTCGTGCTTTGGTACTATCAGCGTCCCTGACTGGCGCGGATAGCGGAATTGGCCCAGAAAAAACGACCCACTCGATCAACACCGAAGCGCAAGGCGCGTACCCCGTCGCGGGCTAAAGCCAAGCGCGGCTTCTTTCGGCGTCTGCTGCCGTATGTGTTCCTGCTGGGCTGCATCGGCGCTGCGCTGCTGGCGGGGTATATGGTGTATCTGGACGGCGCGGTGCGCGCGCAGTTCGAGGGCACGCGCTGGACGTTGCCGGCCAAGGTCTACGCCAGCCCGCTCGAACTCTATAGCGGCTTGGATCTTACCCGCAGCGAAATCGTGTCTCGGCTCGACCGCCAGGGCTATCGGGCCAGTTCGAGCCTGTCGCGCTCGGGTACGTATCGCAGCAGTGCGGGCCAGCTCGATATCCATACCCGTGCCTTCCATTTCTGGGATGGCAAGCAGGCAGCCCGAGAGATCCGGCTGAGCTTCAACAGTAGTGGGGTCAGTTCCCTGAGCGCGCTGGACAAATCCGGCGACCCGGCCTTGGTTCGGCTCGACCCGCTGATGATCGGCAGCATCTATCCGAAGCAGGGCGAAGACCGGATTCTGGTCAAGCTCGGCGAGGTGCCGCCAATGCTGCCGGCCGGTCTGATTACGGTTGAAGACCGCGATTTCATGAACCACTGGGGCGTGTCTCCGAAATCGATCCTACGCGCCGCGGTTGCCAACATGCGCGCCGGCGGGGTGGTTCAGGGTGGGTCCACGATTACCCAGCAGCTGGTCAAGAACTTCTATCTGAACAATCAGCAGACGCTCGTGCGCAAGGCCAAGGAAGCGCTGATGGCGATCCTGCTGGATGCGCACTATTCCAAGCCGGAGATTCTCGAGGCCTATCTCAACGAGGTATATCTCGGCCAGGATGGCGGGCGTGCGATCCACGGCTTTGGCCTGGCCAGCTACTTTTATTTCCAGAAGCCGCTGGAAGAGTTGCAGCCGCAGGAAATCGCACTGCTCGTGGCCATGGTCAAGGGCCCGAGCTACTACGACCCGCGCCGCAACCCCGAGCGTGCGCTGCGCCGCCGCAACCTGGTGTTGGACATGTTCCACAGCGCGGGTTTCCTGGAAGAGGAGAGCTGGCGCGAAGCCAAGAAAGCGGATCTGGGCGTGACCGCGCGTACGGTACGTAGTACCAGCCAGTACCCGGCCTTCATTGACCTGGTGCGTCGTCAGCTGTTGGGCCAGTACAAGGACGCCGACCTGACCGAGGAAGGGCTGCGTATCTTCACCACGCTCGATCCGGCGGTTCAGGCGGCTGCCGAGCAGCGCGTCTCGGACGGGCTGGACAAGGTCGAGGCCGCACGCGGTATTGCGCGCGACAGCCTGCAGGCCTCGGCGGTGGTCACCAGCGTCGAAGGCGGGCGTGTACTCGCACTCGTCGGCGGCCGCGACGCCGGCTTTGCCGGCTTCAACCGGGCACTCGACGCACGCCGGCCGATCGGGTCGCTGATGAAGCCCGTGGTCTATCTCACCGCGCTGGCCGAGCCCTCGAAATACAACGTGCTTACGCCGCTGGACGACGGCCCGCTCGCGGTCAAGCTGGCCAACGGTGATACCTGGCGGCCGAACAACTATTCGATGCGTTCGCATGGCAGCGAAGTGCCGCTGCACTATGCGCTCACCCACAGCTATAACCTGTCGACGGCGCGCCTGGCCCTCGATGTGGGCATTCCCAACGTCATCGATACGCTCAAGAAGCTCGGCTACAACGGCGATCCGCTGTCGGTGCCGTCGCTGGCCCTCGGTGCCGTGGACATGGCGCCCATGCAGGTCGCCCAGATCTACAATACGCTCGCCGCCGGTGGCTACTACACGCCGCTGCTGGCCATTCGTGATGTCACGACCCGAGAGGGCGAGCCGCTGTCGCGTTATCCGCTCAAGATCCGGCGTGCCGTGGATGAATCGCCGGTCTATATCACCAACTGGATTCTGCAACGCGTGGCGCGCTACGGCACCGGCGCTTCGATGTACAAAACGCTCGACCGCTCGATTAACGTGGCCGGCAAGACCGGTACCACCGACGATCTGCGCGACAGCTGGTTCGCGGGTTTCTCGGCCAACCGGTTGGCTGTGGTCTGGGTCGGCCGCGACGACAACAAGCCGGCCCAGCTCACCGGGGCGACCGGCGCCCTCCAGCTGTGGGCCGGTATCATGGCCGATATCGACCCGCGCGGTCTGATGAACGTGCCGCCCGAGGACGTGGTGGAAATCCCGCTGCGTATGCGCTTCGACCCCAATGGCACGGCGGGCAACGACTACGGCGGCTGTAGCAACACCACGCCAGTGCCTTTCGTGCGCGGCGAGGTGCCGGACGGGCTTTCCGACTGTGATAGCGATATCATGCGCGAAAACCGCTATCGCCGCGAACAGCCGCGTCAGCAGGAACAACAGCAGGAACAGGACGAAGGCAACTGGCTGCAGCGCTTGTTCGGTTGATCGAAGCGAGCGATCGGGCCAGGGGGTTCGATGCCGCTGTCGACCGTGCGCTCGCGCAAGCCGCGCGGCCACGCAACGAGAGGTTTGGGAGCATGCAACGAATCGCAGTAGTGGCGCTGACCATCGCGCTGGCCGGCTGTGCCACCACCCAGCGCACCAGCTTTCCGCCGCCGGAAGGCCCGGCTTCGCCCACGGTGCCGTCGCCACAGCCTGGTGAGGAACAGCCGCGCCCGCCGCAGCGGCCGAGCAAGCCCGAGGTGATGCCGCCGCGCAGCGCCCAGGAGGCCAGCAGTCCGGCCGTACTGTCGCTGCTGGGACGGGCCGATACGCTGGCCCGCAACGGCAATATGGATATGGCCGCCGCCACGCTGGAACGCGCGCTCGATCTCGAACCGCGCAACGCATTCGTTTATCAGCGTCTGGCGGCGGTCAAACTCGCGCAGGGGCAGGGCGGTCAGGCCGAAGCCATGGCACGCAAATCCAACAGCGTGGCGGGCGATAATCCGTTCGTACGCGCCGATAACTGGCGCCTGATCGCCGAAGCGCGCCGCGCCGACGGCGATCGCGGCGGTGCCGACGAGGCCATGCAGCGCGCCAGCAGCTATCGCAGCGCCAGCCAGCAGTTCATGCGATGAGTGCGGCGGCAGGCGCCGCGCTATTCTCTGACGACGACGCGCTCTCGCGGGCGCTGCCCGGCTATGCGGCCCGTGCCGGTCAGGCCGAGATGGCCAGCGCGGTGGCCCGTGCCATCGACGCTGGCGAACGGCTGGTGGTGGAAGCCGGCACCGGCACCGGCAAGACCCTGGCCTATCTGCTGCCCGCGCTCGCCTCGCAGCGAAAGATCATCGTCTCGACCGCCACGCGCTACCTGCAAAGCCAGCTCGACGACAAGGACGTGCCGCTGGCGCAGACGGTGCTCGGGCGTTCGGTACATGCCACCGTGCTCAAGGGCCGGGCCAACTATCTTTGCCTGCACCGGCTCAATCTCACCGAGGCCAGCGGGGATCTCTATCTCGCGCCCAAGATTCGTGCGGTACGCGACTGGGCAGCCCGGACCACCACCGGCGATCTGGGCGAGTTCGGCGACCTGGGCGACGGCGATGCGCTCTGGCCGCGTATCACCTCCACGACCGACAACTGCCTGGGCCAGGAATGCCCCTTGTTCGATCAGTGCTGGGTGGTGCATGCCCGCCGCGAGGCCCAGGCGGCGGATCTGGTCATCGTCAATCACTACCTGCTGTTTGCCGATCTGACCCTGCGCGAATCCGGCTTTGGCGAGGTGCTGCCGGGCGCGGATGCGATCGTGCTCGACGAGGCCCACCGGCTGCCCGATATCGCCGGACGCTTTTTCGGCCAGGCGCTTTCCGCGCGCCAGCTGAAAGATCTGGTGCGCGATGGTCTGGCCGAGCTGGATACGCTCGGCGGCGACATGCCCGCGCTGAAAGCCAAGCTCAAGGACGTCGGCAACGCCGAACGCCGTTTTGCCGATGCGTTGGGCGATGCGCCGGGCAATCGCAGCTGGGAGGAGCTGGAAACCGACGCACGCCGCGGCGCACGCGATGAGCTGGCCGCGGCGCTGCTCGCGCTTAAGACCGGCCTGGAGCCGGTGGCCAGCCGCAGCGACCGCATGAAGGCTTTGTCGCGGCGCTGTGGCGAGCTCGAAGCCGCCCTGACCACCGTGAGCGCGAGCGACGCCGACCGGATCAGCTGGCTGGAAAAACGCGGCACGGCCTGGATCTGGCACAGCACGCCGTTGGATGTGGCCACGCCGTTCTCGCGCGCCATCGAAGCCTATCCCGGCGCCTGGATATTCACTTCGGCCACCCTGGCGGTCAAGAACGACCTGGACTACTTCTGTCGCCGACTCGGGCTCGCCGACGTTACCCAGCAGGTGCTGCCCAGCCCGTTCGACTACGAACGCAACGCCATGCTGTATGCGCCCCAGGCCATGCCGGCGCCGAACACGCCGGACTTCGACGACGCGCTGGTATCCCAGGCGCTGGCGCTTATCGAAGCGTCCGGCGGCGGTACCTTCCTGCTGTGTACCAGCTACCGGGCGGTGGCCCGCTACGGCGAGGCCTTGGCCGCGGCCGGCATCGATGTGCTCATGCAGGGCAGTGCGCCGCGGGCCACGCTATTGGCGGAGTTTCGCAACGACGACGGGGCGGTACTGGTCGCGACCAGCAGTTTCTGGGAAGGCGTGGACGTACGCGGTCAGGCCCTGCGGCTGGTGATCATCGACCGCCTGCCGTTCGCCTCGCCGGCCGACCCGGTGCTGGCGGCACGGTTTACCGCGATGAAGGAGGCCGGAGAGAACCCGTTCATGGACTACCAACTGCCCCAGGCCATCATCACCCTCAAGCAGGGCGTGGGCCGCCTGATTCGCGACGCCGCCGACCGCGGCGTACTGGCCATCTGCGACCCGCGGCTGTTCACGGCGCGCTACGGCGGCGCGATTCGGGCCAGCCTGCCGCCCATGCCCATCACCCGCGATCAGGCCGTGGCCTGCGAATTTCTCGATTCTCTGGCGCCGGCATGAAGATACTCGCCCTGGATGCCTCGACCGAGGCGTTGTCGGTTGCCGTCGTGGACGTCGAGCGCGACTACGAGCTCGAACACTTCGAGATCGCCCCGCAGGCCCATGCACGCCGTCTGTTGCCGCTGGCGCGGGAGCTGCTGGAGCGCGCCGATCTCGAGCTGGCCGATCTCGACGGCCTGGCGTTCGGACGTGGGCCGGGTGCGTTCACCGGTCTGCGGATTGCCGCCGGGCTCATTCAGGGTCTGGCCGCGGGCATTGATCGGCCGGTGGTGCCGGTGTCTACCCTCGCGGCGCTGGCCGCGCGCTGCCTGCATCAAGACGCGCGTGTTGAACGCATCCGCGTGGTTCAGGATGCGCGCATGGGCGAAATCTATAGCGCCGACTACCAGCGAGGGCAGGGCGCCGCCCCGGAACCGCTGGGTATCGAACGGGTCATGCGCCCGGAACAGCTCGACGCCGACACGGCCAACGAATACACCCGGGCCGGCAACGGCTGGCACGTCGTCGCCGGCGAGCGCGGCGTCGCGCCCGAGACGCTGGAACCCGTTGAACAGTGGCCGCATGCTCTCGATATCGCACGCCTGGCCATACCGACGTTGCGCGCTGGTGAAGGTCTGCCCGCCGCGCAGGCGCTGCCGGTCTACGTGCGCGACGATGTCGCCCGCAAGCCCGGCGGGCTGCGCTGAGCGCGGTCGACAATTAACGACGACAAGAAGCAACCGGAGGACGACATGCTTTACCGCCTGGACGACATCACCCCACAAACGCCGGATGCCGGACAGTTCTTCGTGGCCGACAACGCCACCGTGCTCGGCAATGTGAAGCTCGAAGTCGATGCCAGTATCTGGTTCAACGCCGTGCTGCGCGGCGACCAGGAGCTGATCACGATCGGGCGCGGCAGCAATATTCAGGACGGCTGCGTGCTGCATACCGACCCCGGCTTTCCTTTGACCGTGGGCGCGGACTGTACCGTGGGCCATCAGGCGATGCTGCACGGCTGCACCATCGG